>DAIOFZ010000076.1:0-10619 GCA_036745475.1 Actinomycetota bacterium | reverse complement strand
GATCCCGTTGTCCTCGGGCGGGTTGTGCGAGGCGGAGATCACCACGCCGGACTCGGCGCCGAGCTCGGTCGTGAGGTACGCCACTCCCGGCGTGGGGACGACGCCGGCGCGGATCGCGTTGCCCCCACCGGCGAGGATGCCGTTCACGAGCGCGTCCTCGAGGACCGGGCCCGATGCGCGAGTGTCGCGGCCGATCAAGAACGTCGGCGCCTCGTGACGGTCACGGGCGATCACCGTGACGGCCGCGCGTCCGATCGAACGCGCGAGATCCGTGGTCAGGTCGCGTCCGAACACGCCTCGAACGCCGTCCGTGCCGAAGAGCCGCCCCATCGCGCGCGAAGGCTACCCGAAACCCTCCTGCCGGGTTCCCCGCGTGGTCCCGACCGACGCAAGCGGCAGGGCCGCCTGCGCGATGCGGTATCGCAGTCATCCGGTCGGGGTTCGGTGCGCCCGGACGATCGCCGCGTGCATGCCGTCCGCGACCTCGTGGGTGGACTCGATCTCGATCTCGTCGAACCCCGCTCGTTCCAGGCCCGAGCGGTACTCCTCGAACGACAGCGCGCCGGCGATGCATCCGACGAGGCTCCCACGCTCGGCTCGGGCCGACGGCGAGAGGTCATCGGACGCCACGACGTCGCTGATCCCGATCCGGCCGCCGGGCCTGAGCACACGCCGCATCTCCTCGAACACCGCGTGCTTGTCGGCAGACAGGTTGATCACGCAGTTCGAGATGATCACGTCGACGCTCGCATCCGGCAGCGGAACATCCTCGATGTAGCCCTTGAGGAACTCCACGTTCCCGGCGCCCGCTTCGGCGGCGTTGCGCCGGGCAAGATCGAGCATCTCGTCCGTCATGTCGAGCCCGTACGCGTGCCCGGTCGACCCCACCCTTCGCGCCGACAGCAGCACGTCGATTCCGCCGCCCGAACCCAGGTCGAGCACGGTCTCGCCCTCGCACAGCTCGGCGACGGCGATGGGGTTCCCGCACCCGAGGCTCGCCAGGACGGCGGCGTCGGGGAGCTCGGCCCGCTCGGCCGCCTCGTACAGCTCGGCGCCCCAGACCTCGTCCTTCGAGCCGCAGCATCCCGAGTCGCAACAGCCGTCGCCGCCGCCCCGCACGTCGACCGCGACCTCGCGGTAGTGCTCGCGGACCTGCTCCCTGACCTCGCTCTCGCTCATGCGATCGCTCCCTCCAGCTCGAAGATCCTGCCGAGACGCGGGAGCACCTCGCGGTTCACCGCGTAGAACGCCCACACGCCGCGCTGCTCGCGATCCAGCAGACCCGCCCGCACGAGCTTCTTCAGGTGGAAGCTCACGGTGGGCTGGGACAGGCCGAGCTTCGGCGTCAGGTCGCACACGCAGACGGGCTCAGCGGAGTTGGCCACCAGGTTCACGATCCGCACGCGTGCGGGGTCCGACAGCGCCTTGAAGACGGCGGCCGTCGCCTCGGCGTCCTCGTCCGACATCACGGACGCCCCCAGTGAGGAGCAGCACGCGGCCGGCGCGCGTTCGAGCAGCTCCAGCTCACGCATCAGAGGTCCTCCCTCGGAGATCGACGTTCATCGATGGATAGTATCCGAGACATCGACGAACGTCAATGCCTTGTCGATGCTTCCTCGGGGGATGTCCCGCCGCCTGCGACAATGCCTGCATGCCGGACCTCGTCAAGGTGCTCTCCGCCTCTTCGATCATGGAGGGCGAGATCGTCAAGGCCCGCCTCGAGGGGGAGGGGATACCCGTGCTCCTCAAGGGCGGGGGCTCCGATCCCTATGGGATGGGCGTCGCCTACGTGTTCGTCCCGACCGAGTTCGAGGCGCAGGCGAGACTGGTGCTCGAAGACGTGAGCGACGAGACGACCTGAGCGGTCCGACGGATCCGACGGGCGACCCGGATCAGCGCTTGGAGTACTGCGGCGCCTTGCGGGCCTTCTTGAGGCCGTACTTGCGACGCTCCTTCTCGCGGGCGTCCCGCGAGAGGTAGCCCTGCTTCTTGAGCACGGCCCGAAGCTCGGGGTCGAGCTCGATCAGGGCGCGGGCGATCCCGAGGCGGAGCGCGCCCGCCTGTCCGGAGACGCCGCCACCCTCGATCCGCGCGATCACATCCAGCTCCTTGTCGCGTTCGACCAGCCGGAGCGGCGCGGCGACGACCATGCGGTGCGCGCGGGTCGTGAAGTACTCGTCGAGCGTACGTCCGTTGAGCCGGAACGCGCCGGTGCCGGACACCAGGCGTACCCGGGCGATGGCCTCCTTGCGTCGTCCCGTCGCGGTCTGCACCACGCTACGTCTCCTTCTTCGTCGTGCGCTTCGCGGTCGTCTTCTTCGCGGTCGTCTTCTTGCCCGCGGTGGCCTTCACGGTCGTGCGCTTTGCGGTCGTGGCCTTTGCGGTGGTGCGCTTGGCCGTGGTCCGCTTGGCCCTGGTCTTCTGGCCCGGCGACGTGGCGGTCGCGCGTTTGGCGGTGGTGGGCTTCGCGGCGGGGGCCTTGGCCCCGGGGCCGGTCTTCGGGGCGGCCTCGGCCGTGGCGCTCCCCTCGGGGAGCCCGCTCCAGGTGGGGAACTCGCCGGGCGCGAGTGCCTGCGGCTTCTGCGCCTCGTGGCGGTGATCGGCGCCGGCGTACACGCGGAGCTTGCTCGCCATCTGTCTGCCGAGCCGGTTGTGCGGAAGCATGCCCTTGATCGCCTTCTCGACCGCGAAGGCGGGCTTGCGGGCGAGCAGCCGCGAGTAGACGGTCTCCGTCAGGCCGCCCGGGTACCCGGAGTGGTGGTAGGCGATCTTCTTGTTCTCCTTGCCGCCGGAGAGGGTGACGTCCTTGGCGTTGATCACGATCACGTGGTCGCCCGTGTCGGCGTGGGGAGCGAAGATCGGCTTGTGCTTGCCGCGCAGGATCGTCGCGGCCTGCGTCGCCAGACGGCCGAGGATGGCCCCGCTGGCGTCCAGGACGTACCAGCGGCGCTCGATGTCACGCGGCTTGGGCGAGTAGGTCTTCATCACATGAAAGATGCCGGCCGGAGCGGCCGACGGCCCATGCTACCTGCGGTTTCGCGCGACCGTCAAAGATCCGGTCAGCCGCCGACCTCGAAGGTCGCGCTGCCGATCGAGCGGTACCGGTCGGTCACGAGGTAGTGCACGACGTACCGGCCCGGTGGCAGCGGCCAGGGGTTGCCCATGGCGGTCTCGTCCAGCGTCATGGACCCGGCCACCGAGGGCGGGACGGTGCCCGCCGCGTGCAATCCCACGTAGTTCCAGATCAGGTAGTAGTCGACCTTCGGATCCGCCTTCCCCGCCTCGTAGACCCCGATCCAGTCCCATCGGTTGGCCGGTCCGTCGGTCCAGCTCACCACGATCGGCTCCCCCACCCCGTAGGTCGGGCGGTCCGTCGAGACCTCGATCTCGGCGTTCGGGTCCCGGACCCAGAACGCTACCCGCGCGAGCTCGCCACCGTCGCCTCCGGACAGGACCGCCTCGTACCCACCTGGGTCGAGCCCGGCCGTCTCGACATCGAATGCGCCGGAGCTCCCCGAGACGTCCTCGGTCGCCACCGCCGACCCCGCGTCCGCCTCGGACGGGACGATCGTGACGGTGCCGTCTGACTCGGGTGCGCGGTACGCGACCGTGAGCGGATCGCCCTGGGTCAGCAGCGCCCGATCCACGGAGACCATGATCGGCATCGGGACGGGCGTGACGTTGAACGTCGAGACGACGGCGCGGTGGTCCGAGCTCCACGGGTCGAACCCGAGCTCGACGCCGCTGTCTCCCTTCTCCCCCACCAGCCGGCTATCGAGCGTGGCCGAGGGACCCGCGGCGTACAGGTAGTCGATACGGTCGCCCGCACCCTCGTGCGTGATCCCGGGAGCTTCGACGGGGTTGGGGTGGATGTCACGGTATGTATCGCGGAAGCCCAGGCCCAGGATCGCCTCGCTCACCGGCCAGGCGATCGCCTCGTCGACGTCGGGTCGGGCGGCGGCCGTCGCCTCGGTCCAGTCGAGGCTCGAGGGTTCGTTATGGTCGCCCGTGAAGAACACGGGGTACCCCTGCCCGATCAGGTCGCCCATGAGCCGGAGCGGCTCGTCCAGGACCGAGGTGCGCACCTCGTCCTCCGACGCGAGCACCTCGTCGACCGAGGCGCCGTTGTCCAGGAGCTTCGGCCCGTACTTCACGTAGTCGAGATGGATGTTGAAGAACGCGACGACCTGACCCGGCCGGACCTCGATCAGCGCGTAGCGACCCTCCGCGCCCGACGGTTCGTGGATCGGGTACTTCGACAGGAGCTGCAGGCTCACGTTGTAGTAGGGGTAGCCGGTGTTCGCGGCGATCTCGGGCAGGCGGTTGTACGACTCGAGCACGCCGACGATGTCCGCGTCCACACCCCGGATGACCGCATCGGTGGACTCGTCGCCCCCGTACTCGACGTTGTAGACGAAGACCTCGAGCGGGATCGCCTCGGGCGCCGCCGGTTCGGTTCCGGCGTCCGTCGAACCGGTCGAGCTCCTCGAGCCGGTCGCGCTCGTCGAGCCGGTCGAGCCCCCGTCGCCGGACGTGCACCCAGCAAGTCCCGCGAGGAGGAGACCCGCGAGCGCGACGGATCGGAGCCGAGGGGTTCGCCGTGACGAGGGCGGCCCGCCGATCACGGTTCACCGGTCCGAGGTACGCCCGCCGACGCGGGCGAGGGCTCACGCGCGGGTCGTTCGGGGAAAGCGGGCCAGGGAGGGATCCCGACCGGTTCGCGCAGGCCTACCAGGTCGTCGGGGCGAACCGGGATGCGGTGGAGCTGGCGCCCGAGCGCGTCCCTGAGCGCCGAGACGATCGCGGCCGGCGCCACGACGTTGGAGGGCTCACCCACGCCCTTCGCGCCGAACGGCGTCCCGGGCTCGGGCTCCTCGATCAGCTCCACCTCGACCTTCGGCATGTCCAGGGTCGTCGGCAACAGGTAGTCGGTGAACGACGCGTTCTCGATCCGTCCGTCCTTCAGCTGGATCTCCTCCATCAGCGCCAAGCCGACCCCCTGCGCCGATCCTCCCTCAATCTGGCCGATCACGCTCTGCGGGTTAATCGCGAACCCGACATCCTGCGCCATGGCGAGCTGCACCACCCGCACCAGGCCGAGCTCCTCGTCCACGTCGACCACGGCCCGCTGCGCGCCGAACAGGAAGCCGAAGTGCACGTCGCCCTGCCCGTGTTCGTCCAGCGGATGGGTCCGGGCGTGCCGCCACACCCGCGTGCACTCGATCGGTTGAGCGAGCAGCTCCTCCACGGGCGCCACCCGCTCGCCGTCCGCGGTCACGAAGCCGTCCTCGACGCCGAGATCGGACGCGATCAGCCTCGCGTCGCGCCGGGCACGCTCGAACAGGTCCTCGAGCACTGCCTCGCACGCCGCCTTGACCGCGCCGCCCGAGACCACGGTCTGCCGCGACGCCGAGGTCGACCCGGCAGAGCCGATCAGCGTGTCCGACGTGTGCAGGATCACGCGCTCGATCCCGAGCACCGTCCGCGCGATCTGCGCGAGGATCGTGTGGACTCCCTGTCCCACTTCGGCTGCGGCGCAATGGATCTCGGCCACCGGGCCCTCCGGTCCCGCCGACAGCGTGACGCGCGCCTCCGAGGAGTCGTCGAACCCGCCGCTGTAGGCGTGGTTCTTGTACCCGACCGCGAACCCCACCCCGCGCCGGACGCCCTCGCCGCGCCCGACGTTGCCGGCCACGCCGCCCGGGAGCTCGACCGGGTCGCGCGCTCCGGCGGGCGCCTCGGACGGCATCGCGATCGCCGCGCAGCGCTCGATCACCTCGCGCACCGGCGCCGCGCCCCGGATCATCTGACCCGTCGGGAGGACCGTGCCGGTCGCGGCGGCGTTCCGGAGCCGGAGCTCGACCGGGTCCATCGAGAGCGCCGCGGCGAGCCTGTCCATCTGCCCCTCGTGCGCGAAACACACCTGCACGGCGCCGAACCCGCGCATCGCGCCGCACGGCGGGTTGTTCGTGAAGACGCAGGTGCCCTCGACGAGCGCGTTCGGGACCTCGTAGGGGCCGGGGGCAAACGTGGTCGCGTTCGAGATCACCGCGATCGACGACGACGTGTACGCACCCCCGTCGATCAGGATCCTCGCGCGGACGTTCACGAGGTCGCCCTCGCGCGTCGCGCCCGTGCGCATCCAGATCCGGGACGGGTGCCGGTGGACGTGCCCGACGAAGGACTCCGCGCGCCCGTACGCCATCTTGACCGGGCGTCCCGTGTGCATCGCGAGCATGCACGCGTGGATCTGCATGCTCACGTCCTCGCGCGCGCCGAACGCGCCTCCGGTCCCCGCGAGGAACAGCCGGACCCTGTCCTCGGGCAGGTTCAGACACGGCGCGAGCTGCTTTCGATCGATGTGGAGCCACTGCGTCGCCACGAACAGGTCGACCCCCCCGTCCTCGGCGGGCACGGCCATCCCCGACTCCGGCCCGAGCGGCGCCTGGTCCTGCATCCCCGTCTCGTAGTAGCCCTCGACCCACACCTCGGCCTCGGCGTTCGGGTCGCCGTGCTCGACGCGGACCTCGCGCAGCACGTTGCCGAACGGGTGCACCCGCGGCGCGTCTGGTTCCAGCGCCCGCTGCATGTCGACCACGGCCGGCAGCGGCTCGTAGTCCACGACGATCTTCTCGGCGGCCCGCCTGGCGAGCTCCGGGTGTTCCGCCGCGACGAGCGCCACCGGCTCGCCGACATACCGGACCGTCTCCCACGCGAGCACCGGCTGGTCCGCGAACTCGAGCCCGTAGAAGCGCGAGCCCGGCACGTCGTCCGCGAGCAGCACCGCGTACACGCCGGGGCTCGCGACCGCCTCCCCGATCTCGATCGAGCGGATCCGCGCGTGCGGGTGCGGGCTGCGGAGCGTGTGTCCCCACAGCATCTCGTCGGCCCACAGGTCGTTGCCGTACGCGAACTGCCCCTTGACCTTCGGGACGCCGTCGATCCGCGGGACCGAGACCCCGATCCCTTCGCGCGTCCGTTCGCCGACCCTCTCGCTCACAGCTCGTCCTCCCGGATCCGCATCCGGTCCGAGGCGAGCCGGACCGCCTCGAGGATTTTCTCGTACCCCGTGCATCGGCACAGATTGCCGGACAGCGCCTCGCGGACCAGCGCCTCCGAGGGCTCGGGTTCCCGGTCGAGCAGGTCGGTCACCGCGACGACGAAGCCCGGCGTGCAGAACCCACATTGGACCGCCCCGGTCTCGACGAACGCCTCCTGCACCGGATGCATCGCCTCGCCGGCCGCGAGCCCCTCGACCGTGCGCACCTCCCGCCCGTGCGCCTGCGCCGCGAGGACGAGGCACGCGCACACGAGCTCGCCGTCGAGCCATACCGAGCACGAGCCGCACTCGCCCTGCTCGCACGCGTTCTTCGAGCCCGGGAGCCCGAGGTGCTCGCGCAGCAGGTACAGCAGGCTCGAGCCGGGCCAGACGTCGGCCTCCCGCCACCCGCCGTTCACGTTCGTCCGGACCAGCATCAGCCATCCGCCCGATCCGCGATCGCCCAGCCGAGCGCCCGACGCGCCATCACCGCGACGGCGTGCCGCCTGTACACGCTCGTGCCGCGAACGTCGTCGATGGGGTCCGCGGCCTCCGCGACGAGCTCGCCGAAGCGTTCGATCGCGTCCACACCGAGCCGCGCACGAGGCTCATCCCACACACCGGAATCTTGAAGGGCTTGCGCCGCAGAGGTCTCAGCGGCTTGGGCGCGAACGACCGTCGGCGCGACCGACCCGAGCGCGACCCGCACCGAGCGCGTGAGCTCGTCCAGCTGGAGGCACAGGTTCGCGACCGCGATCACCATCGCGTTCCGGGTCCCGATCTTGGAGAACGACCCGGGACCTCTCGGCACGCTCCAACGCGCGCCGAGGATCAGCTCGCCGGGCTCGCGAGCGGTCTTCTTCACGCCGATCAGGAACTCCATCCACGGCACGGAGCGCGTCGTGCCGTCCGCCCGCCCCAGCACGACCTCGGCGTCCCACGCCGCGAGCACCGGGAGCGCGTCGCCGGCCGGCGAGCCGGTCCCGAGGTTCCCGCCTACGGTTCCCCGGTTGCGGATCTGCGGCGACCCCACCGAACGCGAGGCCTGGACGAGCGCCGTGTGCTGGGGCAGCTCGCGCATGATCCGGGTGTAGGTCACGCCAGCCCCGAGGAAGAGATGGCCGATCTCGCGGCGGATCTCCTGCAGTTCGAGAAGGCGGGAGATGTCCATCAGGGACTCGGGGCGGCCGAGATCCATATTGAGCTCGACCATCACGTCGGTTCCCCCGGCGATGGGCACGACCTCGGGGTTCGCGGCCGCGAGCTCGAGCGCCTCCTCGAGCGTTCGTGGCAGGAGCACATCCATACGTCGATGGTCCGTGGCCGAGCGCCTGAAGGTCAAATCGGTTGAGGACGCGAACCCCTTGCGGCCCCAAGCGCACGGGTGAACCATGCCTGGGTGGAGCGACCGGAGACGCTGTATGCCTGGAACGGTGACGTTGCCCTCGCCTACCAGGTCGTCGGTGACGGACCCACCGATCTGTTCTACCTCCAAGGCTGGACGTCGGACATCGATCTTGCGTGGGAGAGTCCGTACCTCTCGAGCTTCCTGCGGAGGCTCTCGAACCACGGCCGGTTGATCCTCATGGACAAACGCGGTTGGGGGTGCTCCGATCGATTCTCGCCGAGCGATGTGCCTCCGTTCGACGACCTGACCGACGATCTCCTCGCCGTGATGGGTGCCGCCGCGTCGGATCGCTCGGTGCTGTTCTCGACCATCGAGACTGC
Organism: Actinomycetota bacterium; assembly: GCA_036745475.1. Taxonomy (GTDB): domain Bacteria; phylum Actinomycetota; class UBA4738; order UBA4738; family HRBIN12; genus DASSJM01. The sequence goes on along the minus strand of DAIOFZ010000076.1, from coordinate 1,852 downwards.
CCTGATCGCTATCCTGTTCGCCGCGACGTATCCCGATCGGGTCACCGCCCTGATCCTCGCCGATCCGCTCGTCACGTTCACCGAGACCGAGGATGTCCCCGGGTCGAACACGCCTGCGGAGTGGGAGGCGTTCTTCGGCAAGGTGCGGGAGGAGTTCCCTCAATCGAGTTGGTGGCAAGGGCCCCCCGATCACCCCGAACGCGACTGGTTCTTCAAGTACGTGCGCGCATCGGTCGCCCCAGGTGCGCTCATCGCGGAATTCCGACGATTCCTGGCGACCGACGTGAGGGCGGTGCTACCCCTCGTCCGCGTGCCTGCCTTGATCATCGTGGATCCGAACGGGGAGGGAGACACGGATCCGCGGAACGGTCGATTCGCCGCCTCTCGGATCCCCGGGGCCAAGGTCGTAGAGGTGGAGGACCCCGGAGGCCTGCACTGGCTCCACTGGTACGGCAGGGCGGACGGGTTCCTCAGGGAGATCGGACGCTTCTTGCACGACTTGATCGAGGAAGAGGCGCGGTTCGACCGCGTGCTCGCCACGGTGATGTTCACGGACATCGTGGGCTCGACCAGCAGGGCTGCCGAGCTAGGCGATCGGAGATGGCGCGAGCTGTTGGAGCGTCACCACGCGGTCGTCCGCGGGATGCTCGCCCGGTACCGCGGGAGCGAGGTCGACACCGCCGGCGACGGGTTTTTCGCGACGTTCGACGGACCTGCTCGAGCCATTTGGTGCGCCCAAGCGATCGCGGGCGCCGTGCAGGCACTCGGGCTCGAGGTCAGGGCCGGCTTGCACACGGGGGAGGTCGAGACGATCGACGACAAGATCGGCGGGATCGCTGTCACGATCGGTGCCCGCGTCGGCGCGGCGGCTGGACCTTCGGAGGTCCTCGTCTCGCAGACCGTGAAGGACCTGGTGGCCGGGTCTGGCGTCTCGTTCGAGGAGCGAGGCGAGCACGAGCTGAAGGGCGTCCCGGATCGCTGGCGCCTGTACCGAGTGCTCTCCTAGACGCGCCGGCCGTAGACGACGCGCTCGAGCGTGAGCCCGTGCGCCGGCGCCATCTGGGGGGTTCGGCTGCGGTCGCGCGCCTCGAGGATCTCCGGCACCCGGCCCGGCTCGACCCGACCGTCGCCCACGGCGACCAGGGTGCCGACGAGCGTCCGCACCATCTGGTGCAGGAACGCGTTCGCACGCGCCGAGATCTCGACGCGGTCGCCCGCCCTCGCGATCGACAATCGCTCGAGGCGCCGAACCGTGCCACCCGACTGGGGCCGCCGGCAGAACGACGCGAAGTCGTGCTCGCCGAGCAGCGGACGCGCTGCCTCCCGCATCGGCGACAACGCCAACTCCCCCGGTCGATGCCAGACGAACCGGGCCTCGAACGGATCCGGCCACGCCCCGGTAGAGATCCGATACCGGTACTCGCGGGCCGTAGCCGAGAACCGAGCATCGAATCCCTCAGTCGCCCGACGCACCTCCCACGCAACGATCTCCGGCGCCAGCATCCTGTTCACCGACCGTTGCAGTCGCTCCAGATCCACGTCGTCCTTCGCCACGAACGACGCCACCTGGCCCCGAGCATGCACCCCAGCATCCGTTCTTCCGGCCACGGAGATCTTCGGCAGACGACCCAGCACGCGCCCCAGGGCGTCCGACACGACGCCCTCGACGGTCCGCTGGCCCGCGTTCCGCGCCCACCCCCGGAACCCGGTCCCGTCGTACGCGAGTCCGACCCGAACGATCACGTCACGGAGTATGGGTCACGGCCGTAACGGCGCGCGGGGAGGGGGGTCCCCTCGGGCGTCGTCGCGCGAGCCGGAAGTCCAACGGAGCCATCCGAGCACAGCGAGACGC
>DAIOFZ010000075.1:0-10644 GCA_036745475.1 Actinomycetota bacterium | reverse complement strand
CCCGCAGATCGTCGACCTTCTCGAGCAATCCGTCCACGTCCTTGTCCTCGTCCTCGTCCTTGTCGGTCTCGCGGAGGATCTCGTCGATCGTGTGACGGACGTCATGGTCGAAATGGCCGGTGATCTCACCCGTTTCGATCCCCTCATGAACGATATCGAGCACGACCGCGGCGGCTTCCGCTGGCGACGGCTGCTCCGCTGCCGGGGAGCCGGTCTCCGCCGGCGACGGCTGCTCCGGTGATGGCGAGCTGGTCTCCACCGGCGAAGGCTCCTGGGTCGCGGGCGGGCTATTGCCCTGCGGCGACTCCAGAGACGCATCCGTTCGGTCGTCCGGTTCGGCGCGGGCCAGCAGCGCGATGAACATGAGCGCGGCGAGGCCGCACACCGCGATGATGCCCGTTCGCCAAGCCTTCGGTCCGTGTCTCCGACGCCCGCCTGCCGCCTGGCGAGGCAAGGGTGAGGGTGGCAGTGGCACCGGCTCTATCACCGCGGTCGGCTCGACGACTTGGCTGATGGCGGAAGCAAGAGACCTCTGGACCCCTTCTCCGGATGGCGGGCGCCGGGCGGGATCCTTCTCGAGCATCGCGGCGACGAGTTCGTCCATCGCGGCCGGAACGGCGGGGTTGATGGAGCGAACACGAGGCGCCGGGGTGTGGGTATGCGCGTACGAGAGTGCGGCAAGATCTCCCTCGAACGGCGTCCGGCCGGTGAGCATCTCGAACAGCACACAGCCGAGGGAGTACAGGTCCGCTCGAGCGTCGACGAGGTCGCCTCGCACCTGTTCCGGCGCGATGTACAGGGCGGTGCCCCGCACGCTCAGGGTGGCGGTGAGGGCCTCGGGAGACAGCAGTCGGGCGATCCCCATGTCGGCGAGCTTCACCCCCCCATCGCGCGGGAGCAGCACGTTCGACGGTTTGACGTCCCGGTGGATGACGGCTCTTTCGTGCGCGAACCCCAGAGCGGATGCCACGAGGTTCGCGATCTCCCCTGCTCGTTCGGGTGCGAGTCGGCCCTCCGCGTCGAGCAGCTCCCGGAGCGTCGGCCCATCGACGAGCTCCATCACGATGAATCGGTCACCGCTGTCGACCCCGGCGTCGAACACCGTGATCACGTTCGGGTGGTGGAGCCGAGCGAGGATCTGGCCCTCCTGCTGGAACCGGGCGACCGAGCGGGGATCTCCGTGGTCGAGGAGCAGCTTGATGGCTACCGATCGCCCCAGCACGACGTCCTCGCCCCGGCGGACCTCGGACATCAGACTCCGTCCGAGCATGTCCCCCAGGCGGTAGCGGTCGCCGATGAGTCGATGCGTCTGGATGTCGGGTCGCCCTTCCTAACGGATCGCAAGACCTCCGCATCCCGCGATACCGGCACTCGCCGCAAGCTCCCGTTCGTGTGTAACGTCCCCGCGAAGTCTTCGCAGGGCGCGGGCCACCGCGCGGTTGTCGGCGCCGATCGCTCGCTCCAGGCCCGCGATCGATGCGTTCGTCTCTGCGAAGGCGGAGAGGAACCTGCTCACCGGGACGGCGTCTTCTTCGGGTAGGCCGAGGGCGCGGATCGCGCCGAGCGCCTGGAGCCGGATGTTCCCGGCGCGTTGGAGTTCTCCCCGCGTAGGAGGGCGACTCAGGTCCAGGCCCGGGTCCTGCCGCTGCACGGCCGTGCAGGCGTCGTTGGCGCTGGTGGCAAAGTCCGTCTTCGTCGAGCGGTCGACGAGTGCCACGTACGCGATCACCGCCAACAGCGCGGCCAGGACGACGGCCGCGGCCGAGGACCATCTCCGGTTCGAGCGCGGCGGTCGCCCGCCGCCCTCTTCGAGCGTTCGGGCGGGCAGTGGCTGGGTCGCGTCTTCGTCCTCCGCGACGACATCGACGGACTCCGCGGAGACATCGACGGACTCCACGGAGACATCAACCGAAGGCCGCGCCTCGGAGGATGGGATCTGATCCGGCTGCAGGGGCAGGGACACGATCGTGTCATCGGCGCGCTGGTCCGGCTCGATCTCAAGCGTGGTCCGTCCGACCCGGACCTGGTCACCCGGACCCACCTTGATGGGGCCTCGGATCCTCTCCCCGTTGACGAAGGTGCCGTTGGTCGAGTCGAGGTCTTCCACGACCACCGATCCGCCCGAGCGTCGCAGCACAGCGTGGCGGCGCGACACCTCGGGATCCCCCACCACGAGGTCGGCGTCCTGACGACCGATCGCCACCTCCTGGCCCAGTTCGACCCGCCGTCCCGCCTCAGGACCGGCTGTCACCACAACCGCTGGCAAACCCCTCACCCCCAGGGCTGGCGAAACACACCAGCACGACGATCGTGTGGCTCGTTCGTTATCGGTCGCGTGTCAGTGGACCTTGACATCGGACGGGACAAGGCACGCGTGCCATTCCCCGGCCTGCCAACGCACGTCGCCAGCGGGCCACGACCACCTTCGCTCAACCTCTCCGCGCGACGTGGCGATGGTTTGGAGATGGCAGAACAGACGGATCATCAACTCGACGAGGACTTCTGCCGTGTCCACGGCGAGGCCTCGGGGCCCATCAGCGACGATGTCCCGTGCCCTCTCCCACACGCCGCTGTACGTTGCCCGGTCTGCTCCGCGGGGTGGACCGGTCCAGGGCCCGGCGACGGCGTCGTACTCTGCGCCCTCACTCGGCACATCGTGGAGACCCACCCGAACACCGCGCACGCGACAACACTCAGATTCAACGCCGGGCAGTTGGGCGGGTCCGCGGATCCGGACGACTGGTGTCGGCACGATCCCGAACAACACCGTCGTGTCGTGGTCGTAGAGCCCCTGTCGTGAGTCATCGACCTCCTGGGCGTCGCCAGCTCGGGCGTCGAGGCCTCTCATCCGGCTCTCATCGCTCCGGCCTACGCTGTTTCCGATGCGGGTCCTGGTGGTGGAGGACGAGGTCAAGATGGCCGGCCTGCTCAGGCGCGCCCTCGAGGAGGAGGGGTACGCGGTCGACGTGGCCGCGGGGGGAGAGGACGCGCTCTGGCTGGGAACCGAGAACCCGTACGACGCGATCGTCCTCGACCTGATGCTTCCCGACCTCGACGGGTTCGAGGTCAGCCGAAGGTTGCGCGAGGCGGGCCGATGGAGCCCCGTCCTCATGCTCACGGCGCGCGACGCAGTGGCCGATCGAGTCTCGGGGCTGGACGCCGGCGCCGACGACTACCTGACCAAGCCGTTCTCGTTCGCCGAGCTGCTGGCGCGCCTGCGCGCGCTCATGCGGCGTGGGGCCGCCGAGCGACCTCCCGTCCTTCGGGTCGGTGACCTGGAGCTCGACCCCGCGGCGAGGAGCGTGGCGCGCGACGGGAGCTCGATCGACCTGACGGCTCGCGAGTTCGCCCTCCTCGAGTACCTGATGCGCCATCCGGGCGAGGTCCTGACCCGTACCCGGCTGATCGAGCACGTCTGGGACTTCGCGTACGAAGGCGACTCCAACGTCGTCGACGTCTACGTTCGCTACCTGCGGAACAAGGTCGATCGTCCATTCGGGCGCGATCAGATCGAGACCGTTCGCGGTGCCGGCTACCGGCTCCGCGCGGAGGCGGGCTGATGCGCCTTCGGACACGGGTGACGCTAGTCTCGGCGGCTCTGATGGCCGTCGTCCTGGCCGCGACCGGCGTCTTCGTCTACCTGCGGTTGGAGGCCGAGCTCCGGCGAACCGTCGACGAGACCCTGCGGTCGAGGGCGGACGCCGGGCTCCTGGTCGTGGAGGAGACGGGTTCGCTTCCGCTCGACCAGCCCGACGACGCGTTCGCGCAGCTGATCGGTCCGGACGGCTCGGCCGTCGAGTTCTCGGGCAGCATCGCGGGCGCCTCCGCGCTCGTGGCCGGCGACCTCCGCGGTCGGACGTTCTCCGAACGCCGGGCGATCAGGATCGAGGGCGAGGTCGTGCCCGCGAGGATCCTCGCCGTCCCGGTTCCGGACGGGGACGTGCTCGTGGTAGGGGCGTCGCTCGACGACCAGCGGACGACGCTCGGCCGGCTCGCGACGGCGCTCGGGATCGGCGGGCCGCTGGCGCTGATCCTGGCCATCGGCGTGACGTGGCTGCTCGTCGGGTGGACCCTGCGGCCGGTCGACTCGATGCGCGCGGAGGCTGCCACGATCTCGGCCGGCGATCCCGGGCGCCGGCTGCCGGTCCCGGGCACCGACGACGAGCTCGCTCGCCTGGCCGAGACGCTGAACTCGATGCTGGACCGGCTCGAAGAGGCGATCGAACGCGAGCGGCGCTTCGTTGACGACGCGAGCCACGAGCTCCGAACGCCGCTGTCCAACCTGAAGGCGGAGCTCGATCTCGCCCTTCGCCGTTCGCGCACGTCGGACGAGCTGGAGCGCGCGCTCCGCAGCGCGTCGGAGGAGGCGGATCGGTTGGCGCGGCTCGCCGACGACCTGCTCGTCCTCGCGCGCTCGGAGCGGCGTCGCCTGCCGATCCGGCGCGAGCCGGTCGACGTCGCGGAGATGGTCGGTGGCACCGTCGACTCGTTCGCCGCGCGCGCCTCCGAACGCCGCGTCGGCATCGACGTCCACGTCCCCGGCGAGCTCCGGGCCGATCTGGACGAGCTGCGGATGCGTCAGGCTCTTGGGAACCTGCTCGACAACGGCCTGCGGTACGTCCCGGCCGGCGGCCGGGTGAGCGTCGCCGCCGAGCGGGACGACGGGTCCCTGAGGCTCGAGGTGCGGGACGACGGTCCCGGCTTCCCGGCCGAGTTCCTCCCCGTCGCGTTCGAGGCATTCGCGCGCCCCGACGCGTCGAGGTCTCGGCCGGAGGGCGGCACGGGTCTCGGCCTCGCGATCGTCGACGCGGTCGCGCAGGCGCACGGCGGGACCGCGCAGGCCGCGAACCTTCCCGGCGGCGGCGCCGTGGTGGTTCTGTCGATCCCTACGTGATGCCGCTTTCCTCCGTCTCCTCACGCTGCTCTCATCGGTCGCGCGGCACCTTGGGAGCGATGCCGCGAAAGGACTGATCCGATGAACGCACGACGCACACGAACGACGATCGTCTTCGCGGGCTTCGCGCTCGTGGCGGGCGCGTGTGGTGGAACGCAGGCGCCCTCGAACCCGACGTCGCCGTCGCCGCGGCCCGTCGCCTCGAGCCCCTCTCCGGTCCCGAGCCCGTCGGCGGAGGCCGTAGCGAATCCAGCTCCGGTCCTGAAGGGCCACACGTATCGGCCCGACCTGCCGCCCGCCGAGGACTTCGTCGCGGTGATCGACAACCCGTACATGCCGTTCATGCCCGGGACCAGGACGGTGTTCGAGGGCGTGTCGGACGGGGAGCGTGAGCGCAACGTGGTGTCGGTCACCGATCGCACGAAGGTGATCCTCGGCGTGACGACCACCGTGGTGCACGACCAGGTCTTCTCGGCGAACGGCGACCTGGCCGAGGACACGTTCGACTGGTACGCCCAGGATCGGTTCGGGAACGTCTGGTACTTCGGCGAGGACACGGCCGAGTACGCCAACGGCGAGGTCTCCTCGACGAAGGGATCGTGGGAGGCCGGCGTCGGCGGCGCGCAGCCCGGCGTCGTCATGCTCGCGCAGCCGACCGTCGGCGAGAGTTACCACCAGGAGTTCCTCCGGGGCGAGGCGGAAGACGTCGGAACCGTCGTCGCGATCGATGACCGTGTCAGCGTGCCGTACGGGTCGTTCGATCATGTCCTCGTGACCGAGGACACGACGCCGCTCGAGCCCCAGATCCTCGAGCACAAGTTCTACGCGCCCGGGATCGGCGTGGTGCTCGAACGCGTGCTCCGCGGCGGCCAGGAGGTGTCTCGGCTGGTCTCGTACACGCCGCCGTCGTAGCGCTCAGAAGTCGAAGCGGCCAGCGAAGTGCTCGGCCACCTCGGGCCGGACGAGCTCGTACAGCGCGACGCGGTGGCCGCCCGGGGTTCGGAACGAGCAGCATGGCCCCTGCGGGATCTCGAACGTGCCCTGTCGCTCCCACCCACGACCCGTGAGGCCCTCGAGCGCCGTCGCGAGGCTGCCCACGCGGTAGACGAGGATCGGGCGTTCGCCCTCGACGTGGTCGGTGAGGAGTACCAGCGGCGGCCCCTCGGTCAGCTGGACCGCCGCGACCTTGGTGCCCATCGCATCGATCGCGAAGACCGCCCGGCCGCCGAGCACCTCGGTGAAGTACTTCAGGTCGCGGGGAACGTCGGTCGACGGCGTGTAGAGGAAGTCGAGCCGTTCGAAGGGTGGCGCGGCCGCGTCATCCACGCGTTGTCGTGGCCGGGGGCACGGTTCCGAGGATAGCCTGTGGGCGGTTCGGATCGGGGGGTGCGCCGATGGATCGGGGAGAGGCGATCGCGCGGCTGCGTTCGGCACGGGTCGGGCGGCTCGCGACCGTCACGGCCGACGCGCGTCCGCACGTCGTGCCGTTCGTCTTCGCGCTCGTCGAACGCGACCCGGGCGTCCTCGCGTACTGGGCCGTCGATCACAAGCCCAAACGCAGCGAGCGCCTGCAACGGCTCCGGAACCTCGAGCGCAACCCCGCCGCCGAGTTCGTCGTCGACGGCTACGACGAGGACTGGAGCGCGTTATGGTGGGTGCGAGCCTCGGGGACCGGGCGCGTGCTCGACGACGCCTCGTCCGAACACGCCACCGCGCTCGATGCGCTCGCGTCCAAGTACCGGCAGTACGCGAGCGAACCCCCGCCGGGTCCGGTCGTCGCGATCGACATCGAACGGATCTCGGGCTGGCGGGCGGAGCCCGAGCCGGGGCTCGGGGTGCGCTCGTGAGGCCTACGTGGAGCCGGTGGCGGGGATCGGGGTCGGCTGGCTCTCGGACTGGGGTGGGTTGAGGTTCGGGGCCGCGCCGACCCACGGCTGGACGTCGCCGCAGGCGATCTGGGTCAACGGGTCGTCCAGCACGAGCTGCCAGTCCGTGTAGAGGCCGACGTACGTCGCCCCGATGGCCCACGAACCGTCCTCCTTCGTGAGCTCGTAGGTCCCCACGAAGCGAGCGCCCGGCAGCGTGCTGGTCGGGTCGCCGAGCCCGACGAGGTACACCAGGTGGTAGCTCGTGTCCGAACCCTTGCCGCACGTGGAGACGCCGAGGATCTGCATCTGCGCGCCGCCGAACTCGTCCGAGTACTCGTCGTCGACGGCCTCGACGAAGAAGCCGAGGGTCCGCCGATAGTCGGCGGGCCCGTTCACGAAGAGTTGCCCCTGATAGTCGCCGACCACGTAGCCCTTGAGCGTGCCCTTATCCTCGCATTGGGGGAACACGTCGCGATCGAGATCCGCGCAGTCCATCGACACGCGGCGGCTGAGGTCGAAGACGGCGTCGGCGTCGGACAGCACCAGGGCGTTGGCGAGGAACGCCGCCTGTTCGCAGAACGCGGGGTCGTCGATGGGGCATCCGTCCGGGGTGAAGGTGGGCGCGGTCGAGATCGGTCCGGTGGTCGCGACCGGCGGCGGCGCCGACGAGACCCCCGTGGCCGCCCCCGGCCGTTCGATCTCGGGCTGGTACCCGCATGCCACGAGGGAGACCGCGAGGGCCACGAGCAGGACGGGACGACGCACCGCTGGAAGATACGGGTTCCGCTCGGCGCGAGGCTCTGGTCGCTCCGGGCGCGAGCGCGCGGTCAGGATCGAACCGGTCCCCAGCCGTCGTAGGGATCGACCCGGCCCTCGGCGAGGTTCCAGTAGTCGCGCTCGGCGACCACACGGCCGTCGGCCCCGAACCGCAGCAGCGCAACCCCGGCGATCGTCTCGACCGTCCCGTCGCGAGCGGTGCTGACCGCCCAGTACTCTACGGCGGCGCCGTCGCGGCCCGACAGGACGGGTTCGGCGAACCGGCTCTCAGCCTCGGTCTCCTCGTCGAACGCCCACCTCGCGTATCCGGCCGGGTCGTCGAGCTCGCGGAACGGCTGAGATCGGAACGAGGCACCGTCGGCGTACAGCGATCCCACGAGCTCGGCGTCGTGTGTTCGCCAGGCGCGGGCCCACGCGTCTGCCCAGTGCCGAGCGGCGTGGAGCGCGTCCATCAGTCCTCCTTCTCCGCGACGATCGTCTTCAGCGTCGACCAGGCATTCATCGCGGGTGGGAAGCCCGCGATCGTGGCTGTCTGGATGATCACCTCCTGCAGCTCCTCGGGTGTGAGCCCGGCCTTCAGCGACGAGCGCAGGTGCACCGGCAGCTGCGAGGAGCGGCCCATCGCGACGAGCGCCGCGACCGACGTGATCTGGCGCTCGCGGAGCGAGAGACCGGGTCGGGAGTAGACGTCGCCGTACGCCACCTCGACGATCAGCCGCCCGAGGTCGCCGAGCGACTCCACCGTAGCGAGGGCCCGTTCTCCGTGCACCTGGCTGAGCTTGTCTTGGCCGCGTTCCAGCCGGCTCGGGTCGGTCATGGCTCGCCTCCTTCGTTCGGGATCGCTCGATCCCGCCGACGCTACCGTCACGCGACCCCGGGCGCTCGATCGGAGATTCGCGGCGCCGCGCGGTCAGCCGGCGGCGACCGGTCCGGGTGGGTTCGGCGTGCGGCCGAGCAGCCTGCGGATCAGGGCGAGCGCGGTCGCCCTCTCGCCGGGCTTGAGGCCGATCCAGAGCAGCACCACGCCGTACGCGAGCGTGCCGGCCGAGATCGAGAGCGTCAGGTCGATCAGCCACTTCGGTCCCGCGAGGACGGCGTGCACCGCCCACATGACGACGGCGCCCGCCAGCGCGGGCGGGATCAAACGCAGGAACCAGCGGTCGAACGGCCAGATGTCGACGAACCGCTTGACCAGCAGGAGCCGGGCGAACGCGGACAGGGTCAGGGTCACGGCCTCGGCGATCGCGGCCCCCCGCATGCCGTACCTGGGTACGAGCAGCACCGCGATCCCCACCGCGAGGACGAACGAGGCGACGTAGACCAGCAGGTCCCAGCCGGTACGGCCGACCATGATCAGGATGAACCCGACCGTGCCGACGATGACGGGCACGATCAGGCCGATGATCAGGATCTCGAGCGCGGAGGCGCCGACGACGAACCGAGGGCCGTAGACGCGCATGATCGTCCCCGGCAGGATCGCCAGCGCGAGCAGGATCGGCAGGGTCGTCGCGAGACCCCACCTCGTCACGTTCTTGTACAGCGCATCGAGCTTGTCCTTCTCGCCGCGGTAGTGCAGGTCTGCGACGAACGGGCTGAACACGAGCGACAGCGACGTGAGGAACAGCAGCAGCGACTGCCCGGTCCGCACGGTGGCGCCGTAGACCCCGACCTGCGCGGAGCCCCGGTACGCGGCCAGCACGAACGTGTCGATCCAGAACAGCAACTGGGCGAACAGCGTCGCCGGGGCGCGGAGCATCCCGAACTTCATCAGCGCCGCGGTGCGCTCCTCGGGGATGCCGGCACCCTCGGTCCGGGCATCGAACCCCCGGGTCTCGCGTTCCCATGCCCACCACGCGAAGCCGCACGCGATTGCCCAGGACGCCGCGTACGCGAACGCGGTCACGCCGGGGGTCTTGGCGACGAACCAGCCCACGACGGCGATGGCGATCCACCCGAGCGGCTGGCCGATCCAGAAGATGTACAGGGTGTGGCGCATGATCTTGAGGCCGCGCGTCGCGCCCAGGTAGACCCAGGTGAGCGCCGCGAAGGGGATCGCGAGGCCCGCCGCATCGAACGCGACCACGCCTTGGTCGTGGAACCTCGGGGAGACGAACGCGGTCGAGAGCCGATCCGCGAGCAGGATGACCGCCACGCCTACCAGGACGGAGATGACGCCCGCGATGATCGCGCTCGTCCGTACGAGCGGGCGCGTCCGTCCGGACTCGCCGCGACCGATAAGGATCGCGACGAGACGGACGTTCGCGACGTCCATGCCGAACCGCGTCGCGGTGCTCGCGATGAACGCGAACTGCGTGGTGAGGGTCACGACCCCGAAGAGCGCGGGGCCCAGGCCGCGCGTCATGATCACCTGGGTGGCGAACGTCGTGAGGACGCCGGCCGCAAGGCCGATCACGTTCTGCCCGGCGCCGCCGAGGATGTCCCGCTGGTCGCCGAAGCGTCCCCGCGGCAGGACGGCTTCGATCGCCGCCTGGAACCTGCCGCCGGCGCGCGGGGGTGTGCGGAGCGCGGCGTCGGTCGATACGGGCAGACCCTCGACCTCGGCCTCCGCGATCGCGTCGAGCTCGGCGTCGGGGCGCGGCTCGGTCGCCGAGGCGGGCGCGATGTCTCGGTGCTCCTCGTGGTCGGTCATGCGTCCCCTCGTGTGTCTCGTGTCCGACGGCGAACCCGGACCGCACGCGGAGGAAGGTGGTCCGGCGCCGGGCGACGGTGATCGCGAGGAGTCTAGAGGGGCGCGGCCAGCCGGAGCGCCTGCGACACGGCGTCCTCGGCGTCGGAGGCCCGGACGATCGCGTCGACCGGTTCGCCGTCCTTGCCGAGCTCCCAGGTCCCGATGCCGACGACCGGCTTGCCCATCTTCAGGGCGAGGGCGATCTCCGAGAGCGTCCCGAACTCGCCGTGCACCGCGATCACGACGTCGGCGCTCCGCACGACGATCGCGTTGCGCGCCTCCCCCATCCCCGTCGCGACCGCGATCGTCAGATACGGGTTGGCGTCCAGCCGCGAGTCGGTCGGGAGGATCCCCACCGAACGCCCGCCCGCGTCGGCGCAGCCGCCCGCCGCCGCCTCCATGACGCCGCCCATGCC
>DAIOFZ010000074.1:0-10646 GCA_036745475.1 Actinomycetota bacterium | reverse complement strand
GTCATCGTCGCTGCGGGTCGAGGCCCATCCCAACGCCGCGATCGCCACGACGACGGCGCCGAGGAACAGCGGGAGGCCGCGCCGCCGCGCAGCCCGCCGGCGGTCGAACCGCCGCGACCCCCGTGGGATCGGCACCCGCGAACCGGGTCCGGATGGTGCGCTCATGGCCGCCTACCCTATCGAGGAGCCCTGCGAGGGTGGCGCGTTCTCCGCGACGCCAGCGACTCGACCAGCACGAGCCCGCCCAGCACCGCCAGCGCGATCGGGACGCTCGTACCGGATCGGTCCCCGAACCCCGGTGGCACCGGCGAGCAGAGCTCGCGCAGTCGCGCTCGTCGGTCGTCGAGCACCGGCCGCATCGCCGGGGCGCCGGCCAGGTTGTCGAGCTCGAACGGATCGGCGACGAGATCGTAGAGCTCCTCCTCGCCCGTCGAGTACCGCACGTAGGTCCAGCGCTCCGAACGCACGGCGCAGAACGTGGGGATGGGGTTCGTGCCCTCCATGTGCTCGATCAGGAAGTCCGAGCGCCACGAACTGCGTTCACCCCCCAGCAACGGCAGGAGGCTCCTGCCGTCGGTCCGAGGATGCGGGACGTCGGCCGCGTCGGCGATCGTCGGCGCGAGGTCGATGTTCAGGGCGAGGACGCCGGGCAGCGCGGTCCCGGGCGTCCACCCGGCCGCGTCCCAACGCATCACGAGCGGGACGCGGATCGATCCCTCGTACGGCGCCTCTTTCTTGGTCCACCGATGCTCCCCGTGCAGGATCCCGTTGTCCGAGGTGAACACGATCAGCGTGTTCTCCAGCCGCCCGGCTCGCTCGAGCGCGTCGAGGATCCGGCCGACCGCGCGGTCCACGCCGAGCAGCGACCGGTACTGGTCCGCCCGGAACGCGTCGATCGCCGCCTCCTGCGAGGCCGTGAACGATGGCAGGTCGCGGACCCACGCCGGCTTGTCCGACACGTCGGCCTCGTCGAACGACGGGGGCCGCGCCGGGGCAAGGTCGGCGAAGGCGCCCTCGTCGCCGGGGGACGGGATCGCGGGCTCGTGGGGCGCCGACGTGGCGAGCTCCAGGAACAGCGGCCCGGTCGAGTCCTCCACGAACGCGACCGCCTCGTCGGCGAGCACCTCGGTCGCGTGGTCCGCCGGGCCGTGCCCGAACCCACGCAGCGAGCCGTCGATCGTAAGGGTGTAGTCCACGGGCGCCGAGTGCACGAAGGCCACCCATCGGTCCCACCCCGGCGGGACGTACCCGGTAATCGCCGCGTGCTGATACCCGTCGAGGTACTTGCCGAACAGCCCGGTCCGATAGCCCGCGTCGTGCAGCCACGTCGCGAGCGTCGAGCCGTCGTGGAACCACTCGAAGCGGCCGAACGGCGGTACCTGTCGGTAGACGAGGTGGGTATGGGAGTAGTCGCCGGTCAGGATGCTCGCGCGGCTGGGGCAGCAGAGCGGATTGACGACGAAGGCGTCGGGGAACGTCACCCCGGTACCGGCGAGCCGCTCCGACAGGATCGGCATCGCCCACAGGGTGTCCCATCGCTGATCGTCGGTCACGATCAGGACGATGTCGGGCGGCGTCCCGCTCTCGGAAACGGCCGACACGGGAGCGGTCGCCGACGAGGCCCGGGCGGCGGGAGCGGTCGCGGCGACGAGCAGCAACGCCCCCAGGGCCGGCGCGGCGAGGCGCCTCACGCGCTCCGGTAGGCCTCGAGGGTCGCGGCCAGCCGCGACACGTCGTCCTCGAACGCCGGAGCATCCACCACGTTCACGAGCTCGTAGGGATCGTCCCGGAGCGCGTAGAGCTCGCGCTCCCCCGTCCCGAGCTCGATGTAGGCGAACCGGCGGGTGCGGATCTCCCACCAGGCGGGGATCGCCCGGTCACCGACCCACTGGGCGAACACCTCGCCCGGCAGCCCGTCCCGGCCGCCGGTCGTGAGCAGCGGCACGAGGCTGACCCCGTCGAACGGCGCCGGGATCGACGCGCCCGAGAGCTCCGCGATCGTCGGGGCGATGTCGACGGTGGAGACGATCGCTCGCTCGGTCCGATGCGGGGCGTCCGGCATCCGGATCATGAGGGGCACACCCAGGCACGCCTCGTAGGGACAGCTCTTCTTGGTCCATCGGTGCTCGCCGAACGCCAGCCCGTTGTCCGAGGTGAAGACCACGACCGTCTCGGCGAGGTCACCGCGCGCGCGGACCGCGTTCATGATCTGGTGGATCGCGTCGTCGACCGCGAGGAGAGCCGCATACGACTGCCTGCGGTGCTCGCGCTGCAGCGCTCGCTGCGCGTCACCCATCGGGGCGAGGCGGCGGACCCAGGCCGGCTTGTCGGAGACGTCTGCCTCCCCGACAGACGGCGGCGTGGGCACCGCGAGCTCGGAGAAAGACCCCTCGTCACGAGGGGCCGCGATCCAGGGCGGGTGTGGCGCCGTCGGGGCGAACCACAGGAAGTAGGGCCGGTCGAACGGTGCCTCCCGGACGAACTCGGTCGCCTGACCGGCGAGGACGTCGGTCGCGTAGTCGGCCTCGGTGTGCCCGTACCTGACGTCGTGATCCTGCTCGTAGATCGAGTAGTCGTAGTACAGGCTCGTCACCGGACCGTGCTCACGCCCCCACCACCGGTCCCACCCGGCCGGGACGAACGCCGGCCGGTCGAACGGGTACAGGTTCAGGTACTTGCCGACCAATCCGGTGTGGTAGTCCGCATCCCGCAGCCACGTCGCGAGCGTCGAGCCCTCGTCGAACAGGTGCGCGTCCTCGTTGTCCCGGACGCCGGTGTGATGCGAGAACCGTCCGGTGAGCATCGTCGCCCGCGACGGACAACACAGCGGGGTGTTGACGTACCCGTTCTCGAACACGATCCAGTGGTCCCCCGGATCGAGCGCCCGGCGTTGGAGGAACGGCATCACCTCGTACGGGTTGGGGATCGAGTCGTCCGACTGGTCGTCCGTCACGATCACGATCACGTTCGGTCGGGGGTCCTCCGTGCCGCGGACCTCCTGGAGCGCCGCCACGCTCCACCCCAGGGCGAGGACGGCGAGGGCGACCGCCAGGCCGGGGCGGACGCCGGGACGTCGCCGTGAGGGGCTCGGCGCGACGCCCCGTGCGCTCATCCGAGCTTTCGGAGCTTCCAGATGTTCTCCGCCGGCCACCGACGCGCCCAGCCGACCGGCGCGAAGTCCGGATACGTGGTCCGCGGACGGGCGGGCGGCCGGAGCTCGACCAGGTCGAGCACCTCGAAGCGGTTCGACCGGAACAACCGGATCCACTCGCCGTAGGCCAGCTGGAACTCCACCGTCTCCCACGTCGCCCGGCGCAGGCCGAAGTAGCTGCGGACCAGCTCGGGACCCGGCGGTTGCTCGCCGTCGCCCCAGCACAGCCAGATCAGCGGGCTCGCGATGTTGAAGGCGAACGCACCACCCGGACGCAGCAGCCGGGCGACCTCGGGCACCGTCAGGTACGGATCGGCGAACGTCATCGCCCCGTGATCGCAGAACACGATGTCGAAGCTCTCGTCCGCGAACGGCGCGCGTTCGGCGTTCGCGTTCACGAACGGCACCGGGTGCGAGGCGCCGGCGAGCCGGTGGGCGTGGGCCAGCTGGCGGATCGACAGATCCAACCCCACCGGGCGAGCTTCCCGGCGTGCCAGCGCGATCGACCACTGGCCACCACCGCACCCGAGCTCGAGCACTCGCTTGCCGGTGACGTCGCCGAGGATGTCGAGCTCGGACTCCGGGATCCCCCAGGTCCCCCACGCCGGACGATCGAAGCGGTTGAGCTGCGGGCCGTGCTCGCGCTGGTAGTCGTCCGCCTCGCGGTTCCAGTTCGCGCGGTTACGGCGGATGTAGGCGGGCTGGGCCGGGGCGCTCCGACGAGAGGCGCTCACCGGACCAGCGTGCTCAGCCGACCGATGCTCATCGGTCGAGCCACCCGGCGTCACGCTCGTGCTCGTCGGCGACCAGTCCCGCGGCGATCGACAGGGCGACCTCGGCCGGCCGGCGTCCGCCGAGGTCGAGGCCGAGCGGGGATCGGATGCGCGCGAGCTGCTCGTCACCGAACCCCATCGAGCGCAGCTCCTCGACGTACGGGCCCACGTGGCGACGGCTCCCCATCACGCCGATGAACCGCGCCGGGGAACGCAGCGCGCCGGCGAGCGCCGCCGCGATCCCCGGCGCGTCGTGGTCGGTGAAGACGAGGCGGGTCTCGGCGTCGATGTCCACGTCGCCGAGCTCGCGCTCGACCCGCATCGAGCTCGCTTCGGCATCGGCGACCCGCTCCGGACGCGTCTCGACCAGGATGGGGGCGAACCCGAGTCCCGGCGCGAGCCGGGCCAGCTCGCGCGCCACGTCGGTGGCCGACACGACCACGAGAGCGGGCGCGCGCCGCGACGGCTCCAGGTACACCTCGACGTCGCCGAGCTCGTGGTGGTACGTGCGGATCCCGGGTTCGCCCGACGCGAGGATCTCGTCGGCGTCGCGGACGGCCGCCTCGTCGAACTCGGCGCACCCGAGCGTCCCGTGGACCTCGCCACCGGGGACGATCCGCATCGAGTTGCCGACCGCGCAGGGCGGCGAGCCGTGGACCCTGACCGCCTTGGCCTCCACGGAGCCGGCCATCGCGGGCGCAGATCGCCTCGCCTCGCCTCCGTCGGCGTGACCCGTGGGGTGCGCTCCCGTCCTGCCGCCGAGCAGCTCGACGGCGTGTGGCAACACGGGCAGCAGGGCCTCGAGGCTCTCGCGGACGCCCTTCGGGCTCCCGGGGAGGTTCACGATCAACGTGGCGCCACGCGAGCCCGCCATGGCTCGCGACAGTGCGGCCATCGGCGTCTGCCGCAGGCCGTCGCGGCGCATCAGCTCGGCCAGACCGGGGGCCTCGCGTTCGAGCACCGCGAGCGTGGCCTCGGGCGTCACGTCGCGCGGGCCGAGCCCGGTCCCGCCGGTGGTGACCACGAGGGCGAACCCGCCGGTGTCCGCGAGGTCGCGCAGGGCGGTCTCGATCGCCGGGCGCTCGTCGGGCAGGACGGTCCGGGCCTCGACGTCGAATCCCGCCTCACGGAGGCGGGCCTCGGCGGCGTCGCCCGAGCCGTCGGCTCGCGTTCCCTGGGAAACGCCATCGGAGACAGTCACGACGGCGGCGCGGATGCCGCTCACGCACCCATCCTGCCAGACGCGCCCGCGCTCGTCCGTACTACGGTTGCGCGGACAGAAGGGAGCACCGATGGATGCGTGGATCGACCGACTCGCGGAGGCGCTCGGGCAGGACCCGCTGACCGACGCCGAGACCAACCGGCTGCTCGGATCGGCGCGGGACGTCGCGCACCGCGTGGAACGCAAGATCACGCCGCTTGCGGCGTTCCTCCTCGGCTCGGCGACCGGCGGGAGGATGGCCGCAGGAGCGTCGCGGGGTGAGGCCCTCGCATCGGCGCTCGCGACCATGGGGGAGCTCCTGCCGCCCGAGCCACCCCAGGGCTCCGGCGGCTCGGGGGGGTAGGCTAGGGGTTCGCATGGATGCCTGGCAGCCGCCGTCGTCCCTCCCCCCGGCGGAGGGGCCGCTGGTCGACACCTTCGGCCGGGTCGCCGACGACCTCCGGGTCTCGGTGACCGATCGCTGCAACTTCCGGTGCACCTACTGCATGCCGGCCGAGGGACTGGTCTGGCTCCCCAAGCACGAGATCCTGAGCTTCGAGGAGCTCACGAGGCTCCTAGGGCTGTTCGTCCGGCGGCTGGGGATCCGTTCGGTCAAGGTCACGGGTGGCGAACCCACCGTGCGAGCCGACCTCCCCGACCTGATCCGGATGTTCCGAACCTCCGCTCCCGAGATCGACCTGTCGATGACGACGAACGGCGTGCTGCTCGAGCGGCTCGCCGCGCCGCTCGCCGAGGCGGGGCTGGACCGCGTGACGGTCTCGCTCGACTCGTTGCTGCGGCACCGGTTCGAGCAGATGACCCGTCGCGACGCCCTCGACCGGGTGCTCGCGGGGATCGCGGCCGCCGAGGAGGCGGGCCTGGTGCCGATCAAGATCAACTGCGTCGTGATCGCCGGGACCAACGACGACGAGGTCGTCGACCTAGCGCGCTGGTCACGGGAGCGAGGCCATATGGTGCGGTTCATCGAGTACATGCCGCTCGACGCCGAGCACGCGTGGGAGCGCGCGAAGGTCTTCTCGTCGGCCAGGATCGTGAAGGCGATCGACGCCGCGTATCCCCTCGTCCCCCAAGGACCCGACGCCGAACCCGCCACCAGCTACCGCTTCGCCGACGGCGCGCCGGGTGGCATCGGGGTGATCGGCAGCGTCAGCGAACCGTTCTGCGAGACCTGCAACCGCCTGCGGATCACGGCCGAGGGGCAGGTGCGGGCCTGCCTGTTCTCGCTGGAGGAGACCGATCTGCGCGGCCCGCTCCGCGAGGGTGCCTCCGACGACAAGCTGGTGGACCTGATCCGTCGCAACGTGTGGCGGAAATGGTCCGGGCACCGGATCAACCTTCCGGACTTCGAGCAGCCTGAGCGTTCGATGTCCGCGATCGGGGGCTGAGCCGACCGCCCTCAGCTCCGCGCCTTGATGCGCGCGAACCACCCCTTCACCGTGTCACCCGCGAGGAACCACCCGACCCCCATCGCGATGAAGCCGAACAGCGCGAACAGCACGAACGCGAAGCCCCGGGTCACCTCGAGGAACCCGACCGTGACGGGCTCGCCGAGGGGCGCCTCCGCGTCGCCGATGTTCGCGATCGCGGTGACGATCCCCCACGCACACAGGACGGAGAGGGCGAGGAACGCCAGGCCAAGCACGAAGGCGAAGCCTTCGAGCCAGTTGTGGGCGGCGGTCGCCTCGCCCACCCGGCGGCGGAAGGTGCGGTAGGTCATCGGTTCACAGGCCGGCGAGCTTGGCGAGCCCCGAGATCTTCACCAGCACGAACCGCTTGCCGTCGCGCTCGACGATGCCGCGTCGCTGGAAGTCGGACAGGATCCTGGTGACGTTCTCCCGGCTGCCGCCGCACAGGCTCGCCAGGTCGGCGTGCGTCACGATCGACGGCACGACGGCGCCGTCGGAGGGGAGCTCGTCCAGCGATGGGGAAACGAGCTGCAACAGGCGCTTGGCGACCCGTCCCTTCAGGTCCAGGTACAGCAGGTCTTCGACGAACGCCTCCTGCGACAACACCTGCCTGGCCAGCGCCCGGAGCAGCGCCCGAGCCGCCGTCGGCTCCTCGAACAGGAAGTCGAGGAGTACGGGCCCGCCCGCTCGCCACACCTCCGAGTCCTCCAGAGCCAGAGCGGCGGCGGATCGAGGCTGGTCGCCCAGCACACCGAGCTCCCCGAAGAACTGTGGGACGTCGAGGGTCGTGTGGAGCTGTCGATGCCCGTTGGAGGAGAGCGAGCTGATCTCGACGCGGCCGCTCACGAGAAAGTAGACGTCCGGGGCGTCGTCGCCCTGATGGAACAGGTAGGTCCCTCGCCGGAACCTCCGCAACACGCCCTGGCCCGCGAGACGAGCGATCGTGTCCCCTGAGGCCCCCTCGAACAGAGGCGTCCGCGCCATGCCCTCCAGCAGCGCGTCGCTGACCTCGGTCGCCACCACGGTCGCAAGCGTAGCCAAGTCTGGCCTCCCGGTCTCCCCCGAATAGCGAAGGGCCCGGGTCTCGAACGACCCGGGCTCTCCGATCAGATCATAGCGAGCTAGTGCTTCTTCCGGTTGACCCGGTTGACCTTGTTGACCTTGGCGACCTTGGTCACCCGATTGACCTTGTTCACGCGGGTCGCGGCTTGGGCGCCGCTCTTGCTCGCGCCTGATCCAGTCGGCGCCTTGGGAGAGATCTTCTTGTCCGCCACGGTGGGAATCACCTCCTCCGCCGTCCAGGACCCCATAGGGCCTCCGGTCCTCGATGGACGCATCTTGACGCGAGGCGTCACCATCGGGGTGTGTCGCCTGTCACTTGAGGGGATGTGACGTCGGTCACACCGACGTGTGTGACGGACGTCACACCGTCAATCGAGCTCGGGCAGATCCAGAGGGTCGGGGCGGGGCGTGCAGGCCCCGCAGAACAACGCGTCTTCGACCACGAGAGCGCGGGTCTCTTCCCGGCTGCGGAAGAGCTCGAGGATGTACGGATGGGTCCGGACGTGGTCCTCGCAGATCCCTCGCCCACAGAACCTGCAGGTCCCGACCGCCGTTCGCTTGCAGTGCCAACAGTCCATCGATCGTCTCCCACCGTCAGTGAGTCATGATTTGGCTCACCGGGATGGTCGGGTCCAGGGTCCCGCGCCGAAACGAGCCCGCCAGCAACAGGTCGAAACCGCTGCGATCCAGCCGGAACACGCGCGCAGGCGTGCGGGCGATGACGCTTGCTGTTCGCGGAACGTCCAGCAGCAGCGCGATCTCCCCGAAGTACGATCCGGGTCCTACCGTTTGCTTGAGCTCACCGTCCGTCACGATGTCGAACTGACCCGAAGACACGGCATAGAAGGAGTCGCCCTCCTCGCCCTGGCGAACGACCGCCTGACCGGGGGCGACGACCAGCCATTCACCCTGTCCACGCAGTTCGACCAATTGATCCGACGTCAGATGCGCGAAGCAAGGTTGCTGTCTCAATTCCGCGAGCTGCTGGAGGGTCGGCTCGAAGTCGGGGACGTGGATCATGTCTGCGAGCAGGTGATCGAACGTCCCCTGATCGATCTCGAACACCTCCGCCGCTTCGAGGCTGCGGATCGTCGCCGCGCGTGGCGCGTCCATCAGGAGCCCGAGCTCCCCGAACGAATCCCCGCGCACCAGCGTTCTGATCTGTCGCTCCTGACCGGTCTCCGGATCTTCCTCGACGACCTCGAGCATCCCACTCCGCACGACGTAGAAGCCGGTCGGTCGGTCGCCTTGTCGGAACACCGGCTGGTTCGGGGCGAGGGTCCGGAGCCGAACTCGCCCGGCGAGATCATTCAACACGTCGACGGGCACTTCATCGAACATGGGCAGCCTGTCGATCAATTCGGCAGCTTCGACGCGCCATCGGGTCTCGAGGCGAAAGCGGACCCGTCGTATCAGGGTCCGGATCCGGCGGGCGACCACGCGCAGGAGCGCGATCAACCCTCGGATCATGGGCCCGATGACGATCACGGCCAGCGCCAGCAGCAGCAGACGTGTCAGGCTCCCGCCATCCCAGAGACCCTCGATGAGCGGGCCGAAGATGGTGTTCCAGTATCGGTAGGAGCTGTAGAGAGCGAAGATCGTGAACGCGACCCCGATGATCCCGTACAGCGCCAGCCCGACTTCCTGCTTGGTGAACCGCTCCCGGTGGAGAACCTTCCGGAACAGGTCGTCACGGAGGAACCCGAGCGATCTCGGCCGCAGGTCGGGCACCTGGATGACGTCTGCGAGGATGTAGTAACCGTCCAGCTCGAGCAGAGGGATGAGGTTCATCAGGACCAAGTAGTAGTTCAGCGCCGCAGCGACGAACAGTGTCTGCGAGAGGAACCAATCGGGGAACCACCAGACGATCAATGCCGACAGCGAGGCGAAGACCGTCTCGGCGTAGGGGCCCGCGAACGAAGAGAGGATCTGCTGCCGCCGATCCATCATCAAGCTGTCCGAGCTCTCGACGAAGAACGCCGGTGAGCCGAAGTAGATCATGAACCCCGCACTCTTGATGCGGCGGCCGTTGCGGACGAGGACCAGCGCATGGCCGAGTTCGTGGACCAGCACCGAGAAGTAGTCGAGGATCCACAATACGATGAAGCTCGCCGCGAGCGACGCGGCCCCGATCGTAAAGTCGCCCGAGGCAACGAGCGAGATGAACGCGGCGATCCCTGCGACGGCGACGATCGCCTGCAGCGCGACGAGCGGCTTGAGGAACGCATACTTCAGCCCGTGGTCGTAGAGCCATCGAACCACTTCATGCGCGCTCTTCCACTCGATCGTGAGTGACTTGGCGAAGATACGAGCCTTCCGCCGGCGCTCGGTCACCGGGTCGAGGGCTCGCGTCACGAGCTGGTCGACATCCCGATAGCGCTGATCGAGAAAGTTGCCCTCGTACAGCGTCCGAACAAGATCGGTCACGGCATCCGGGTCCAGATCGCCCGAGTCCTCGAACTCCTCCAGGACGATCTCCTTGACGGTTCGCGAGCCGTCCATCCTCTGCAGCAACGGCAACTGGTCGGCCGTGAGCCGATAGTGCACGAGGTCTCGCGTGTTGGCGACCATCACGTAGTCGTTGCCCCACTTGAGCGGGAACTCGCGGATCTCGACGTCGTCCGCGAGTTTGGGCCGATACCGATTCGGATCCAGCAGCTGGGCCAGTCGATCCCAAAGCCCGGAGTCCGCGCGCCCGTTGCCCGTCGCGCGATCGGCGACGAGCCCGTAGACATCGGGGCCTTTCACGATTCCGACGCCTCCGCCGCGCGTTCCCTCTCGAGGCGGTGCTGGACAGTGTCGTACACCGAGGGGCGGACCGGCGGCCGGCGTCGCTTTGAGGCGAACAGGTTCCCAATGAACCCACCGACGAACAGTGCGGCGGCGATCAGCGCGATCACGGTGTCCCAAGTGATCCCCCCGCCCTCGGGCGCGGCCAGCGACCGCGTGACCTCGGCCGACTCGCCGAAGTCGTCGACGACGCCGAGGGCGAACCGCGCATCCCCGGGGATCGTCTTCACCACGTGCGCATC
>DAIOFZ010000073.1:8142-10858 GCA_036745475.1 Actinomycetota bacterium | reverse complement strand
AGGGCCTTGCCACCCTGCCCGGTCCCGAGGACGACGGCCCCGCCGTCCGGACCCTCGAGGCGGTTCGCCGTGTCCTGTGCGAGTTCGCGGAGCTCACCGGCGTCCGCTTCGACGGCGGCGGTGACGAGCTTCGCGCCCTCCACCACCCTCGCGCCGGAGGCGAGCTGTTCCGCCCGGTCCCTCAGCTCCTGCTTCGCCTGCTTGCCGAGGTCGCCCTCGAGCTGCTTGACGCGCGCCGCGTAGTGGCGGGCACGCTCGAGCGCGCCCTTGGGGTCG
Organism: Actinomycetota bacterium; assembly: GCA_036745475.1. Classification (GTDB taxonomy): domain Bacteria; phylum Actinomycetota; class UBA4738; order UBA4738; family HRBIN12; genus DASSJM01. Next base: position 10,582 of record DAIOFZ010000073.1, on the reverse strand, counting down.
GTGCCGAGCTCGCGGGCGATCGCGTGCAGGAGGTCGCGTTCCATGTTGATCTCGCGCAGGGCATCGGGGCCGACGAGGGCCTCGACGCGCCGCATCCCGGCGCCGATCGAGGCCTCGTGGAGGATGCGGACGAGCGCGATCTCGCCCGTATGATGGACGTGCGTGCCTCCGCACAGCTCGATCGAGTAGTCCCCCACCTCCACGACCCGGACGAAGTCCCCATACTTCTCGCCGAACAGCGCGATCGCGCCCTGGTTCTTGGCCTCGTCCAGCGTCGTCTCGTAGATCGTGATCTGCCCGTCCTCGGCCAGCCGACGGTTGGCCAGCTCCTCCGCCTCCTCGAGGACGTCGCGGGGGACCGCCGAGTGGTGCGGGAAATCGAACCGGAGACGGCCGGGCGCGACGAGCGACCCGGCCTGCCGCGCGTGATCGCCGAGCACGTGGCGCAGGGTCCAGTGGACGATGTGCGTCGCGGTGTGGGCCCGGGCGGTCGCCTCGCGACGCGCGGCGTCGACCTCGCCGTGGACCTCATCGCCTTCGCGGGTCTCGCCGGACCCGACGACGCCTGTGTGGACGATGATGTCGCCGGGGCCGAACTGCGCGTCGGTTACGGTGATCGTCCCGCCGGGCGCCCGGACGACGCCCTGGTCGCCGACCTGACCGCCGGACTCCGCGTAGAACGGCGTGCGGTCCAGGACGAAGCGGACCTCGTCCCCCTCGGTCGCGACCGGCTCCCTCCCGCCGGGCCCGATCAGCGCGAGCAGCCGTCCCTCGGACTCGAGGGTCTGGTACCCGAGGAACTCGGTCGCGCCGGCCTCCCCGGCCACCGCGGACAGTTCCTCCTCCACGCGCACGTTCTTGGCCGAGCGTTTCGCGCGCTCGCGCTGCTCGGCCATGAGCTCATCGAACCGAGCCTCGTCGATCTCAAGGCCGGCGTCCTCGGCAAGCTCGGCGGTCAGCTCCTTGGGGAAGCCGAACGTGTCGTGCAGCTTGAACACGACATCGCCCGGGAGCCGCTCGGCTTCGGCCCCCTTCCCGATCGCCATCTCGAACAGCGTCATCCCCTGCCGCAGGGTGCCGGCGAACCGTTCCTCCTCCGAGGTCGCGACCTGCTCGACGTAGGCCCGGTTCTCGACGAGCTCGGGGTAGACGTGCCCGAATCGCTCGACTGTCCGTGCGACCAGCGCCGGCATAACCTCCTGCTCGATCCCCAGCCGCCGCGCGTGCGAGACGACGCGACGGAGCATCCGGCGCACGAGGTAGCCGCGGCCCTCGTTCGAGGGCTGCACACCGTCGGCGATCAGGAACGTCGTCGCACGGCCGTGCTCGGCGATCACCTTGAGCGACACGTCGTCACGCTCGTCCTTCCCCAACCGCCGTCCCGAGAGCGACTCGGCGACCTCGACGAGCGGCCGCAGCAGGTCGGTCTCGAACGCGTGGTCGACGTCCTGCAGGACGACGGCCAGGCGCTCTACGCTGGCTCCCGTGTCGATGTTCTTGCTGGGCAGCTCGCGCACGATCCGCATGTGATCGTCGACCTCGTCCTGCATGAACACGTGATTCCAGATCTCGATGTGGCGCTCCTCGTCGACCTCGGGCCCGCCTTCGGCCCCGTACCTCGGTCCCCGGTCCACGTAGATCTCCGAGCAGGGTCCGGCGGGGCCGGCCGCGTGCGTCCACCAGAAGTTGTCCTCCTCGCCGCGGCGAACGATCCGCTCGGCGGGGACGCCGATGTCTCGCCAGATGCCGATCGCCTCGTCGTCGGTCCGGAACACGGTGACCCACAGCCGGTCGGGCTCGATCCCGTAGACCTGGGTGATGAGGTCGTAGCCCCACCGGCAGGACTCGGCCTTGAAGTAGTCGCCGAACGAGAAGTTCCCGAGCATCTCGAACAGGGATAGGTGGCGCGCGGTGTGCCCGACGAGGTCGATGTCGACCGCACGGAAGACTTTTTGGACGGTCACGGCACGCGGGAACGGCGGCTGGGCGTGGCCGAGGAAGTACGGGATGAACTGGTTCATACCGGCGTTCGTCAGGAGCACGCCGGACTCGGGCGGCGGGATCAGCGACGACGACGGGATGCGCCTGTGCCCGCGCTCCTCGAAGAAGCGCAGGAACTCCTCGCGGATCCGATCACCCTCCATGGCGGCACAGTCTAGCCGCGTGCCTGCGCCCGACCGGCGGAGTCGCCGGTCGTTTGATCAGCCCCGGCTACCGCAACCCGCTGTGGAGCTCGTCTTCTTTCTGGCGCATCGCCGCCTTGCCCTCGGCGAGGGAGTCGGAGACGAGCCTGGCCAGATCCATCACGCCGCCCCGCGCCTCACGAGCCAGGTTGGCCGGCGCGACCTTCGCGGTCTGCTTTCGGACGAACCTCGTCGCCAGGATCGCGCTCGCGGCCCCGGCCCCCAGACCGAGCGCGACCCAGAACAACCGCCTCACG
>DAIOFZ010000073.1:0-8042 GCA_036745475.1 Actinomycetota bacterium | reverse complement strand
AGCAGCGGGACCGTCTCCTCGCGCATCACGTCGATCAGGATCTTCGTGCTCTCGAGGACGCGGAACGTGTTGATGAGGACGACGCACAGGAACAGGACGAGCAGCCCCCAGAACGCGGACAGCACGATGAGTGCGACATCACCACCGTCGAGCGCTGCGATCATCCCCACGTCGCCGCCCTCCTCTCCGTCTCTGTCACGCCTCCCGGGCCGCCGCGTAGCGGGACACAGGCCGGGCTCCGGGTCCGCGCATCATACCGGGGGTGCTTCTTCCGATGTTCCCCCGAGCGTCTCGGACACGCCGCGGTCCGGCGGCGGGTCGGTCTCCTCCCCCTCCCCAGACGGTTCGTAGTACCGGTTCCCCGAGAACCGCGCGGGGAGGTACTCCTGGTCGACCCGGTGGCCGGGGTAGTCGTGCGGGTACTTGTAGCCGCTGCCGAACCCGAGCTTCTTCAACCCCGGGTGCCCGGGCTCCTTGAGGTGGAGCGGCACGGGGTCGGATGAGGCCGCGTCCCTCTGCGCACGGCCGAGCGCGGCGATCACGCTGTTGGACTTGGGCGCGCGAGCCAGGTAGATGGCGGCCTCCGCGAGGTTGAGCCGGGCCTCGGGCAAGCCCACGTACTCGACCGCCTGCGCGGCCGCGACGGCGATCAACAGCGCGCGGGGATCAGCCAGGCCGATGTCCTCGCTCGCGTGCACGACCATCCGCCGGGCGATGTAGCGGGCATCCTCACCCGCCTCCAGCATCCGGGCGAGCCAGAACAGGGCTGCGTCCGGATCGGACCCCCGGATGCTCTTGATGAACGCCGAGATCACGTCGTAGTGCGCGTCGCCCTGTCGGTCGTAGACGATCGCCTTCTTCTGGACCGCGTCGGCCGCGCGCTCACGGCTGACCGAATCCTCCCCGGCCGAGCGCGCCGCCAGGACCGCAGCCTCCAGGCCCGTGAGCGCGACCCGGGCGTCCCCGCCGGCAACCTCTACGAGGTGCTCGAACGCCTCGTCCGAGACCGCGACGCCCTGCTTGGCCAGGCCGCGGTCCTCGTCGGCAAGGGCGCGCTCGAGCAGGGCGCGGAGCTCCCCCGGCGTCAGCGGTTCGAGCTGCAGGAGGATGCAGCGCGAGAGCAACGGCGTGACGAGCGAGAAGTAGGGGTTCTCGGTGGTCGCGCCCACCAGGGTGACGGTCCCCTCCTCGACCGCCGGCAGGAGGACGTCCTGCTGCGCCTTCGACCACCGGTGGACCTCGTCGACGAACAGCACCGTGCGGAAGAGTCCGCCCCTCGCCTGCTCGATCACCTTCCGAGCGTCGGCCACGCCCGAGGACACCGCGGACAGCTGCACCAGGTGCGCACCGACCGCCTCGGCCAGCAGGTAGGCGAGGGTCGTCTTGCCCGTTCCCGCCGGCCCCCACAGGACGATCGAAGGCAGGTGGCCGCCTCCGAGCAGTTGCGTGAGCGCCTTGCCCGGACCGATCAGGTGCGACTGCCCGACGAACTCCTCGAACGTTCGGGGCCTCATCCGGGCGGCGAGGGGGACGTCGGCCACTGGGGGTCAGTCCTTGTAGCGGATGATGCGCCTGGGCCGGATCTTCAGGATCTCGCGCACCTGGCCCGGCGTGTACGAGTAGCCGTGGCCGTCGTAGCGGTGCGAGAGCTCGTCGATGTGCGCCTCCGCGTGCTCCCCGGTCTCGAACCCCACCACGGTTCCGGTGATCGAGATCCAGTCGTAAGCGTCGCCGTTCTTCATGACGGTGATCGCGACCCTGGGGTTCGCCGCGCTGTTGCGGTGCTTGACCCGACCCTCGGCCGTGTTCACCAGGACGTGCCCGTCGGCCGCGTCGACCCAGGTGATCGTCGCGTGCGGAGAGCCGTCGGGGTTCACCGTGACGAACGTCGCGAAGTTCGTGTCCGTCAGCATCTCGATGTCGGACTCCGTGAGTTCAACCATCCGGCTCCGCCTCCTCGTCGTGCTTCGTCGGGACCACGATCGCGATGCCGAGCTCCCGCAGCTGTTCCTCGGTCGCGCGGGCCGGCGCTCCGGTCAGCGGGTCGGCGCCGGACTGCGCCTTGGGGAACGCCGTCACGTCTCGGATCGTGTCCTTGCCGGCCATCAGCATCACCATCCGGTCGATCCCCAGCGCGATCCCGCCGTGCGGGGGCACCCCGTACCGGAACGCTCGCAGCAGATGGCCGAACTGCTCCTCGGTCTGCTCGGGCGTGAGACCCAGCACCTCGAAGACCCGTCGCTGCACGTCGGGACGGTGGATCCGGATGCTCCCGCCCCCGAGCTCGAACCCGTTCAGGGTGAGGTCGTACGCACGCGCCTTCGCGCTCTCGGGCGTGAGGTCGTCGGTCAGCGGCGAGGTGAACGGGTGGTGGTTCGAGACCCACTTGCCCTCCTCCTCCGACCAGTCGAACAGCGGCGGCTCCGAGTACCAGCAGAACCTCCACTCCCCCTCCGGGATCAGGCCGAGCCGGTCGGCGAGGCGGCGACGCAACCCATCGAGCGCCACGTTCGTGCGGTCGGGCTTGTCGCCCACGATCAGGATCAGGTCGCCGGGCCCGGCCCCGGTCGCGCGTCCCACGCCCTCGATCTCTCCGGGCGACAGGTGTTTCTCGACCGGCGAGCGGATCCCCTCGCCCTCGACCGCGATCCAGACCAGGCCGGCCGCGCCGCGCGACCTCGCCACCTGCACCAGCTCGTCGAGCTCCTTCCGGGACAGTGCGGCGCCGCCCGGTGCCGCGAAGGCCTTGATGAGCCCGCCTGAGTCCAGCACCGAGGCGAACGCCCGAAACCCCGTCCCCTCGAACGCCTCGCCCACGTCCGCGAGCTCCATCCCGTACCGCAGGTCGGGCTTGTCCGAACCGTAGCGGTCCATCATCTCGTCGTAGGTCAGCCTCGGGAACGGCATGGGGACCTCGACGCCCTGGATCTCGCCCACGATGCGCGCGTAGAGGGGCTCGATCACCGCGATGACGTCCTCCTCGTCGACGAACGACATCTCCACGTCGAGCTGCGTGAACTCGAAGCTGCGGTCGGCGCGCGTCGGCTCGTCACGCAGGCACCGGACGATCTGGTAGTAGCGATCCTGTCCGGCCACCATCAGCAGCTGCTTGAGTTGCTGGGGTGACTGCGGCAGCGCGTAGAACGTCCCGGGCCACAACCTGGAGGGGACCAGGAAGTCTCGGGCACCCTCCGGGGTGCTGCGGCCGAGCAGCGGGGTCTCGACCTCCAGGAACCCCCGCGACTCCATCTCGTCGCGGACGATGCGGTTGATCGCGTGCCGCATCGCGAGGACCTTGGTCATCTCGGGACGTCGCAGGTCGAGGTAGCGATATCGAAGCCGGAGCTCCTCCGAGGCCTCGATCCGGTCCTCGATCACGAACGGGGGGGTCTCCGCGTCGGCGAGCACCTCGAGCTCGGCCACGGCCACCTCGACCTCCCCGGTGGGCAGCTCGGGGTTCACCGTGCCTCGCGGGCGTTGCCGAACCTCGCCCGAGACCCGGATCACCGACTCCGAGCCGACGTGTTGCGCCGCGGCGTGGGCGGCCGGCTCGTCCTCGGGATGGAACACGAGCTGCACCAGCCCCCCGCGATCCCGGAGGTCGACGAACGTCACCCCGCCGTGGTCCCGCCGGCGCCACACCCACCCGCAGAGGGCGACGCGCTCGCCGTTGTGACCGGCCCGGAGCTCGCCGCATGCGTGCGTCCGCATCGCCGTCTTGAGATCGCTCATCGGATCGCCCACACCGTCATCGTTCTGCGGCCCAATCCGTTCGCGAGAGCCAGTTCACCACGTCGCCGATCGGGACCTCCTCTTGCTCACCATCCGCGAGGCTCTTCAGGACGGCCGTCTTCGCCGCTACCTCGCGCTCCCCGAGGATCACCGCGTACGCTGCGCCCGAGCGGTCGGCCATCTTGAGCTGCGCCTTCAACGGTCGATCCTCGAAGGCGGCCGCGGCGGGGATGCCCGCGTCCCGCAGATCCTGCACGAGACGGGTCCCGACCTGCGAGGCGTCCGGACCGATCGAGACGACGAAGCATGCCACCCCGAGGTCGCCCGAGAGGGTGGCGCCCTCCTCGCGGAGGGCGAGGAGCACCCGGTCCAGCCCGATCGCGAAGCCGACCCCGGGCGTGGGTGGCCCGCCCAACACCTCGGCGAGCCCGTCGTACCGACCGCCACCGCACACGGTGGCCTGGGCCTGCGAGAGCGAACCCGAGACGAACTCGAACGCCGACCGCGTGTAGTAGTCCAACCCCCGGACCAGCCTCGCGTCGTGCACGAACGCGATCTCCGCCGCGTCGAGCCCGTTCCGCACGGCCGCAAAGTGCTCCGAGCAGGCCTGACACAGGTGCTCCGAGATCAACGGTGCCCCGAGCACGAGCGGCGTCTGCCCGTCGACCTTGCAGTCGAACACGCGTAGCGGGTTGGTCCGAAGGCGCGTCCGGCAGTCCTCGTCGAGCTCGTCCCGGTGCGGCTCGAGGTACGCGATCAGCTTCTCGCGGTAGACCGGACGGCATTCGGCGTCACCGATCGAGTTCACGCGGAGCTCGATCTGCGCGAGACCGCGTCCACGGAGGTACCGGTCTCCCACGGCGATCACCTCCACGTCCGCGGCGGGGCCGGCGGCCCCAATCGTCTCGATCCCGAACGCGCGGAACTCCCGGAGCCGCCCGGCCTGCGGCCGGCCGTGCCGGAACTGCGCGGACACGTGGTAGGCCTTGAAGGGCGTCGGCAGGTCGTGGGCGTGCGCGAGGTACGCGCGGACGATGCTCGCCGTCTGCTCGGGACGCAGCGTGAGCGATCGCCCGCCCTTGTCCTCGAACGTGTACATCTCCTTGGTGACGACGTCCGAGGTCTCGCCGGACGTCCGCGCGAACAGTTCGGTGTGTTCGAACGTCGGCGTTTCCACGTAGCGGAACCCGTAGAGCCGCCCGATCCGGTGGGCGGCCTCGTACAGACCCAGCATCGCGTCGGAGATCGGCGGCAGCAGGTCATCGGTCCCTCGTGGCGGTTGGAGCTCCACTCAGCGGCCGATCAAGAAGCGGTTGCGTTCGCGTTCGCGCGCGACGGTGGTCCTGGGACCGTGGCCCGGGAGCACGTCGGTCGTGTCGGGCAGCTCGAGGAAGCGGTCGAGCGATCGCTCCATGTCGGTCGGCGACGAGTTGGGGAAGTCGCTCCGGCCGATCGCGCCGGCGAACACGAGATCGCCCGAGAGCACCAGTGCGTCGGTCGATAGGCACACGCTGCCCGGGGTGTGGCCGGGCGTGTGCACGACCTCGATCGCGAACCCCGCGAACGTGAGCACGTCCCCGTCGACCACCGTTCGAACGTCCTTCACGGGAACGGGCGGCGTCTGGAACCCCGCTCCCCACCCTTGCGGATCGGTCAGCGCGGCGACGTCCGCCTCGTGGATGTAGAAGGGCAGGTCGTCGCCGCAGAAGACGGCCGCCGACCCGATGTGGTCGAAATGACCGTGCGTGGCGAACGCGGCGACCGGCCGCCGGCCCTCGGCATCCAGCATCGAACGAACGCGTTCGGGCGAGAACCCGGGGTCGACCACCACCACCTCGTCGGTCCCGTCGGCGCCGAGCAGCCAGCAGTTGGTCTCGAACGAGTTGTCGGAGAAGACGTCCAGGTACATGGAGGGAGTCTATCGAGCGCCGCGTCGAGGCCTGCCGCGGCCGAACGGATCAGAGCTGGGTCTGGCCCCTGAGGACCCTTCGGCTCCGGACCGATGGCGGCGGCGCGGGGTGCTCCACCAGGGCGACCACCCGATCGGCCATGAACCGCCCGCTCCGGACCGGTTCCCCGTTCCTGGTGACCTCGGAGACCTCGATCACGCCGCGCGACGTGGCGACCTCGACGCGACGCCCCGCCTTGGTCGCCTCGATCTCGTAGGTCAGCACGCCCGACCCCGAATCGACGACGATCTCAACACGGTCGCCCTTCATGCAACGAGCCTACTCCTCGGTCGGACAGGCTCGGCGGCACGTACGTGAGCGACCTCAGCCGGCGGGATCGATCCAGAGGGTGACCGGGCCGTCGTTCACGAGCTCCACCTGCATGTGCTCCCGGAAGGCTCCACGACGGACCGTCGCGCCCCGGGCCTCCAGGGCCTTCGCGAACGCCTCGACCCGGTCCTCGGCGATCTCCGGCGGGGCGGCCCCGTCCCACGAGGGCCGCCGGCCCTTGCGGACGTCGCCGTACAGCGTGAACTGCGGAACGACCAGGATCTCGCCGCCCACGTCCGAGAGCGATCGGTTCATCTTGCCGTGCTCGTCCTCGAACACCCGGAGGTGGACGACCTTCTCGGCCAGCCGGTCGTACTCGCCGAACCCGTCGCCGGCGCCCACCCCGACGAACAGGAGGAGACCGGGTCCGATCTCGGACACGAGCTCGTCGCGGACCGTGACCGAGGCCCGGGCGACGCGCTGGAGAAGGACCCTCAACGCGGCACGACGCGGAACGCGTCGTAGACGTTCTCGACCTTCTTGACGGCCCCGAGGATCTCGGTGAGGTGGGTGATGTCCGCGAGCTCGAACGTGAACCGCAGCATCGTGGTTCGGTCACGCCCCACGGCCGAGGTCGCCGACAGAATGTTCACGTGGTGATCGGAGAGCACCGTTGCGACGTCCGAGAGCAGGCGCGTGCGGTCGAGCGCCTCCACCTGGACCGCGACGACGAACGACGTCGGCTTGCCGGCCTTCCACGTGACTTCGATCAGCCGCTCGGGCTGGGAGATGAGCGACTTCGCGTTCGGGCAGTCGGTGCGGTGGACCGAGACGCCCTGCCCACGCGTGACGAACCCGAGGATGTCGTCCCCGGGCACAGGGGTGCAGCACCGGGCCAGGCGGACCCACACGTCCTCGGAGCCGGGCACCACCACGCCCGAGGTCACGTCCGTCGAGCTCGGCTGCCCGAGATGCACCGGTCGCGCGAGCGGGACCTCGGAGACGTCCTCCTCGGGAGAGCCCTGCACGCTCCGCGCGAGGCGGGCGACGATCGACTGCGGCGAGACCTGTCCCTCGCCGATCGCGACGTACAGCGACGCGAGGCTCGGGAACTTCATCTCGTCCGCCAGCTGCTCGAGTGCGTCCTCGGTCGCGAGCCGCTTGAGGGGAACGTTCTGCTTGCGCATCAACCGCTGGAGCTGCTCGCGGCCGTCCTCGAGGGCGTCCTCGCGCCGCTCACGGCTGAACCACTGCCGGATCTTGTTGCGGGCGCGTGGCGTCTTGACCCATCGCAGCCAGTCCTGCGACGGTCCCTCGCCCTGCGCCTTGGAGGTCAGGATCTCGACCGCGTCGCCCGTCCGCAGCTCGTAGTCGAGCGGGACGAGCTTCCCGTTCACCTTGGCGCCGATCGTCCGGTGCCCGACCTCGGTGTGGATCGCGTACGCGAAGTCGACCGGCGTCGCGCCGGCCGGCAGGTTCATCACGTCGCCCTTCGGCGTGAAGCAGAACACCTGCCCGCCGTACAGGTCGATCTTCAGACCCTCCATGAACTCGCGCGGGTCGGCCATGTCCTTCAGCCACTCGAGCATCTGACCGAGCCACGCGAGGTCGGCGGCCTCCTTGGCCTTCTTCCCGTCGCGCCCCTCCTTGTACCGCCAGTGGGCGGCGATCCCGTACTCGGCGGTCCGGTGCATCTCCTTGGTGCGGATCTGCACCTCGATCGGACGGCCCTGCGGGCCGACGACGGTCGTGTGCAGCGACTGGTACATGTTCGACTTGGGCATCGCGATGTAGTCCTTGAACCGCCCGGGGACCGGCTTCCACAGCGAGTGGATCGCGCCGAGCGCCGCGTAGACATCGCGGACCGAGTCGACCTGGACGCGGATGCCGGCGAGGTCGTAGATCTCGTTGAACTCCTTGCCGCCGACCACCATCTTTTCGTAGATCGAGTACAGGTGCTTCGGGCGGCCCTCGACCTCGGCCTTCAACCCCGCCTCGCGGATCCTCGCGCGAGCGGCCTCGAGCACGCTCTCGACGTACTGCTGCCGCTCGCCCCGCCGCTTCTCGACCAGGCTCGCGATCTCGTGGTAC
>DAIOFZ010000072.1:2702-11047 GCA_036745475.1 Actinomycetota bacterium | reverse complement strand
GTACTGCTGCCGCTCGCCCCGCCGCTTCTCGACCAGGCTCGCGATCTCGTGGTACGGCCCGGGGTGCAGCGTCTTGAACGACAGGTCCTCGAGCTCCCACTTGACCTGCTGCACGCCGAGCCGGTGCGCGAGCGGCGCGTAGATCTCGAGCGTCGCGGTGGCGATCCGTCGCTGCTTGTCCTTCGGGAGCGCGGAGAGCGTTCGCATGTTGTGCAGTCGGTCGGCGAGCTTGATCAGCAGGACCCGTATGTCGCCCGCCATCGCCACGATCATCTTGCGGACGTTCTCCGCCTGCTCGTGCTCCCGGCTGCGGAACGAGAGCGCGTCGAGCTTGGTGAGGCCGTCCACGATCCGCGACACCTCGGGCCCGAACCCGGACTCGAGGTCCGCGACGCTCACGTCGGTGTCCTCGACGGTGTCGTGCAGGAGCGCCGCCTCCAGGGTCGTGGTGTCCAGACCAAGGTCGGCCAGGATCTGGGCAACGGCGAGCGGGTGCTGGATGAAGTCCTCGCCCGACAGGCGCTTCTGGCCCTCGTGGTGCTCGGCGGCGAACCGGTAGGCGCGCTCGATCTCCCTCAGGTCCACCTTCGCGTTGTAGCCCTTGACGGTGCGGACGAGCGCCTCGATGCCGTCCTGCGCCTCGGGCTCACCCGAGCGCAGGCGCGACAGGATGCCGCCGCGCCGCTCGGTCCTGACCTCCTCGCCCGTGTCCACGCTCGCCTCTCGCCCCGAGACCCAAGTCTACGCCGCGGGTGCTCGCGAACCGGGGCCGGTTCTCGATCGAGGCAACGGCGGAGGCAACGACCCGAACGGGTCTCAGTAGCGCAGGAGCGTATACAGGTCGTGGCCCTGGAGCTTGTCGCGCCCGTGGAGGAACTCGAGCTCGATCAGGCACGCGATCCCGACGACCTTGCCGCCGATCCGTTCGACCAGCTCGGCGGTTGCCCGCGACGTCCCGCCCGTCGCCAGGACGTCGTCGACGATCAGCACCCGCTCGCCGGGTGCGACCCCGTCCCGATGGATCTCGAGGGTCGCCGTCCCGTACTCGAGCTCGTACTCGGCCGATTCGGTCTGCCAGGGCAGCTTGTCCACCTTTCGGACCGGCACGAAGCCCGCGCCGAAGTGGTACGCGACCGGCGACGCGAGGATGAAGCCCCGCGCCTCGATCCCCACCACCTTGTCCACGTTGCCTCGCCCGAAATGCACGACGATCAGGTCGATCGCCGTCGAGAACGCGAGCGGATCGGCCAGGAGCGGCGTGATGTCCTTGAACAGGACGCCTTGCTGCGGGAAGTCGGGCACGTCTCGGACGAGCGCCTTTAACTGATCGAGATCCACGGGGTCACCTCCGCCGGCGTTTGGCGGGCGGGCGTCGCTTGCTCTTGGGGCGCGGGCGCGAGGAAGCCTGCCCGCTCCTGTTCCCCTGGCGGGACCCGGCGCCGGCCGCAACCGCCGCCGGCGCGGCCTCCGGCTCCTCCTCGGCCGCCTCCTGACCGTTCGTCGGGACGGCGCGCAGGCGGCGCTCCGCCTTGCCCCCCCGCTCGAGGCGCGCCCGGAGCTGCTGGTATCTGGGCTCGCGCTCCTTCAGGACCACCAGGATCGGCGTGGCGATGAAGATCGAGGAGTACGCGCCCGTGACGACGCCGATCAGCATCGCGAACGCGAAGTCCTTCAGCGTGTCGCCACCGAACAGCAGCAGCGACAGGATCGGCAGGATCACCACGAGTGACGTGTTGACCGACCGCATCAGCACCTGGTTCATCGAGTAGTTCGCGACGCCCTCGTACGTGTCCTTGCCGAGCAGCACGCTCGACTCGGTGTTCTCCTTGACCTTGTCGAAGATCACCACGGTGTCGTAGAGCGAGAACCCGAGGATCGTCAGGATCGCGATCACGGTCGGCGGCGAGACCTCGCGGCCGGTGAGCGCGTAGACACCGGCCGTGATCAGGACGTCGTGCACCATGGCGACCATCGCGCCCATGGCCATCTTCCATTCGAACCGGAGCGTGATGTACAGCGTTATCGCGAGCAGGACGACCACCAGCCCGATCAGGGCCTGTCGCGAGATCTGCTCCCCCCACGTCGGCCCGACCACCTGCGCGCTGATGTCGTCCGGACTGATCCCGGTCTGCTGCGCGAGCGCCTCGAACAGCTGCGTCCGTTCGGCGGGGGTGAGGTCGGTCAGGGCCGAGGTCCGGATCGAGACCTGGTCGCCGCCCACGACCTGCACCTCGGCGGTCGCGCGGTCGAAGGGATCCTGCGCGAGCAGGCCGCGCACCTGTTCGACGGTCACGTCCTTGGAGAGCCGATACTCGATCAGCGTGCCGCCCGTGAAGTCGATCGAGTAGTTCAGTCCGAGGAATACGAGCGCGACGATCGAGACCGCGATCGCCGAGCCCGACAGGATGAACCACCGACGGCGCCGCTGGATGATGCGGAACTCGGGGTGCCGGTACCCGCGGAACGTGTCGAACGCGCGTCGCAGGCTCATTCCGACCCCCCCGCGATCGCGGGCACCGCGTCCGGGGCGCCGACCTCTCGATCCGCCGCCAGACCCGCCTTGATGCCCATCACGCGCCAGTTGACGATCCGCTCGTTGCGCGTGAGCAACGACACGGCCGGGCGCTTGAAGAAGTAGACGACGAACAGGTCGAGAAGGGTGGCCACGCCCAGCGTGAGCGCGAACCCACGCACGGAGGAGATCGCGGTGACGTACAGGACCGCCGCCGCGATCGCGGTCACGAGGTCGGCGGCCACGATCGTCCGGAACGACCGCTTGAACGCGGGGGCGACCGCGGCCCGGGGCGACCGTCCGGCGTGGACCTCGTCCTTCAGCCGTTCGAAGAACACGATGTAGGAGTCGGCGGTGACGCCGAGCGAGATGACGAGCCCCGCGACGCCGGCGAGCGTGAGGTTGTAGCCGATCGATCTGCCCGCGAGCGCCACGAGCCCGAGCACGAGGATCGCCCAGATCGTCATCCCGACCCACGCCACGACCGCGAGGAGCCGGTAGTAGAACAGGAGGTAGGCCGCCAGCAACACGAGCCCCGCGATCCCCGCGACGAGCCCCTGCTGCAGCGACTCGTCGCCCAGGGTCGGGCTCACGGTCAGGACCTGTTGGGTAGTGAGCTCCACGGGCAGGGCGCCGGCGTTCAGCTGCGTCGCCAGGTCCTTCGCGCGCCTCTCGTTGAAGCTGCCGGTGATCACGCCGGACCCGTTCGTGATCGGGTTCTGGACGGTCGGTGCCGAGATCACCTGGTCGTCGACGACGATCGCGAGCTGCCTGCCTTGGAGGCGGGTCGTCACGTCCGAGAAGGTGCCGGACCCCTGGTTGGTGAGGTCGAACCGGATCTCCCATCCCTGCCCCACCGACGTCGCCGATCCCGCGTTGTACACGGCCGTGGCCTTGTCGATCGCGTCGCCCGTGATCTCGACCGGACCGAGCTGGTACTTGGTGGCATCGTCACGGGCCTTGAAGACGACCCTCTGGTCCTTGAGCGCCTCGAACGAGCATTCCTCGGTCGCCTGCTCGGCGACCGTTCCGCAGGTGGGCGGCGTCGATGTGTACGTGGGATCGGTCGGCGCGAGCACCCCGATCACCTCGCGCTCTTCGAGGCGAGCCGTCTCGCCGATCACCTGGAGCAGGCGCTCCTGTCCGGTCTCCTGGAGCCTTGCCTCGGCCGATTCGCGGTCGAGGAAGCAGCCGAGGTTCTCCCCCGCCGAGCTCACGACGCAGAACTGCGTGTCCGAGTTCCGGACCGTCATGCCGTCGAGCAGCGCCTGCGCTTCCTCCTGCGACGGGGCACACGCTGCCCCCAGGTCGCTCGTCAGCGTTTCCTCGCCCTCGGTCTGGATGCAGAAGCTCTGCGACGTCACCGTCTCGATGGAGCTCACCGCTTCGTCGGCCTCGTCTCGGGTCGGGTAACACGGGTCCGTCGCGAGCCCCGTTCCGGTCAGGCAGAACTGCCCCTGCTGCTTCTTGACGGCGATCGCGTCGAGCGCGGTGGTCGCATCCTTTTCGGTGCCGACGCACGGCGCGTCCTGGTCGAACAGCGTCGGCGTCGCCTCGTTCGTCGGATCGTCGGTCAGGCACACGGACGACACGACCGGTTGAACGCCGGCCGCGCCGAGCTCCGCGTCGGCGGCGTCCTGCGAGTCGAAGCACGTATAGACGTTCCCCTTGTCGTCCGCGATGCACGATTGCTGCTTGGGCCGTTCCTGGATCGTCCCGCGCGCCAGTCCGGGGATCTGGACCTCGATCGTGTTGCCGGTGACGAACAGGAGCGGTTCGGCGGTCCCGAACGCGTCGATGCGGTTACGGATGTTCTCGAGCGCCTGATTCATCACGCTGTCCGGCGTCCCGTCCGGGGCAGACAGGATCACCGAGACGCCGCCCTCGAGGTCCAGACCGAGGACAGGGCGCGTCCCGGTGACGAACAGGGCGATCGCGCCGACGGCGAGGAGCCCCACCGCCACCAGCGAGACCCAGAACGATCGTTGCTTCTTCCTCATCGGGATCCTTCCGCCCCGCTCAAGCGAGCTCGGCGCCGTTGATCAGGAGTTTGAACCTGCAATTCAGCACCTCGGCCGCGAGGCGGCACAGCTGCATGCGCCCGAGGAAGATCTCGAAGTACTCCATGACCTGGCTGATCTTCGTGTCGATCGTCAGCTCGAGGCTCACGGTCTTCGCGACGGAGTCTACCCGCAGGAACGACTGCTCGGCGGCGAAGTTCACGCGGTCGTGGATGTCGAACTCAACCTGTCCGGACTTGCGCACCCGGCTCCGGTGGACGTCGGACTTGTCCGCCAGGATCACCGCGGCCGCGACCGGTGAGACGGCGTACCCGTTGTCCTCCTCGTGGTTCGCGACCGCGGCCACGATCTGCGCGAGGTCGATGGAGGGCACCCGGTCGCGCAGGGCCTGGTAGACCAGGACGCCGCCCGTCTGACCGTGCGCGTAGCGGCTGATCATGTTCCCCACGTCGTGAAGGTACCCGGCCACGCAGGCCAGGTTGGCGGTGTGCGTGTCGAACCCGGCCCGGGTCAGCACGTTGAAAGCGATCCGCGCCGTGAGGTTCGCGTGGCGGAACCCGTGTTCGGTGTACCCGAGCCCCTCCATCACTCGGTCGGCAGCCGCGATGAACGACGAGAGCTCTTCGTCCTGTTGCAGGACCTCGAGGGTGATTCCTTCGGGCTGGCTGGCCGGTTCGGCCGGCTCCGACGGACCCTCGGCCGGTGCCGGTTCGGCGCTCACGGCTCTCGGTCGATGCCCTCGTCGGCCCTCTCGTCGCCCTCGCCGTCCTCGTACGTGTCCTCGACGAAGCGCTGGGAGATGCCCTGGCGGAGCATCCGGATCCGGGTTCCGGGCGCGATCTCGACGGTCACCGTGCCCTCGTCGTCATCGATCTCGACGATCGTGCCGAAGATCCCGCCGGAGGTCATGACGTCGTCGCCGACCTCGAGCGCGGCGACCAGCGCCTGCTGCGCGCGCTGGCGGTTCCGCTGCGGCCGGATGAGCAGGAAGTAGAACCCCACGATCATGAGCACGGGCAGCGCGAGACCGATGAGGGAACTTCCGCTTTCGGAGCCTTGAGCCAGGATTCCGAGCACCATTGGTCGACCAGCCTCCTACGGGGGTGACGAGGCAGCATACAGGCTACCGCTCGGTGCGCCGTTCGCAGGGGCCGCGTTCACGCCGGCCCTGCCGTCAGGTGAGCGGGAGGACCCCTTCGGGCGAGACCCCGAGGTGCCGGTAGGCACGCTCGGTCGCCAGGCGGCCCCTCGGCGTGCGCTGGAGGAGTCCGAGCTGGAGGAGATAAGGCTCGACGACGTCCTCGATCGTGTCGGTCTCCTCCCCCACCGCCGCCGACAGCGTCGACAGGCCGACCGGCCCTCCGCCGAACTTGACGACCACCGTGGACAGGATCGCGAGGTCGAGCTTGTCCAGACCCTCCTCGTCCACCTCGAATAGCTCGAGCCCGGCGATGGCGACGTCCGAGGTGACGTTGCCGTCGTGGCGCACCTCGGCGAAGTCGCGGACCCGTCGCAGGAGCCGGTTCGCCACCCTCGGGGTGCCGCGGGAGCGCCTGGCGATCTCGTGGGTCCCCTCGGCGTCGATCGACACGCCGAGGATGCGAGAGGACCGCCGCACGATCGCCCCCAGGTCGTCGATCGAGTAGTAGTCCAGCCGGGGGGAGAACCCGAACCGCTCGCGCAAGGGCAGCGTGATCCGCCCGGGGCGTGTCGTCGCCCCGACAAGCGTGAACCTCGGCAGGTCCAGACGGATGCTCCGTGCGCTCGGGCCCTTGCCGAGCACCACGTCCAACTTGAAGTCCTCGAGCGCCGGATACAGGACCTCCTCCACCGCGCGCGGCATCCGGTGGATCTCGTCCACGAACAGGACGTCGCCCTCCTCGAGGTTGGTCAGGATCGCCGCCAGATCGCCCGGCCGGTCGAGCGCGGGTCCGGACGTCGGCTGGAACCCGACGCCGAGCTCGTTGGACACGATGCCGGCGAGTGTGGTCTTGCCGAGCCCGGGGGGCCCCGAGAACAGGAGGTGGTCGACGGTCTCGCCACGCGCGCGGGCGCCGTCGACCAGGAGCGCGAGCTGCTCCTTGATCCGTTCCTGCCCGACGAACTCGTCGATCCGTCGAGGGCGGAGCGCTGCGTCGAACTCGCGCTCCTCCTCGGGCACCTCGGGATCGACGATCCGCTCGTCCTGGGTCATGTCGCCCACGACCCTACCCGCGCCCGATGTGCTGGAGCGCCTGGCGGAGCAGCTCCTCGACGGACGAGTCGCGACTGCTGGTGAGACCCTTCATCGCCTCGCTGGTCTCTTGCTGCGAGAGTCCGAGCGCGAGCAGCGCCTCGCGGACGTCGGCGAGCGGGCCGTCGACGATCACCACGTCCTCCGCGCCGAGCTTGTCCTTCAGGTCCAGGACCACCCGCTGCGCGACCTTCTTCCCGACGCCGGGGACGACGGTGAGCGCGGCGACATCGCCGGAAGAGACCGCGCGCCGGAACTCGTCGGGACTCAGGACGCTCAGGAACGAGAGGGCGACCCTGGGGCCGATGCCGCTCACGGTGACCAGAAGGTCGAAGAGCTCGCGCTCATCGGCGTTGGCGAATCCGAACAACATCATCGCGTCGTCCCGCACGACCATCCGCGTGTAGATGCGGGTCGGTCGTCCGACGGGCGGAAGCTTCGCGAGCGTCGACGCCGCCACCTGCAGGTCGTACCCAACCCCGCCGACCGAGATCACCACGCGCGCCCCCGATCGTTCGGCGACGTCGCCCTCGAGGAACGAGATCACCGCGCCGCGACCTTGCGCAGCCGCGCCTGCGTGAGGTGACACAGTGCGATCGCGGCCGCGTCGACGGCATCCGGCAAGTCGGGCAACCCCTCGAGACCGTGGAAACGCTCGAGCGCCACGCGTACCTGCGCCTTGTCCGCGTTCCCCTGCCCGGTCACCGCCATCTTGACCTCGAGCGATCCGTACTCTTCGACCTCGAGGCCGGCCTCCGCAGCGGCGAGCAGGATCACGCCGGTCGCCCTCGCCACGATCATCGCGCTCACCTGGTTCTTGTTCCACGCGATCCGTTCGATCGCGACCGAAGCGGGCCGGTGCGTCGCGATGGCCTCGGCGACCGCGTCGTGCAGCAGGCGAAGTCTCGCGGCGTCGGGAAGGCCCGACCTGGTTCGCACGGTGTCGGCGAACAGGAGCACCGGCTTTCGGTCTTGCCTTGCGACGGCGGCGAGGCCGAGCGCGGACACACCCGGGTCGACCCCGAGCACACAGGAATCGAACACCTGTTCAGTCTGTGGGATGGCCGAGCCGGGGTCAAACACCTGCGGGTTTATGAGGTTAAGGAACGCGACCCGCCCCTCGGCGATCAGCCCCGAGCTCGGGTCTGAGCGCTGGTGTGCGTGGAACCTTGCCGCGGACGGGGAAGGTGTGGTTCGGCGTGGTTCAGTCCGATGCTCGACTTGATTGAGGGACGTCGCGTCATGATTGAAGGCTCGGGACGAGTGGGTCGGTGGACACTAGGGAACTCGACAGGCTGTCACAGGCTTGCTGGATCCATGGCGCCGAGGGTTCGGGACGGCGACAGGGTCGAGGTCCACCTCGCTCGTGCCATGATGAGCGCATGAGCGATGACCTCGTGTCCGTGCTGTGGACCTCATCCTTGGTCGAGGCGGAGATCGCGAAGGGCCGGCTCGAAGCGGAGAGCATCCCCGTCCAACTGAAAGGAGAGGGCGCCGACGCCCCGCTCCCGGTGGGCCCGGCCGAACTGCTCGTTCCATCGAGGTTCGAGGAGGAGGCGCGCCGCATCCTCGCGCAGGG
>DAIOFZ010000072.1:0-2602 GCA_036745475.1 Actinomycetota bacterium | reverse complement strand
AACTGCTCGTTCCATCGAGGTTCGAGGAGGAGGCGCGCCGCATCCTCGCGCAGGGCGAGGACGCATCCGACCGGGCCTGAGCCTGGGGGCCCTGGCCAGCGCGTAGCTGATCAGAGATCCGGAGTCGTCGCCGACGACGGCGAACCGGTGCCGTCCCAGCCTCTGATGGGAGATGGTCTGGTGCGAACGTCTCAGAGCGACCGGACCACACGAGCGGGGTTACCGGCCGCCACCACGTTCGGGGGCAGATCCTTCGTCACGATCGTTCCGGCGCCGACCACGGTGTTCTCCCCGATCGTGACGCCCGGGAGAACGATGACTCCGCCGCCCAGCCAGACGTTTCCTTCGATCACGATCGGTTCGGCAGCCTCCCATTTGGCCCGTCTCGTGTCGGGGTCGATGGGGTGCATCGGCGTCAGGAGCTGCACGTTGGGACCGATCTGCACGTCGTCCCCGATCTCGATCGACGCCACGTCGAGCGCGACGAGCCCGTAGTTCACGAACGTCCGCGCACCGACCCGGATCCTGGACCCGTAATCGCATCGCAGAGGCGGCCTGATCTCGGACCCCTCGCCGAGCTCCCCGAGGAGCTCGAGGAGGAGACCACGCCGCTCGGCGCCGTCGTCGGCGCCGCTCTTATTGAAGCGGTCGAGGAGCCTCGCTGCACGTGCCTGTTCTTCCGCGAGGACAGGGTCGTCGGCCAGATAGAGCTCTCCGGCCAGCATGCGCTCGCGCATCGTCCGTTCGCCGGCGGCGCGCTCGGGCGTCGTCACTGGACGAGCCTACGACGCGGCCCGTCAGCCGAGCTCGGCCATCACCGATTCGGGGATGTCGAAGTTCGCGTACACGTTCTGCACGTCGTCGAGCTCCTCGAGCGCCTCGAGCAGCGCCAACACCTGCTTGGCCTGGCCGCCCTCGACGGGCACCGTGCTTTGGGGCAGCATCGTCAGCTCTGCCGACAACATCGGGATCCCCGCCGACTCGATCGCGTCGCGGACCGCGGAGAACGAGCCCGGGTCACTCGTGATCTCCCAGGTGCTCTCGGAGTCGCTCAGGTCGTCGGCACCCGCCTCGAGGGCGATCTCGAGCAGCTTCTCCTCGTCCGGCGCCGCGTCTTTCTCGACCTGGATCGAACCCTTGCGCGCGAACATCCACGCCGTGCTGCCGTTCTCCCCCAGGTTGCCGCCGCTGCGCGTGAACGCGTGCCGGACGTCCTGGGTCGTGCGGTTGCGGTTGTCGGTCAGCGTCTCGACGAACACGGCGACGCCGCCGGGGCCGTAGCCCTCGTACGTGACCTCCTCGTACCGGGCGACGCCCTCGAGGTCTCCGCTCCCGCGCTTGATGGCGCGCTCGATGTTGTCGACCGGCACCGAGAAGCTCCGCGCCTTGTCGACGGCCGAGGCGAGCGTCATGTTCGCCTTGACGTCCCCGCTCCCGCCCTCGCGGGCGGCCACTTCAACGGCGCGGAGCAGCTTCGCGAACTGGTTGCTTCGCTTGGCGTCGGCTGCGCCCTTCCTGCGCTTGATCGTCGCCCACTTCGAATGACCCGACACCTCACACCTTCCCCAGCACGTACCCGTGCAGGCCGGTCTCGCCCACGAGCTCTGGATGGAAGGATGCCACGACCAGGTTCCCCTGCTCCAGGACGACCGGACGCCCCTCGTGCTCGGCGAGCACCCGAACCCCCTCGCCGACCTCGTCGACGATCGGGGCGCGGATGAAGACCCCCCGGACGGGGTGCGGCACGCCCTCGACGTCGAGGTCGGCCTCGAACGAGTCCACCTGGCGACCGTAGGCGTTCCTGCGAACCGTGATGTCGACGAGCGAGAGCAGCTCGAGACCGTCGACCCGCTGCGCCATCACGATCATGCCCGCGCACGTCCCGAGGATCGGCATGCCGGCGTTGGCGCGCTCGATGATCGGCTCGACCAGGCCGGAGCTGCGCGCGAGCTTCGAGATCGTCGTGGACTCCCCGCCGGGGATGGCGAGCACGTCCACCCGCGCCAGGTCGTCGGGCGTTCGGACTTCGATGGGCGCCGCGCCGAGCTCACCGAGCACGCGTGCGTGCTCGCGGAAGTCTCCTTGGAGCGCGAGGACACCGGCCTTCACGGGCGGCTCACCACCCGCGGGTCTGGAGCAGACCCTCCTCGCCGAGCTCCTTGATGTCGAGCCCCGGCATCGGCTCGCCCAGGCCGCGCGAGACCTTCGCGAGCGCGTCGGGGTCCTGGAAGTGCGTGGTCGCCTCGACGATCGCGCGTGCCCTGGGGGCCGGGTCCTCCGATTTGAAGATCCCCGAACCGACGAAGACGCCGTCGACCCCGAGCTGCATCATTAGCGCTGCGTCGGCCGGCGTCGCCAGCCCGCCGGCGGCGAAGTTCACGACCGGGAGCTTCCCGGTCTCCGAGACCATCCGGATGAGGTCGACGGGCGCACCCAGGTCCTTGGCGGCCGCGACGAGCTGCTCGGGACGCAGGCTCTGGAGCCACCCGATCTCGCGGAGGATCGTCCGCTGGTGGCGGACCGCCTCGACCACGTTGCCGGTGCCGGCCTCACCCTTGGTCCGGATCATCGCCGCGCCCTCGGCGATCCGCCGGAGGGCCTC
>DAIOFZ010000071.1:6701-11097 GCA_036745475.1 Actinomycetota bacterium | reverse complement strand
ACAACATGGGACAGCTGAGATCGGTGTTGGAGGCGAACCAGCGGTCGCGGAGTCGTTCGACAAGGGTGATCTCGAGATCCCGCCCGCAACATCGCGGTGCTGACCTGCATCGACCCCCGCATCGACCCGGCGAAGGCCCTCGGGCTCTCCATCGGCGACGCCCATGTGATCCGCAACGCCGGTGGGAGGGCGACCGACGACGCGGTCCGGTCCTTGCTGATCTCGAGCTGGCTGCTCCGGACCCGTGAGTTCCTCGTGATCCACCACACGGACTGCGGCATGGAGAAGTTCACCGACGAAGCGATGGCTGAGATCATCACCGACCGGTGCGGCAAGGACGTATCCGAGCTGGATTTCCTCACGTTCCGCGATCTGGATCAGAGCGTCCGGGACGACGTCGACCGGATCCGCTCGCTCGGCCAGATCCCGGCGGATGCGACGGTCTCGGGTCACGTGTACGACGTCCGGACCGGGACGCTGCGGGAGGTGGTTCCCGCGGGGTAGCCGACGGGAGGGACGCACCTGTAGCCCGGGGCCCGTGCGGCGAACGCCGCGCGGGCTCCTCCGCGAGATGTTCCTGTCGGCGAGGATCTGGGAAGGAACACCGCGTGAGACGGATCTTCGCCACGATGGCGCTCGCGGTCGGGCTGATGCTCGCCACGGGCGCCTGCGACCAGGCCGACGAGATCGGCGGTCAGGTCCAAGACACCGTGCGACAGGGCGTCGACGGCGCTCGGGAAGCCTTGAACGATGCCGGCGACGCGATCAGCGGCGCGAGTCGAGCGACCTACGACCAGGTCCGCTCGGGGGTCGAAGAGCTGCAGGCCGACCTGACCGACGCCGCGGATCAGACGGGCGCGCAGGCCCGCCAGGCCTACCAGGATCTCCTGGCCAAGGCCGAGGATCTGCGGCGGCAGGCAGACGAGGCGACCGGCCAGGCGAAGGCCGAGGCACAGGACGCCTGGAAGTCGATCGTGGCCGCGCTCGAAGACCTCGAGATGCGGATCCGGGGAGCCGTGGACGACCTCTAGGTCCCGCCGGAGCACCATTTCCTACCGTCGCGATGGACTTAGCTCCGAGCGGGTAGGTATCCTGGAACAGCGAGGCCGGGCGCCCGGCCGATATTTCGGGGAGCAGGTCATGGCCGTCACACAGGAAGAGCACCTCCAGGAGCTCTCGAAGGGGTATCGCTTCGACTGGAAGGACGCCGACCACTCCGTCTTCGAGCCGAAGCGAGGGCTGTCGACCGCGGTGGTCGAGGAGATCTCGGCGCTGAAGTCCGAGCCCGACTGGATGCGCAAGTTCCGGCTGAAGGCGTTGAAGCACTTCGAGCGCCGCCCGATGCCGTGGTGGGGCGCCGACCTGTCCGACATCGACTTCGAGAACATCTACTACTTCATCCGCTCGACGGAGAAGCAGGCCAAGAACTGGGAGGAGCTGCCCGAGGACATCAAGGGCACCTGGGACAAGCTCGGGATCCCCGAGGCCGAGAAGAAGTACCTCGGCGGGGTTTCGGCCCAGTACGAGTCCGAGGTCGTGTACCACAAGATCAAGAAGGAGCTCGACGACATCGGGGTCCTGTTCACCGACATGGACTCGGCGCTCCGCGACTACCCGGACCTGGTCAAGGAGTACTTCGGGACGCTGATCCCGCCGAACGACAACAAGTTCGCCGCGTTGAACTCGGCCGTGTGGTCGGGCGGTTCGTTCATCTATGTCCCACCGGGGGTGCACGTCGACATCCCGCTCCAGGCGTACTTCCGGATCAACGCCGAGAACATGGGCCAGTTCGAGCGGACGCTGATCATCGCCGACGAGGGCTCCTACGTGCACTACGTGGAGGGATGTTCGGCCCCGATCTACACGACCGACTCGCTGCACTCCGCCGTGGTCGAGATCGTCGCCAAGAAGGGCGCGCGCGTCCGGTACACCACGATCCAGAACTGGTCGACCAACGTCTACAACCTCGTGACGAAGCGCGCGGCGGCGCACGAGGACGCCGTGATGGAGTGGATCGACGGCAACATCGGCTCGAAGGTCACGATGAAGTACCCGTCGATCTACTTGCTCGGAAAGGGCGCGCGCGGCGAGGTGTTGAGCGTGGCCTACGCAGGCAAGGGCATGCACACCGACGCGGGCGGCAAGGCGATCCACGCGGCGCCCCACACGACGAGCGTCCTGACCTCGAAGTCGGTCTCCAAGGACGGCGGACGCACCGGCTATCGCGGCCTGGTCCGGATAGAGCCCGGCGCCCACCACGCCAAGTCCAACGTCCGGTGCGACGCGCTGATCCTGGACGAGGAGTCGCGTTCGGACACGTACCCGTACGTGGAGGTGGAGGAGGAGACCGCGCAGCTCGGGCACGAGGCGAGCGTCTCGCGGATCGGCGAGGACCAGCTCTTCTACCTGATGAGCCGCGGCCTGTCCGAGGCGGAGGCGTCCGCGATGATCGTCAACGGGTTCATCGAGCCCATCACCCGCGAGCTCCCGATGGAGTATGCCGTCGAGCTCAACCGCCTGGTCGAGCTCCAGATGGAAGGCGCGATCGGCTAGGACCGGTTCCGGACGACCACCATCGGCGGATGGGTCCGTGGATCTTCGGCGTCGTCGCGCTCCATGCCACGCGGGACGATCCACCCGCAGCGATGCGCGTTCGAGCCCGGACCCCAAGCCACCGCCCGCAGAGGCGTCGACCGGTCAGGATGTGGCTGGACGCGGAGGAGGAAGACTCATGCGGTACGCGGTCATCGCACGTGACGGAACCGATCCGGGGGCGAAGGCTCGCCGCCTCGCCGTCCGGCCGGCGCACCTGGAAAGGGTCGCCCCGTTCGTCGAGCGCGGGCGGGTCCTGATCGGGGGCGCGGTTCTGGACGAGGCGGGGGACATGGTGGGCTCGGTCCTGGTCACCGACTTCGCCAGCCGGGAGGAGGTCGAGGCGTGGGTCGCCGAGGACCCGTACGTCACCGGCGGCGTCTGGAAGGAGATCGAGGTCCTCGACTTCAGGCCGGCCGTGGGCGCCTGGCTCCCGCAGGACTGACCTCCGCCCGGTGAGTCGCGCTCGGGGCAGCGAATCCGACCCGGTTGATAGGATTTCTGTGTGACCACCACGACCACCGCCTTCGACGACCACGCCCTCGCGAGGCTCGCTTCGCCGGCCCCGTTCGTCGAGGCGATCCGCGCTCGGGCGTTCGAGGCGTTCGAAACCCTTCCGATTCCGTCGCAGGAGACCGAGGAGTGGCGCTACACCGACCTGGAGGGCTTCGGGTTCGACCTGCGGCCGTTCGTCGAGGGCGGCCACGCAGAGAATCTCGACCGGGTGCCCGAGGAGATCCTCGCGGCCGCCGGCCAGGTCGGCGAGCGCGCCGGTCTGCAGATCCAGCGGAACTCCGAGGTGATGGTCGCCCACCTCGACCCGGCGCTCGCGGGCAAGGGTGTCTGGTTCGGCGACCTGGACCGGGCGATCGCGGAGCGCCCCGAGCTCGTCGAGCCATACCTGCACACCGTCGTGCCTGCAGAGCGTTCGAAGTTCACCGCCCTGCATGCCGCGTTCCGCTCGGCCGGCACGTTCCTGTACGTCCCTGCCGGTGTCGAGGTGGAGCTGCCGGTCCAGGCGATGACGTGGATCGACGCCGAGGACGCGGCGATCTTCCCGCGGACGCTCCTGGTCGCGGGTGAGAACGCCGAGGTCACCCTGATCGACCGTTACGGCTCGCCCGCGCTCGGCCGTGCCCTGAGCGACGCGATCGTCGAGATCCACGCCGGCCCCGGTTCGCGGGTCCGGTACGTCTCGCTCCAGGAGTACGGCGACGGCGTCACCCACCTCGCGGTCCAGCGGGCTCGGATTGGCCGGGGCGCCGACCTGAAGTCGCTCGGGGTCGCGTTCGGCGGCAGTCTCGCGCGGGTGGAGGTCGAGGCCATCCTGGCCGAGGACGGCGGCAGCTCGGAGATGCTGGGTGTCTACTTCGGCGACGGCGAGCAGCACATCGACCACCGCTCGATCCAGGATCACGTCGGCTCGCGCACCTCGAGCGACCTCCTCTACAAGGGCGCGATGCGCGACGCGTCGAACGCGATCTACACCGGGACGGTGATCATCGAGCACGGCGCGCACCAGTGCGACGCCTACCAGACCAACCGGAACATCCTGCTGTCCGATCATGCCCGGGCGCAGTCGGTACCGAACCTCGAGATCCTCACCAACGACCCGACGCGATGCGGCCACGCCGCGAGCGTCGGCCCGGTCTCCGACGACGAGCTCTTCTATCTGATGAGCCGGGGCATCCCCGAGAAGGAGGCCGAGCGCCTGATCGTGTTCGGCTTCTTCGCCGAGGTGCTCGATCGCGTGGACATCGCCGAGATCCGCGAGGGGCTCGAGGACGCGATCGAGCAGGAGATC
>DAIOFZ010000071.1:0-6601 GCA_036745475.1 Actinomycetota bacterium | reverse complement strand
AGGAGGGGGTTCGGGGGCGGAGCCGAGCCGCAGGCGAGCGCAGCCCCCGAGAGCAGGAGGGGGTTCGGGGGCGGAGCCGAGCCGCAGGCGAGCGCAGCCCCCGAGAGCACGAGGGGCGACCGATGAGCCTCGTTCGGATCTGCGGCGTGCACGACGTCCCCGAGGGCGAGGTGCGGCGGTTCGAGCTCGACCACCGGCCCTTCGCGGTCGCGAATCTCGGTGAGGATGGGTTCCGCGTGGCGGACGCGATCTGCTCGCACGCTCACTACTTCCTGGACGAGGGCGAGGTCGACGTCGAGGACCAGACGATCGAGTGCCCCAAGCACGGCTCCACGTTCGACCTCAACACGGGGAGCCCGAGGACGCTCCCGGCGACGCAGCCGGTCGAGGTGTTCGCGACCAAGGTAGAGCGCGATGACGTCCTGATCGAGGTACCGGAGGAGAGTTGAGATGACCCAGCCCGCCACGCTCCAGATCGAGAAGCTCGAGGCGACCGTCGAGGGCAAGCCGATCCTGAAGGGGATCGACCTCGTCGTGCGGCAGGGCGAGACCCACGCACTGATGGGCCCGAACGGCTCGGGCAAGTCGACGCTGGCGAACGTGCTGATGGGCCGACCCGGCTACACGCTGACGGCGGGGCGGGTGCTGTTCAAGGGCGAGGACATCACCAAGCTCACGGCCGACCAGCGCGCGCAGCGCGGCCTGTTCCTCGCGATGCAGTACCCGGTCGAGATCCCCGGCGTCTCCGTCGTGAACTTCCTCCGGACCGCCTACAAGAGCGTCAAGGGCGAGGAGATCAACGCGCTCGAGTTCCGCAAGCACATGAAGGAGAAGATGAAGCTGCTCGGCGTCGAGGACGAGATGGTGCAGCGTTACGTGAACCAGGGCTTCTCCGGTGGCGAGAAGAAGAAGAACGAGATCCTGCAGCTCGCCGTCCTCGAACCCGAGATCGCGGTCCTCGACGAGACCGACTCGGGCCTGGACATCGACTCGCTGAAGGCCGTGGCCGGCGGGGTGGCGCAGCTGATCGGTCCGGACCTCGGGGTCCTGCTCATCACCCACTACCAGCGGATCCTGAACTACGTCACCCCGGACTTCGTCCACGTGATGATCGGGGGTCGTATCGTGAAGTCCGGCGGCAAGGAGCTCGCCCACGAGCTCGAGGAGAAGGGTTACGAGGGCCTCCGCGGCGAGCTCGGCCTCGGTGAGCCCGACGCTGCGGCGTAGGAGGAACGAGATGGCGGTCACCGAACAGCGCGGCGCGAAGGCGCTCGATGCCGAGCGGATCAAGGCCGACTTCCCGATCCTCGAGCGGACCAGCCACGGCAAACGCCTGGTCTACCTGGACAGCGCGAACACGAGTCAGAAGCCGCGGAAGGTGATCGACACGATCACCGAGTACTACGAGCGGCACAACGCCAACCTGTACCGCGCCGTGTACGAGCTCGCGGAGGAGGCGACGGCGATGTTCGAGGGGGCGAGGATCTCGCTGTCGCGCTTCATCGGCGCGCCGGATCCCTCGACGGTCGTGTTCACCCGAGGCACCACCGAGTCGATCAACCTCATCGCCCATGCCTGGGGCCGGAGGTTCCTTCGCGAGGGCGACGAGATCCTGTTCAGCGAGATGGAGCACCACTCGAACATCGTTCCCTGGCAGCTCGTCGCCGGAGCGACCGGCGCGGTCACGCGGCTCGTCCCGATCGAAGACGATGGGACGCTCGACCCGTCGAAGGTCGAGGCGCTCATCACCGATCGAACGAAGGTCCTGGCCATCACCGGACAGTCGAACGTGCTCGGCACGATGCCCTCCATCCAGCGGTTGACCGAGTCCGCGCACGCCGTCGGCGCGATCGTGGTCGTCGACGGCGCGCAGCTCGTCCCGCACAACCCGGTCGACGTCGTGGAGCTCGGCGTCGACTTCCTCACGATATCCGGCCACAAGATGCTTGGCCCGACGGCGTCGGGCGGCCTCTACGGACGTCTGGAGCTGCTCGACGCGATGGACCCGTTCCTCGGCGGCGGGGAGATGATCATGGAGGTCTTTCCAGACCACTCGACCTTCAAGGCGCCGCCGCACAAGTTCGAGGCCGGGACGATGAACATCGCCGAGGAGATCGGCCTCGCCGCGGCGATCGACTACCTCGAGGCGCTCGGCATGGAGAACGTCAGGAGCCATGAGCGGGAGCTCACGGCCTACGGGCTCGAGGCTCTGGAGTCGGTCGGCGCGACGGTGTACGGCCCGAAGGATCCCGAGCTCCGAGGTGGCGCCCTCTCGTTCTGGTACAAGGACATCCATCCGCACGACCTGGCCCAGGTGCTCGATCAGGAGGGGGTGTGCGTGCGGCCCGGACATCACTGCGCGCAGGTCCTCATGCGGCGGTTGGGGGTGCCGGCGACGACACGAGCCTCGTTCTACGTGTACAACACGAAGGAGGACGTGGACGCGCTGATCGTGGCGCTCGAGAAGGCGGGGTCGTTCTTTGGCGCTTGACGAGCTGTACAAGGAAGTCATCCTCGACCACTACAAGAACCCGAGGAACAAGCGCGAGATGCCCGACGCGGAGCTCTCGTGCTCGAAGAACAACCCGCTGTGCGGCGACGAGATCACCGTGTTCGCGCACGAGGACGACAGCAAGGTGCTCGATGTCTCGTTCGTCGGGCAGGGGTGCTCGATCAGTCAGAGCTCGGCCTCGATGATGACGGAGGCCGCCGCCGGCAAGACGCGCGAGGAGGTCGAGCAACGGATCGGCGCCTTCCGCGGCATGATGGCCGGCGAGGTCGAGGCGGACGAGGACGCGTTCGGTGAGCTCGTGGCGCTTAAGGGTGTCGTGAAGTACCCGGTGCGTGTGAAGTGCGCCGTCCTCGCGTGGGACGTGCTCCAGGAGGCGCTTGCCGGTGGCGGCGATGCCGAAGGCTCGGCCCCCCACTAGCGCGGGCGCGTCGCCAGGAACCCCTCGGCTCCGACCGGCCGCTCGTCGTGCACGAGGGGCACCGCCCGCACCTCGAACCCGGCATCGCCGATCAACCGGAGCCAGGTCGCACGGGGGAACAAGCCGCAGACGTGCTCGTCGAGCTCGCTGTGCACCGATCCGTCCGGTTCGTGGAACACGTACGTGAGATCCATCCGCACCGTCGTGTCGTCCGGGTCCGGATCCCAGGTCCACTCGAGGTAGCGCAGGGCCCGGTCCGGCCCATCGTGCCCGCCGTGATCCACGGCCGGCTCGTAGGTCTCGGTCACGGCGTCGGGAACGAACAGCGCCACCCCGCCGGCCCGGCAGTGCTCGAACGCCGTCGCGAACACCTCGCGGAGGTCGTCCTCGGTGGTGATGTACGCGATCGCGTCGTGCACGAACACCGCATCGAACGCCCGCCCCAGCCGCACCGAGCGCATGTCGCCCTCGAGATGCTCGCACTCAGGATTGAGTCTGCGGCTCACGGCCAACATCTGCGGGGAGCGGTCGACCAGCGTCAGCTCGAACGACGCCTTCATGTACGACGCGTTGTTGCCGCCGCCGGAGCCGAGCTCGACGACCGTCCGCGCCTCACCGTCCGAGGCGTCGAGGATCAGCCGCGTGTACTCGGCCGCCTCCTCCGCATAGTCTTCCGGCGCAGAGAGCAGCGGCCACCAGTCGGCGAGCTCCCGATAGAGCCTGGGTGAGGACTCCACGGTCACGAGCCTAGTCGGTGCCTCGTCCCGCCGGGTTCGAGGAGGCTCTAGGCTTCGCGGATGCCCAGGCTCCGACCCTCGCTCGACTGGCTGCTCGTGCTCGTCCCCGTGTCGATCGTGCTCGAGCTCGCGGGCGGCAACGAGCTCCTCATCTTCCTGACCGCGGCGGGCGCGATCCTGCCGCTCGCCGGGCTGATCGGGCGCTCCACCGATCAGCTCGCGCTGCACACCGGCCCGCGGATCGGCGGCCTGGTGAACGCCACCTTCGGCAACGTGACCGAACTCGTGATCGCGTTCTTCCTGATCCTGGACGACCAGGTCGACATCGTGAAGGCGTCGCTGACCGGCTCGATCATCGGCAACCTCCTCCTCGTCCTCGGTCTGTCGTTCCTGCTCGGCGGCCTGAAGCACGAGGAGCAGACCTACAACGGGCGGGCGGCCACGATCCACGCGACGTCGCTGGTCCTCGCGGTGACCGGGCTGCTGATGCCGGCCCTGTTCGCGCTCGGGGGGAGGGAGAGCTTCGCGCAGCGCGAGGTCGTGGGCGGCACCGTGGCCGCCGTGCTGATGATCCTGTACGCCGCCGCGCTGCTGTTCACCCTGGTCACGCACGAGCACCTGTTCCGGACGCCCTCGCCGGAGGAACGCCCCGAGTGGTCCCGCCGACAGTCGGTTGGCATGCTGCTCGTCGCCACGGCGTTCGTCGCCCTGGAGGCCGAGTTCCTCGTGTCGTCGCTCGAACCCGCGCTCGAGGACCTCGGGCTCTCCGAGTTCTTCGTCGGCCTGATCGTGATCCCGATCATCGGCAACGCTGCCGAGCACTCGTCGGCGATCATGTTCGCCCTGCGGGACAAGGTGGACGTGACCCTCGAGATCGCGATCGGCTCGTCCACGCAGATCGCGCTGTTCGTGGCTCCGGCGCTCGTCTTCATCAGCCTGTTCGTCGGCCACCCGATGGACTTCGTGTTCAGCACGTTCGAGGTGGCGGCGGTCGCCCTGTCGACGATCCTGGTCTTCATGATCTCGAGCGACGGCCGGAGCAACTGGCTGGAGGGCGCTCAACTGACGGGTGCCTACGTCATCATGGCGATCTCGTTCTTCTTCGTGGAGGCGTTGTGAAGGGAACGGTCCGCATCGCATGGCTCGGCGCCCTCGTCTATGCGATCTTCATCCCGGCGCAGGCTCACGCGCAGGGATCCGTGTTCGATTCGACCCCGCGGTTCGAGGTGAACATCGTGATCGAGTCGTCGGGCGACCTCGAGATCACCGAGACCATCGTCCAGGAGTTCGGCTCGACGCCCAGGCACGGGATCTTTCGATCCATCCCCGATCGGTTCCGGTACGACGACGAGTTCGACCGCATCTATCCGATCGACCTGATTTCGGTCCGGGCCTCTCCTCCCGGCACGCCCGACGACGTGGAAACCGAGGAGGAGAACGGCAACTTCGTGATCCGGATCGGCGATCCCGACACCACGGTCACCGGGCGCCATACGTACGAGATCATCTACCGGGTGCAGGGCGCGATGAACGGGTTCGCCGACCACGACGAGCTGTTCTGGAACGCGATCGGCGACCAGTGGGAGCAGGACATCGGCCGGATGAACGTGCGGGTGTCCGGGACGGCGGACATCGCTCGCATCGCGTGCTTCCAGGGCCCGTTCGGCTCAACCGTCTCATGCAGCCACAGCGAGATCACCAGGAACGGCGACGCGGTCTTCGAACAGTCGAACCTGCCCGCGTTCCAGGCGATGTCCGTGGTGGTCGCGCTGCCGGCGGGGACGGTCGCCAGCACCGCGCCCATCCTGGATGAGCGCTGGTCGCTCGACAAGGCGTTCGCGCGCACGCCGACGAGCGTGGGGGGAGGCGTCGGACTGCTCGTGCTGATCGTGGGCGGATTCGGCACGCTGATGTGGAAGCGCGGACGCGACGTCCGCTTCCGCGGTTCTCAGGTCGACCAGGTGATGGGAGGTCCGTCCGAAGCCGAGACGCAGGCGGTCCCGCTGTTCGAGAAGGGGACCTCGGTGGTGGAGTTCGCGCCGCCCGAGGGCCTTCGGCCGGGGCAGGTCGGGACGTTGGTCGACGAGGTGGCCAACACGCTGGACGTGAGCGCCACGATCGTCGATCTCGCCGTGCGCAAGTACCTGGTGATCGAGGAGATCCCCAAGACGTGGCTGCTCGGCAAGCCCGACTGGAACCTGCGCCTGCTGCCCGAACCCGCGGACGACGCGCTCCTGCCGTACGAGAAGAGGCTGTTGGACGGCCTGTTCGAGGACGGCGACCAGGTCGAGTTGTCGGCGCTTCGCACGACGTTCGCCGAGCGTCTGCGGGCCGTCAAGGACGCCCTCTACAACGACGTGGTCTCGCGCAAGTGGTTCCTGTGGCGGCCCGACCGCGTTCGGCATACGTGGACGGTGATCGGGTGGCTTGCACTGTCGTTCGGGATCGCGATCACGATCGCGCTCGCGGCCTTCACGAAGTACGGCCTGCTCGGCATCCCGTTGGTGACCGGCGGGATCCTCCTGCTGATCGGGGCCAACCGGATGCCCGCCCGCACGGCCAAGGGCACCGCGATGACTCGGCGAGTGGATGGATTCCGTGTCGTGATCGAGAAGGCCGAGGAGCACATGTCGAAGTGGGCCGAGCAGGAGAACGTGTTCACGCGCTTCCTGCCGTACGCGGTCGTGTTCGGCGTGACGGACAAGTGGGCGAAGGCGTTCGAGTCGCTCGGGCAGCTTCCGTCCGACACGACGTGGTTCGTGAGCAGCCGGCCGTTCGTCTACGCGCAGTTCGCCCACAGCATCGACTCCTTCACGGTGCAGACGAGCGGCACGATCTCCTCGACCCCGGCCGGCTCGGGCTCGAGCGGGTTCGGCGGCGGCGCGCTCGGCGGCGCGGCGGCGGGCGGCGGAGGCGGCGGCGGCGGCGGGGGCT
>DAIOFZ010000070.1:9897-11198 GCA_036745475.1 Actinomycetota bacterium | reverse complement strand
TCTGCCAGGCGATCGCGATGATGTAGACGCCGTCGCCGATGAACGAGACGGCCAACCCGATCCACAGGAAGGCGAAGTCCCGCACCCGCAGCGGCCGCAGGACACCGACGCGATCCACGAGCCCGGTCACCCGACCCATCACCCGAGCATACGGACTCGCAACGTCACGATGGCCAAGGCGAGGTCCGGCCGACGACCTGTCCACACTCGTCGAACACTTCTCGCCTGCGGAACGACGGCCGTGAAGGCCTCCCGACGACCATGAGCCGATGTGGGGGGACCTGTCGATAGTCCGAACGGGTGAGGGCCAGGTGGTGCCTCGTGGTGCCGTCCGTAGACCCATCGTGCGACATGACCGGCGGCGCGCGCGATGGTACTCATTGGTTCTCCGAAGACAACGTGGTCTACGACAGTTCTCCGGGAGCGAACGAGCCATGTCGATCGTCGAACGCTCCACCTCGCTACCGGCTCCGCCCGCGGGCCCGAAGCCGCGCGGCGATCGGCTGCGCGTGATCACGGCGGGCCGTGTAGGCAACATGGATGCTCGGCTCGGAACCAGTGGGTTCGACGTCGTCGCGGTCGCCAAGACCGAGGACGCGTTGATCGATGCCCTATCGGCGGACGAGGTGGACGCGATCGTCGTCGAGTCCGCCCTCTGCGACTCGCTCGAGCGCGTTCGAGATGTGGCACCCGATGCACTGCTCATCGTCGTCGGCGATCACACACCCGCCGGCGCGCTCGGTCGCATCGAGCCAGGTGTGTCCGGGACCGTGATGGCCGGGCTCCTGCACGCCCTGGTCGCCGAAGGCGTCGGAGCGGCGGCCGTCTGGGGCTTCGTGCCAGCGTTGGGACCGCGGGGCGCGCTGCAAGTTCCACAGCGCATCAGCGGATGGCTTCTGTCCGCCAAAGTGGATCTCATCCGAGAGTACGTTGCGACCGCGTTTCGCGACCACGCGGCGCTCGTTACCGCGGCGAGCACCGCGGCGGTGACCATCTCCACGAGCCTCGTGCTGACGCTGAGCGGGGTCCGCATGCACGAACGTCCAGACGAGCGTTCGGAGCGAGTTCCCGTTCCCGCAGCGACCGCGGAGCGCGAGCAGCAGTATCCGGTCGTCGCTCCGTCCCCCACGACGCCAACACCCGCGTACGGTCCCGCCGGGACCGAGAGCAATCCCGGCGACCGACATCGGCCGAGCCGCGGCGAGCCACGAGATCACGGTCGTCATGTGGGTGAGGACGCCGGCGACCTGGGCCAGGGCGAGAGCGCCGGCGATCAGGGACAGGGCGAGACTGCCGGCGAC
>DAIOFZ010000070.1:0-9797 GCA_036745475.1 Actinomycetota bacterium | reverse complement strand
GCCGGGACGAGACTGCCGGCGATCACAGCCAGGACGAGAATGTTGACGGCGACCAGGGCGGGAACGCCGGCGACGATCACCGCCGGGGCGAGAATGCCGTCGATCACAGCCAGGGCGAGACTGCCGGCGACCATGACGAGATCGCCGGCGACCCGAGCGACGGAGACGACTCGCCGGGACCAGCCGAACCGCCGTCTGCCACGTTCTGACGCCCAGGCACTCTTGCTCCCGGCTTTTCAGGCATGGTCTTGGTCTGCCGATGATCCGGCGGCATGCCCGAATACCAAGGGGCGCAGAACTCGAAACCCGGAAAGCCCCTCGTCGACCTCGAAATTTCTCACCCGAGCAAAGGTGCGGTTCCCCAGCGAGGTGAGCTCTCCCATCGATTCGTCCGCGTCAGCGGCCTGAAGCGATCGATGCGCATGTGGTCGTCGAAGTGCCCGATCCAGACATCCGCGTTCCCTTTCCTTCCAACGCCGGGGTAGACCCCGATCGTCATCCTGGTGCCGTCCGGCGAGAACGAGGACGACGTGAAGGAGACCTCGCCGCCTCCATCAATGAGCACCCGGAACGCGCTGCCGTCGGGATGGCTGAGGAACACCTTCTGCGTGCCGGGAGCGTCGTCTGTCCTGTAGATGATCCATCGCCCGTCCGGGGACCAGTCCGGAGAGTCGCCCGCCATCAGACCCTTCGGCGAGACGCGCTCGACGTCTGATCCGTCGGTGGAATCCGCCGTGAAGATGGCAGGCTTCCAGTCTCGGCGCGCCAGCCTGCGCTCGAACACGATGCGGGTTCCGTCGGGAGACCACTGAGGGTCGAAATCCGCTGATCGCTGGAATCCTGTCGGGTGGGTGATCTGGCGAAGCCCGGCGCCGTCGGGATGGATGGCCCAGATGCTGACGTCGGCGGGTTCGTGGTTCGTCACCGGCCCCGTGGCGAGGCTGAAGGCGATCCACTGTCCATCGGACGACCAGGATGGCAACTGCGCCGCCGTGCACTGGTCGTCGCCGGGGCACGGGAAGAGTCGGTGGGGGTTCGACCCGTCGACGTTGACGACCCAGATCTCGTGCGTCTCGGACTCGGGCGTGAAGGTGACTCTTTCGAAAGCGAGCTGCCGGCCGTCGGGAGACCAGTTCTGCGTGTAGTCGAGCTCGTTCGGGGCCGGGAACGTTATCTGGGTCTCGTGGCTCCCGTCCGGGTTGACGACGAACAGCGCCCCGCTTGTTTGCTTGTCGTTGAAGTACCGCCGGAACGAAATCAGCCCGTTCTCGCCCGAAGAGGTGGCGTGCACCGGGGCCAACACGAGCACCAACGTGCACAGGACCGTCGAAACCACGATCGCCCGCGAGAGATACCTCATTGGTCCCCCTTCGCGGGCACCGCTAGTAGGGGCACGTACGCTACTACGTCGGTGATCTCGACGTGCGGGCTCGTCATGTCCCAGTCGGAAGGGAAGGCTACGGCGTATGAGGCCCGACCAAACGAGCTCGTTTGGTCGAAGGTGGTGGAGTAGATCAAAAGGGGGTCGGTCAGTCCGCTGATTCCCGCCGCTCACCGACCTCCCTAGAATCGCGGCTTGGACCCCTTCCCTCGAAAGGTCGGGTCCTGGGAGCCCCGCGGCGGATCGCCGGTGCGGGGCTCCTTCCACGGGGGACAGCGCTGGCTCGAGGCCTGTCACGTGCACCGACTTGCTCGGATACCGCGGACGGAGTCTCGAGCAGTGCGGGATCTCGCCCGAAGTCCGTCGCATCGGACCACCTCGGGGGGAGAACAACCCAGAGGACATCAGCTGAACGACCGAGCGGCTCCGGGAGCGTGAAGCCTCGATCCGGACGACACATTCGCCCCGTTGCGTGAGCGTCATCCCTGGGCAGCCCGTCGCTGCGTCCACGCATGATCGGGTCTGCGGGTATCACGGAGCTGTGTGCTGGTCTGGGGTCGTGATCCGGAACCAACGGAACCCGTAGCCCTCCATCTTGAGATCGAGCGAGCTGTTCTCGATCTCGCCGATGGCACCTCGTTCATCGAGCAGATCGTCGAGGCGGCCGCCCTCAGGGACATCGCCGAGCTGCACACGGACGACACACGGCTGATCGCCGAGGTTGTGGACCGCCAGCACGCTCCTGCCCTCCCAGTCACATCGGTGCGAGAGGACCCTGGTGACATTGGTCTCGAGCACCGTCCAGTGCCCCCATCCCAGCTCCGGAGTCTCCTTCCGACGACGGATGAGTCGTTCCATCCAACTGAGGAGCGAGTCCGGGTCCCGCCGCTGCGTCGCGACGTTGACTGCGAGCGGCCCGAACCGCCCCTCGGTGACGCGTCTGCGTAGGCGCGAAGGTCGTGCCTTTGAGAACCCTCCATTTTCCTCGTCTGTCCATTGCATCGGTGAACGCACGCTCATTCGACCGTCGATCGCCAGGTTCTCGCCCATTCCGATCTCTTCGCCGTAAAAGAGCACGGGCGTTCCAGGCAGGGCGAACAGCAGGCTATAGGCCATCCGGATCCGCTGCTGGTCACCGTCCAGCATCGACGGGAGGCGTCGACGGAGTCCCCGACCGAACAGCTGCATGTCCGGGTCGGGGCCGAACGCGTCGAAGACTTCCTGTCGTTCCTCTTCGGAGAGCTTGTCCAGGGTCAGCTCGTCGTGGTTGCGAACGAAGTTCGCGTACTGGCAGTCCTCCGACACAGCGATGGTCTCGGTGAGCGCCCGAGCGATCGGGCCGGCATCCTGCCGCGCTAGTGAGAGCCAGATCGCCTGCATCAGAGGGAAGTTGAACAGCAACTGGACTTCGTCGGCATCGTCCCCGCCGAAGAAGTCGATGAGTTGCTCCGGCTCGAGATTGACCTCGCCGAGGAGCATCGCGTCCCCGCGGCGACGGGAGATGAACGAGCGAAGGTGCTTCAGGATCTGGTGTGGGTCGAGGTCGATGTCGTCGATCTGGCTCGTGTCGATCAGAAACGGCACGGCGTCGACCCGGAACCCGTCGACGCCCAACTCCAACCAGAACCCGGCGATCTTGGCGATCTCGTCACGAACGAGTCGGTTGCCGATGTTGAGGTCGGGCTGATGCGAGTAAAAGTTGTGCAGGTACCATTGCTCCGCCTTGTCATCCCACGCCCAGATGCTGTCCTCGGCGTCTGGGAACACGATCGAGGCCTTCGGCGTCCTGGTCGGCCGGTCCCTCCAGACGTAGAAGTCGCGGAAGCGGCTGTCCGGCGACGACCTCGCATCGCGGAACCACGGGTGCTGGTCTGAGGTGTGGTTCACCACCAGGTCGACGATGATGCGCATGCCCCGGTCCTTGGCAGTCCGGATAAGCGTCACGAAGTCTCCGAGCGTGCCCAGTCGCGCATCGACCCCATAGAAATCCGTGATGTCGTACCCGTCGTCGCGGTTCGGGGAGGGCTGGAATGGCATGAGCCAGATGCAACTGATCCCGATCCCCGCGAGGTAATCGATGCGTTCCGTCAGCCCTCGGATGTCGCCGATCCCATCGCCGTCCCAGTCCAGGAACGTCTCCACGTCCAGGCAGTAGATCACCGCGTTCTTCCACCACAGGTCGCTCGTCCGAGCGGTGCTCACAAGACCACCTTCGGGAGGACGTGCTCGGCAAACGCATCGATGAACGGTTCCTGGTCCCGCCCGACGCAGTGCAGACTGAGCTCGTCGACGCCGAGTTCGATCACCTCCTGCAGCCAGTCAACGTGCCGTTCGGGATCAGCAGAGATCAAAACCGACTCGCGGACATCGTCGGGGCGGACGGTGCGAGCGGCCTCGTCGAACTGTTCGGGGAGCTCCAGGTTCCAGGCGATCTCCGGGCCGAACACGTTCGTCCTCCACTGCTCGTGCGCGATCTCCAGGGCCTCCGCCTCGGTACGAGCCCACGAGAGGTGGATCTGCACGCAGATGGGTTTGGCCCCTCCGTCTCCGTCGCGGAAGGCGTCGATCACGCGTCGGAGACGCTCGATAGGTTGATGGACCGTTATCAGGCCGTCGGCCCAGCCGCTCACCCTGCCGGCCGTCTGCTCGCTCACCGCGGCGCCGAAGATGGGAGGTGGGTGCTCGGGAAGACTCCAGATGCGGGCTCGGTCGACAGCGACGAGGCCCTGATGCGATACCTCCTCACCCTGCAGGAGGGCGCGGATGATCTCCACGCATTCGAGCAGGCGCCGGTCTCGGTCGGCCTTCGATGGCCACGGGTCGCCGGTGACATGTTCGTTGAGGGCCTCGCCGGAGCCGAGCGCCACCCACGGACGACCGGGGTACATCTCGGCGAGCGTCGCGATCGCTTGAGCGACGATCGCGGGGTGATACCGCTGTCCCGGGGCCGTCACAACGCCGATCGGGATCGAGGTCGCCTCGAGGGCAGCCCCGAGCCATGACCAGGCGTAACCAGACTCCCCCTGGCGTTCGCTCCACGGCGCCAGGTGATCCGACGACGTGACGCCCTGGAACCCGGCCGCCTCCGCCGCCCGCACTGATTCGATCAGGCGGCTCGGCGGGAGTTGCTCGTGCGAGGCGTGAAACGACGCGACCACCATGTTTCGTTCGGTACCCGACGGACCGCGACGTCAATCCGCCTCCCCCGCCAGCGCGGTTCCCAGGCGGCAGCTCGGGTACCTAGGCACCGATGGATCCGTCCCTGATCGTCCGGCCGAGCCGCTTCGAGCGCGCGGCCGCCGCCTTGCACCGCGTGCTGTGGATCGCGGCGAGCGTGCTGCGGGGCCTCGCGATCCTGGCCTTGGTGGCTGCCGTCACGGTCACGGTCGCAGGGTTTGCGTGGTTGATCGACGTCCCGCCTCGCGACGGCTCCGAGTGGGGCGCCCGCATCGTCATCCTCGCGGCGCTGCTCGTGCCGTCTGCGCTCCTCCTGCTTTTCGTGGCCGGGCTGCGCGACCTGCAACACCTTCCCGAACGCACCCTCCTCCCCGCCGACGTGAGCGCACGAGCCCGAGATCTTCGAGACCGCGCCCGGAGGGTCTCGCAGCCGAAAGGGGTCTTGGGAGCGATCGTCGGCCTGCTCCTGTTGGGGCGCGAGGTCCTGAAGTCTCGGGACGCGTTATCGCCCTTCGGCGTCGTGGCCATCGTTCTCCGACCGGCGATGCTGCTCGCGGCCCTGTTCGCCGCGCTGGGGGCAGTGCTCGAGATCCCCGCCGCACTGGTGTTCCTGGTGATCCTGGCCGTGACCTAGGGCGGGACCCGCTAGGCGGATAGCAAGCGATCGAAGAACGAGCGGTACCGTCGGAGCGCCACCCGCAGGTCCTCGGTCTGCACGTCCTCGCCGCTCTGCCACTGGGCCTCGAGCGAGCTGCGCTCGGAGCCGAACGTCGTCTGGAGGTCCTGGACCACCTCGATCACCAGCGTGTCGGCCTGCTCCACGGAGCTGCGAGGGTCGTCGACGAACCGGGACTGGATGTCGTCCCACCGCCCCCGATATCCCGCGGTGCGATCGGCAGGCAGGAGCGGTTCGCGAAGACCCTCGTCTCCGGTCGTCTGGTCCGCCCGCTCGCTCATCGATACGGGCGCCGACGGTGGTGGCGTCGTCGCCACCTCTTCTGACTGGACCTCCTCGTTCGACGTCGCCTCGTCGTCCATCTGCTGGCGCTCGGTGCTCATCGATCCTCCTCGTGTTCCGGGACGAGAAAGAGGTACCCCGCGCGAACGTTTCCAACCGCCGCGCGAGGCGCAAGCGCCTGCGGGTTGGCTCGGGGGCATGCCGACCGCCGTGGGGCGGCACGCTCAGCTCGGGCTGGTCGCCGGGGCTTATCCCTCGGAGCTGCCGGGGATCTTCGCGATCACGTGGTCGCGAGCCCAGGCCTCGGCCTCGAACGTCGCCAGGTCCTCCCTCGATGCGATGAGCGTCAGGTGATCGTCGATCTTGCTCACGATCCCGAACGAGATCATGGCCGGATCTCCAGAACCCGGGTGCAGGCGCGCGTGGACGGACGCAATCCATGCGCCTAGCCGGCCGCCGATCCGCCGGGCGAGCGCGCCGGGACCGGCGAGGATCGCCGTGACGACAGGCGGCCCGTCGTCCCGAAGCTCCAGAAGCAGGTCATCAACTTTGCCCGCCTTCCCCCCTTCTGGATCGACGAGCTGGCGGTCCAGGAGCTCGAGTCCGGCCGACCACCGGCGTCCGGTCGCGGGCTGCTCGAGCGAGCGGGGGCGCTCGAGATCGCCGCCGCGGAGTCGCAGCCGGATCCGTCCCTCCTCGATCGCGGCGATGTCGGACCAGGAGGCGACCGGCCGGTGCTTGGTCCCTCGCCCCAGGAGGCGGGCCAAGATCACCGGCCCTTGCACGTCCGGACGCTCGTAGCCAGCGCGCGAGGCCAGCCCGAACCGGCCGATCACGAGTTTGTCGAACCTCAGCGCCGCGCCAAACACACCCATCGGCGGTCCGTCCTGCGTAAGCCAGACGTCACCGACGTCGCCGATCTCGTCACCGTCGACGCCGACGACCACCGATCCGATCAGGTCCGCGAGCCTCATGCTCCTGCCTTGGTCCAGATCATGAGAGGGATCGTAGCGATCGAGACGATCACCAGAAGGACGAGAAAGCTGAACGCGATGGCATTCAGGAACATCGAGTTCGTCTTGTCCTTCATGTACGCGGGATCGTTGGCAACGATCAGGATCGGGAGATACGTCAGGGGCAGGGCGGCCGCCGCTAGGACGATGGAGTATTCGGTAACCGCAACTGGGTCGAGGGTCGACAAGGCGATCAGAACGGCGACGCAGAGCGAAAGCAGAATGACGACGTGGAACCGAGCGGCGTCGCGCGGCCGGACGAACTTGCCCCACTGCCATCCGAAGAACTGGGACACCGTGTACCCGGCGGACAGCGCGGTCTCAAGCGCCGCGCTGAAGATCGCGGCGAACATCCCGTAGAGCAGGACTACCAACCCGACTTTGCCTAGGGTCGCCGAGACGGGGAGCGCGACCTGCGAGAGATGGTCGACGGACACGCCGCGCGGGAGGAACAGAGCGGCCGAGCATCCCATGATCGCCAGCGAGAGCACCCCTCCGAGCGGGAAGCCGACGTAGACGTTGGCTCGATTGAGGATCAGATCCTTGCGCGTCCAATGCTCCTCGACCGCGCCGGAGGAGAAGAAGAACACCTCGTAGGGGGTCATGGCTGCGCCGAGCAACGCGATCGCGAAGAACGCGTACGTCGCCCAGCTCTCAGCCGACGGCGGACCGAACCGCTGAGCAGACGCCAACGTGTCTGCGAGACCGGGGTCGAGCCGCCACAGGGCCAGCGCGGTCACCACCAGCGCAAGGCCGGATAGACCGAACACCTTCTCCATGATGGAGAAGCGCACCTTCCAGAGGACGATCCAGACCGCGATGGCGACGAGGGGCACCCAAAGCAGGTAGTTGATGCCCGTCACAAGCTCGATCACCAGGGCCAGCCCCCCGATCTCCGCCGCGACGGTCAGCAGGTTGATGAAGAACGACGCGGCCAGGTTGACGAGCGCCAGGCGCGCGCCGAGTCGCTCCCGGATGACGTCGAAGACCGGGCGACTTGACATCGTCGCGACGCGCCCTGACATCTCCGCGTAGATCACGATGCCGACGACGCCGACGACGACCACCCACGCGAGCCGCATGCCGAACCGCGCACCGGTCTCTGCGTTCGCGACCAGATCCCCGATGTCGACGAACCCGCCGAACGCGGTGAGGATGCCGAGGAAGACCTCGAAGAACTTCCTCACGCCGGGATCACCCGTACCTCGTCGCGAAGCGGTCGAGCCGTCCGGCGATCGGCTTGAGTGGTGCGGCGATCGCAGGGAGCCGGCCGAGCTGGTCACGGCGCGCCGCGATCCGGACGAGCTCGATCACGTCGACGGCGCGCTCAACGTCGGGCAGGAGGTCCCGCCTGATGGCGTCGGAGCTCGCATCGGGAGGTTGGATCGACGCGAACGCGTCGCGGGCAGACGCCGCGTCGACCTCGGCATCGGCGACGGTCACGGCGACGGTCGATCCGAACGATCGGTCGGCGGCCGCTAAGCGGCCGATGAGCAAGACGGTTCGAGCGGCGGAGACGACCGCCTCAGCGGTGTCGGCGGCCTTGGCCTGAAAGGCGGCCTCGGTCCGTGTAGGGGCGACACAGGCGGTCGTAAGACTGATGAGTGCAACTAGCTGGAGTGCGCTCCGGAACCTCACGCTCGCTTACATCGAGAGCGACGACCGTCGTTCGGAGATGTCAGCTTCCGGTACCGGACGTGCCTCCCGCCAGCGATGTACTCCTCTGTTCCGGTAGGGGCGCTCGGCCAGACAACCTCACCGGTCAT
Source organism: Actinomycetota bacterium (assembly GCA_036745475.1). Classification (GTDB taxonomy): domain Bacteria; phylum Actinomycetota; class UBA4738; order UBA4738; family HRBIN12; genus DASSJM01. The sequence goes on along the minus strand of DAIOFZ010000070.1, from coordinate 1,502 downwards.
CTGCGACAAGGGAACGAGGCTTCTCGGCTCGGAGCGTCTTCTCGATGTTCTGCACGGCTTCCTTGACCGGAATCTTCGATGCGTCGGCGGCCTTCTTCAGGTCCTCATACACGATGTTCCGCTTGTCTCCATGCGTCTCATGGGGCTCACCGCATCCGCACGACATGCACATCCGTTCTTCTCCTCTCGTGGCGACTCTCTCTACCGGATGGCTTCCCAGCCGACGCGCATCCAAACAAGCTGAGTCAGTACCTCGCCGCTCGAGGATCGCATCCGGCGCCCGGCACGAGCGCCGGCCTGCCGCGGGCGGCCGGACGGCCGCGACCTGCGCGGCGCTCCGAGAGCTCGGCAACGGCCCCCGAATGTCCGAACTCACGCCGGCCTGGCGGATAGCGTCCTCGCTGATCGCCATTCCGCCACGTACCGGGAAGATGACGAGGAGTCCCGAGCGCCCAGAATCAGAGTGACAAGAGTCTCACCAAACGTGCTGCGCTGGAGTGGAATGAGCACGACGGGCGGTACAGTGGCGAGCCCACGCACGCCAGATGCTGAGGTCGTTCGCAGGGTGGATGCTTTCAGATCGAAGGCCGCGAGTTCGAGGATCGGTCGCTTTCGACGGCGATACAGCCTTGCCGTGCAACGCGCAGCTCGTGACGCCCACCTTCGGATGAAGGCCCTGCAGCGGCGGATGCTGCCAAGTCGAGTGCGCCTCGCAAGTCTGCGCCACCGGATTTGGTATCTGGAACCGCGTCGAGATCTGACGATCAGTCTGATCGCCGGAGGCATCGGCGGATTGATGGTGATCGGGATCCTCGCGGCAACGGGTCCCAATTTCAACCCCATCTCCCCCTTGGGGGAAGCATTCACCGTAGAAGTGAGCGACAGCGGGGTTCCGTACGTGGCGATCGATCCTGACGCCGTTGGGGAGAACGGAAGCGAACCAACACAAGCGAACGGAGATGGTCAGGGCGGCCTGGACCGCTCGTTGCCGATCCTGCTGTTCCCACTGGACGGTAACCTCACGTTCGGAGGGGAAGGCCCTCCCCCTCGTGGGGAAGGTCCTCCCCCTGGGGATAGCCCCCCGCCATCACCTGACCCGCAACCCACACCTGGGCCTTCGCCGGTTCCGTCCCCGAGTCCCGATCCCTCGACCGGGCCAAGTCCCACCCCAAACCCCTCGCCCGAACCCCAGCCTTCGCCGTCCCCGGACCCTTCGGTCTCCCCGGACCCTTCGATCTCTCCGGAGCCCTCGGTCTCCCCGGAGCCCTCGGTCTCCCCTGAGCCCACACCGAAGCCTTCGCCCTCACCGAAGCCTTCGCCACCGCCGAGGCCCTCGCCCTCGCCGAGGCCTTCGCCCTCGCCGGAGCCTTCGGTTTCCCCTGAGTCTTCGCCCGAACCTTCGGGAGCCGTGCTCGCCTCCACCGACCTGCTGAGTAAACTCCGCTAGCCCCTAGCGGGCCGCCACACTGGTGTGCCACGCGGGGACACCGGGCGCCACGGGA
>DAIOFZ010000069.1:0-11291 GCA_036745475.1 Actinomycetota bacterium | reverse complement strand
CAAGCACCCGCACCAGGAGTTCATCCAGATCGACACGACCAACGTGCTCTTCATCTGCGGCGGCGCGTTCGCCGGTCTGGAGAAGATCGTCGAGAGCCGGATCGGCTCGCGGGGGATCGGGTTCGGCGCGGACGTCCGACGCGTCGAGGACAAGGACCTGGGTGCGATCCTCGGTCAGGTGCTCCCCGAGGATCTCCTCAAGTACGGCCTGATCCCCGAGTTCGTCGGCCGGCTCCCGGTGATCACCAACGTGCACAACCTGGACAAGACAGCGCTTGTCGACATCCTCACCAAGCCGAAGAACGCGCTCGTCCGCCAGTACCACAAGTTCTTCGAGTTCGACGGCGTCGAGCTCGAGTTCACGGACGATTCGCTCGGCGCGATCGCCGACCAGGCGATCCTGCGGGCGACCGGTGCGCGCGGTCTGCGCGCGATCATGGAGGAGGTCCTGCTCAACACGATGTACGAGCTGCCCTCCCGCCAAGACGTGACCAAGTGCGTGATCGACGAGGACGTCGTTCGGAGCAAGGTGAACCCCACACTGGTGCCGGTGAAGGAAACCCCCAAACGCCAGCGCCAGGAACGCACCGCGTGACGCTGCGTCGGGCCGCGATCGTCCTCCCGTTCGTTGTGGTGGCGCTCGCGTTCTCGGCGTGCGGCGGCGACGACGATTCGGGGTCGAACGGGGGCAGCACCCAGGACCCGGCGGCGCTCGAGGGCGAGTCCTGGATCCTCACCCAGATGCTCACGGCGGGAGGCCAGACGCAGATCGTCGACGTCGGCGTGAGCGCCTCGTTCGACGGCACGACGATCAGCGGCACCTCCGGGTGCAACACTTACCACGCGTCCTACGAAGCGAACGGGAGCGAGATCTCGTTCGGTCCGATCGCCGGCACGAAGAGGCTCTGTCCGGAGCCGGAGCGGAGCACCGAGGACCGCTACCTCCAGCTGCTCGCGGAGATCGGTTCCTACGAGGTGAGCGGCCGCTCGATGTCGATGAACGAGACGGACGGGACGCCGGTCCTGCAGTTCATGCAGGGCTGAGGCTCAGGCAAGCCGGTTCCGGAGCGAGCGCAGCCGATCGAGCTCGGCGAGCGCGCCGGCGCGCTCGAGGTCCGGCTTCGCGGCGTCGAGCCGCAACCGCGCCTCATCCACTCGGCCGGCAGACGCGAGCGCGTCGGCCAGATCGAGCTCCGTCCTGCCGCGCTCCCAGGCGGCTCCCAGACGTGCGAACCCATCGCGAGCGCGATCCAGCGTCTCGAGCCCATCTTCCGGCCGACCGGAGGCGATCGCCGAGCGTCCCTCGAGGCGATCCAGGTGCACGGGGAGGGCGAGCAGCCCGGCTTCGGCCGCGTAGGCGCGGCTGCCCTGGAGGAAGTCCGGGGCCTCGTCCCAACGCTCGGTCAGGGCGAGCAGCTCAGCGACGACCTGATCGTGGAAGGGGCGGAAGGTCTGCGACTCCACCGTGCGGTCGCGGACGAGCGCCCAGGCCCGATCGCGTTCACCGCGACGGGCCTCGGCCCAGGCGACCCAATGGGAGGCCATCACGGATGCTTCGATCGCCGTGCCTCGCGTCCGCTCGAGCAGATCCAGGAGCTGTCGCGCGCTCGGCAGGCCTCTGGCCTCATGCACGAACGCCGTGGCCCCGAAGAGGCTCATCATGAAGTACGGGGGCTCCTCCGCGCGCTCTCCCATCAAAACCTGGACCTCACGGAAAATCTCGAGCTGCCGATCCCACTCCCCGAGGTGGAACAGCCCGGTACCGGCCCAGTTCAGGCAGTGGTCGACGATCCCGGCGGCCTGGGCGTCGGCGCGGTCCCGCCCGAGGAGTCCCGCTCGGACCGATTCCTCGAACTCCCCGAGCATCGCCCGATTCCATGCGACCATCGCGTACGCGTCGCCGGCCTCCCAGGGATCCTCGATCTGCTCGGCGATCTCCAGTCGCCTGGCAAGCCCATCCCGGAGCCGCCCGTAGTGGCCGAGCGTGATGATGGCGGATCCGGTCCCGTCGAGCGCCGCCGACTCGAGATCGAGCCGTCCCAGCTCCCGGGCCAGCCCGGCGGCGCGGACCCCGGAGGCAATGGCATCCTCCCGCTCGGCAGGCTCGATGTGGATCCGGGCTCCGAACCCGAACGGTTCGAACGCACGCAGCGAGAGCAGGCGGATCCCTTCCTCGCTCCGCTCGTTCTCGACATGGTCGGCGCAGATCGCCAGGTAGCGCCTCACCTCGTCGACCTCGGGGAACGTCTTCATCGATCCCGGCCACCGGAGCGGGTTCTCGAGCCCGTTCACGCACGCACGGGCGATCGCCCGGCGGTCACCGGGGGTGTGTCGAAGCCGCAGATCGATCGCCTCCTTGAACGATCGCCACGACGCGTCGCCCTGGTAGTCGCTGCGGGCGATCATCCCTTCCGACTCGAGGGCGGTGATGCGCTCGAGCGGTCCCGACGCGATCCGGAGCGCCTGCTCGATCGCTAAGGTGGCCTTCGCGAGTGCGAATCGACGATGGGCCTCGGCCGCGACGCCCAGGAGCGCCCGGAACGCCCGAAGGCGCAGGTCCTCGACCTCCGTCGGTGCGAGCCCATCATCGCGCGCCCCGAGGTAGGCCTCCAAGCAGTGGTAGGCGAGGAGCTCGACGAACTCCTTGGCGCGGGCCCCCGCGGTCTCCTCGATCCAGGACGCGACCGCGGCGTGTGCGCCCGCCCGCTCGCGCCGCGGGAGGCTCTCGTAAGCGACCTCCCGCGTCAGGATGTGTTTGAAGATGAACTCCGGCTCCCCGGCGATCGACGACGAGAGGCGCGACAGGACCAGCTCGCGCTCCTCCAGACGGTCGAGCGTTGAACGCAGGTGCTCCCGATCCCCGTTCAGCAGGCGTCCGACGGGCCCCGGCCAGAACACGCGACCGACCACCGCGGCGCGCTGGAGGGCGCGCTTCTCCACGGGGTCCAGCAGGTCGATCCTGGCCGCGAGCACGGCCTGCACGGTGTCCGGGATCTGCACCTCCGCGATCGTCGACGCCGCGCGCCACCGGTCTTCGTCTCGGACGATCACGCCCTCGTCGATCAGGTGACGGACGATCTCTTCGAGGAAGAAGGGATTGCCCTCGGCGCGCTCGAGGATCCGTTGGCGCACGGATCCCGGCAGATCCGCCACCGAGAGCAACAGCCCGACGAGCCGGTCCGATTCGACGGAGGTGAGAGGGTCGAGGCCGACCGAGGAGACGTTGCGCTTGCCGCCCCCCCAACTGGGACGCCGCTCGGTCAGCTCCGGGCGCGCCGGACACAGGAAGAATGCGGGCCCAACCACGCGGTCGGCGAGCTCCTCCAGGAGATCGAGCAGCGCCTGGTCGGCCCAGTGGATGTCGTCGATCACCGCGACCAGCGGCGCCCGGCTCGCGAGAGCGGAGAAGAGGGAACGCCACGCGCCGTGGATCTTGAGGCTGACCTCTCGCGGCTCCATGGATCCGAACGAGAATGCGGGGTCCTCGACGCCCACGCTGTACGCGAGCGCGGCCGTCGCCTTCTTCGGGTGCGCCGCGACGTCCCTCGTGATCAGCTCGCGACCGAGCCATTGGATCCGCTCGAGTGCCACCTCCGTCGGGTCGGTGTCGCGGATGTTCGCGAGCGCCTTCAGGATCTCGGCGAGCGGCCAATACGTCACGCCGTCGCCGTAAGGAAGGCATCGCCCCCGGACGATCGTCGGCGCCGGATCGAGCACCTCCGCCCACCCGACGAACTCGGCGACGAGCCGGCTCTTGCCCACGCCGGGGTCCCCGTAGATCGTGACCAGGTTCGGCTGCCCCTCCTCGGCTGAGCGCTGGTAGAGGCTGCGGAGGAGCTCGAGCTCACGATCGCGTCCCACCATCGGGGCGCGGAGCCCCGGCACGCCACGTTCGGCCGCTTCCGGCTTCCGCTCCTCGAGCAGGACGGCCGCGACGGCTTGCTCCTTGCCGCGGAGCCCTCGATCACCGAGCTCGCGGAACCGGAAGCCGCGCGCGGCCCGCGCCGTGCGTTCGGACACCACGATCCCGCCCGGGTCGGCACCCTGCTCGAGCCGGGCGGCCACGTTCACCGCGTCGCCGGTCACCATCGGGTCACCCGGTGGGGGGTTGGTCGCGGCCAAGACCTCACCGGTATTCACGCCGGTGCGGATCTGCAGCGTGACGCCGAAGCGACGATCGAGTTCGGCGTTGACCTCGGCGAGGCGCTCGCGCATGCGGAGCGCTGCGCGGAGCGCCCTCGCCGGGTCATCCTCGTGAGCGGTCGGAACGCCGAACGCCGCCATGACGGCGTCGCCGATGAACTTCTCGACCGTGCCTCCCTCCGCCTCGATCTCGTCGCGCATCGCCGCGAAGTAGGCCCCGAGCACCTCTTGGAGCCGCTCGGGATCGAGGCGCTCACCGAGGCTCGTCGAGTTCGTCACGTCCGCGAACAGGATCGTCACGAGGCGTCGCTCCTGGCCCGGCGGGACCGGTTCGAGCGCTCCGAGCGCCGAGCCGCATGCGGGACAGAAGCGGGCCTCGACCGGCACCTCGGCTCCGCAGGTGGGACACGACGGAACGAGCGACGACCCGCACGACGAACAGAAGCGGGCAGCGTCGGGGTTCTCGACGCCGCATGTGGCGCAGGTCTTCACGCGCGCGAGTGTACGACCGGGTACGGAAGTGGACGCGCCGGCGCGCGGCCCGCCGAGCGACCGGAGGCGATGCGGGCATCGCTTAGACTCCCGCGCATGAACGTGCCCGAGAAGCCATCGATCGAGGGCCTCGAGGCCAAGTGGGACGAGTGGTGGGAGGCCGCCGGTACCTATCGGTTCGACCGGACCAAGCCCCGCGAGGACGTGTTCGCGATCGACACGCCGCCGCCGACGGCCAGTGGCAGCCTGCACATCGGCCACGTGCTCTCGTACACCCACACGGACGTGATCGCCCGGTTCCAACGCATGCAGGGCAAGACCGTGTTCTATCCGATCGGCTGGGACGACAACGGTCTGGCGACCGAGCGACGGGTGCAGAACTACTTCGGGGTCCGGTGCGATCCGACGCTTCCGTATGACCCGAACTTCGATCTTGACGCGCTGGACCGGCCCGATGACGACCTCGTCGCGGTGTCGCGCCCCAACTTCATTGAGCTCTGCGAGCGGCTGACGGCCGAGGACGAGAAGGCGTTCGAGGCCGTGTTCCGGCTGTCGGGCCTATCCGTCGACTGGAACTACACGTACACGACGATCGACGAGCGTTCGCGCACGGCGTCCCAGCGATCGTTCGTCCGGCTGCTGCAACGCCGGCTCGCGTACCAGTCCGAGGCGCCCACGATGTGGGACGTGGACTACCAGACCGCGCTCGCGCAAGCCGAGATCGAGGACCGGGAGATCGACGGTGCCTACCACCGGATCCGGTTCGACCTGGCCGACGGCCCGGGCTCGGTCGAGATCGAGACGTCGCGCCCCGAGCTGATGCCCGCGTGCGTGGCTCTGGTCGTGAACCCCGAGGACGAGCGCTACCGGGCGCTGGTGGGTACGAACGCGGTCACGCCGCTGTTCGGCGCCGAGATCCCGATCGTCGGCCACGAACTGGCCGAGCCCGACAAGGGGACGGGGATCGCGATGATCTGCACGTTCGGCGACATCACCGACGTCACCTGGTGGCGCGAGCTGAAGCTGCCCACGCGCGTGATCGTGCAGCGAGACGGGACGATCGCGCCGCCTCGATGGGGCGAGTCCGGATGGGAGGTCGCGAACCCGGGGCAGGCGGTCCGCGCCCAGGCCGAACTCGAAGGGCTCACGACGAAGAAGGCCCGAACCCGGATCGCCGGGATGCTGGCCGAGTCGGGACACCTGATCGGCGAACCCAAGCCCGTCAGGCACGCGGTGAAGTTCTACGAGCGAGGGGAGCGGCCCCTCGAGGTGGTCTCGAGCCGGCAGTGGTTCGTCAGAACGCTCGAGTTCCGGGACGAGCTGCTCGAGCGTGGCCGCCAGCTCCGCTGGCACCCCGCGTACATGGGCGCGCGCTACGCGTCGTGGGTCGAGGGGCTGAACGGCGACTGGAGCCTCAGCCGCCAGCGGTTCTTCGGCGTGCCCTTCCCGGTCTGGTACCGCCTCGACGAGGAGGGGAACCCGGACCACGAGCACCTGCTCGTGGCGGACGAGGATCGCCTCCCCATCGACCCTTCGTCGGACGTCCCGGACGGATTCACGCAGGACCAGCGCGGCAAGCCCGGCGGCTTCGTGGGCGACCCGGACGTCATGGACACGTGGGCGACGTCGTCGCTGACCCCGCAGATCGCGGGCGGATGGGGGCAGGACGATGACCTGTTCGCGCGGGTGTTCCCGATGGACCTGCGACCGCAGGCGCACGAGATCATCCGCACCTGGCTGTTCTACACGGTGCTCAAGTCGCACCTCGAGCACGGCGTGCTGCCTTGGACCGACGCCGCGATCAGCGGGTTCGTCCTCGACCCGGAGCGCAAGAAGATGTCGAAGTCAAAGGGCAACGTCGTCACGCCGAGCGAGCACCTGGAGCACCACGGCGCCGACGCCGTCCGGTACTGGTCGGCGAGCGCCCGTCTGGGCATCGACGCGGCGTTCGACGAGCAGCAGATCAAGGTGGGCCGCCGACTCGCGATCAAGATCCTGAACGCGTCCCGCTTCGTGCTGACGCTCGAACGCGGGGAGGGCGTGATCACCGAAGGGCTCGACCGCTCGATACTGCTCCAGCTCGCTGGCGTGCTCGAGGAGGCGACGGCCGCCCTGGAGGACTACGAGCACGCCCGCGCCCTCGATCTGATCGAACGGTTCTTCTGGGGCTTCACCGACGACTACCTCGAACTCGTCAAGGGTCGGGCGTACGGGTCGTTCGGATCGGCGGCGGCGGGGTCCGCGATCGGCGCGTTGCGCGTCGCGCTCTCGGTCCTGTTGCGGCTGTTCGCGCCGTTCCTCCCGTACGTGACCGAGGAGGTCTGGTCGTGGTGGCGCGAGGGCTCGATCCACCGCGCGGGATGGCCGGACCCGAAGGAGCTCGAGGCCCCGAGTGCCGAGCCCGCCGAGTACGGGGCTGCGGCCTGGGTGCTCGGCGAGATCCGCAAGGCGAAGGCGCTCGCGAAGCGTTCGCTCCGCACGGACGTGGACCGTGTCGTCATCCGCGAGACGGCCGATCGCCTGGAGATGCTCCGCGGCGTCGAGCGGGACATCGCGGAGGCCGGCAAGGTCCGCTCGTTCGAGTACGTGGAGGCCACCGAGCCCTCCGTCGAGGTCGACCTGGCCCCGCAGGACTGAACGTGCGGTTCGCCGACGCGGTCGCCGAGCTCGGGCGCCGCCAGCCCGAACACATGCCCAAGCCCGATCTTGATCGGATGCGCGCGCTCGCCACGTTGCTCGCCGAGCCGCAGCTCACGTACCCGACCATCCACGTCACGGGGACCAACGGGAAGACGACGACCGCCCGCCTCGCATCGGCGGTCGCGTGCGCCCAGGGGCTCACGACCGGGCTGTTCACCTCACCCCATCTCGACTCGGTGACGGAGCGGCTGCAGGTCTGCGGCGAGCCGATGTCCGACGAGACGTTCGGCGAAGAGTTCGAGCATCTGCTCGCGTTCCTGCGGACCGTCGACGAGCAGGTCGGCCGCGTCACGTACTTCGAGGCACTCACGGCGCTCGCGTACCTCTCGTTCGCCGACGCGCCCGTGGCGCTCGGCGTGTTCGAGGTCGGGATGGGGGGGACGTGGGACGCGACCAACCTCGTCTCCGGCGACGTCGCCGTGATCTGCCCGATCGGGCTCGATCACCCGGAGCTGGGTTCGACGATCGCGGAGGTGACGGGGGAGAAGGCCGGCGTCATCAAGCAGGGCAAGGTGGCGGTGGTCCGCGAGCAGGAAGACGAGGCGCTCGAGGTGATCGAGCGACGGTGCGAGGAACAGATCGCCACGCTCCTGCTCGAGGGGCGCGAGTGGGGGCTGAACGACCTCGTGGTGGCGGTCGGCGGGCAGGCCCTCGCGATCCGAGGGCTCCACGCGACGTACGACGACGTGCTCCTGCCGATCTATGGGGAGCACGCGGCCCACAACGCCTCGGCCGCGGTCGTCGCGGTCGAGGCGCTGCTGGAGCGCGCCCTGGACCCCGACGCCGTCAGGCTCGCGCTCGGCGCGGCCACCTCGCCCGGGCGGCTGGAGGTGGCGGCGCGGCGACCGCTCGTGGTCTTGGACGGGGCCCACAACCCCGCCGCGGCCCGCGCACTGGCCCAGGCACTGCCCGACACCTTCACGTGGGATCGGTTGCACCTCGTGATGGGCGTCTTCGCCGGCAAGGATCTCGAGGGCATCGTGGCTCCCCTCGCCCCGCTCGCAGACGCCGGCTACGCGACGGCGGTCGACAGCGTCCGGGCCCGCCCGCCGCGGGAGGTGGCGGCCGCGATGGCCGCCCACGGCATCGCCGCCGAACCCTTCGCGTCGGTTCCCGATGCGCTGGACGCGGCGGCGCGAGCCGCCTCCGACGGCGACCTCATCCTGGTGACGGGCTCTCTGTACACTGTCGCGGACGCCCGCAGGGCGCTGCTGGGGGACCCCTGAGATGACGGTGGAGTCGACGCTGCTCGTCGTGAAGCCCGATGGTGTGCGCCGTGGCCTCGTCGGTGAGGTCCTCCGGCGAGCCGAGGACAAGGGCCTGCGGATCGCCGAGATCCGTTCGCTGACGATCGATCGCGCGCTTGCCGAGGAACACTACGGAGAGCACCGCGACAAGCCGTTCTTCGGAGAGCTCGTCGGCTTCATCACCTCTGGGCCGGTCGTGGTCGCACGCCTGGAGGGGGAGGGCGCGATCGGCGTCTGGCGGACGATGATGGGTCCGACCGATCCGGCGACGGCCCCGCCCGGCACGATCCGCGGCGATTACGGACTGATCATCACCGAGAACCTCGTGCACGGCAGCGACTCGGCCGACTCGGCCGAGCGCGAGCTCAAGCTCTTCTTCGGCTGAACGGCGGCGCGTCCCGGCGGCTACGAGGCCTTGCGGAACGCCACGACGGCGTTGTGGCCACCGAACCCGAACGAGTTCGACATCGCCAGACGGACATCCAGCTCGCGCGCCTCGTTCGGGACGTAGTCGAGGTCGCAATCGGGATCGGGCGTGTCGTAGTGGATCGTCGGCGGCACGACCCCGTTGGCGATCGCGAGCGCGCAGATCGCGCCCTCCACCGCCCCCGCGGCGCCCAGCATGTGGCCTGTCATCGACTTCGTCGAGGAGACCGCGATGCGGTGGGCGACGTCCTCGCCGAGGGTCGCCTTGATCGCGGCCGTCTCCGCCGCGTCGTTCAGCTGCGTCGAGGTCCCGTGCGCGTTGACGTACGTGACGGCTTGCGGCTCCTCGCCCGCGTCGCGCAGCGCCCAACCCATCGCCAGGGCCGCGCCCGAGCCCTTTGGATCGGGCGCCGTGATGTGGAAGGCATCGTCCGACGCGCCGTAGCCGGCCACCTCGCAGTACACCCGCGCGCCGCGGGCCTTCGCGTGTGTCTCGGACTCGAGGATCAGCGTGCACGCGCCCTCGGACAGCACGAAGCCGTCCCGCGCCCGGTCGAACGGTCGCGACGCGGTCTCGGGATCGGGGTTCCTCGTCAGCGCCGTCATCTGCGCGAACGCCGCGACCGTGAGGGGGAGGGTTGCGGCCTCCGAACCTCCCGCGACACAGACGTCGATGTAGCCGTCGCGGATGTACCGCAGCGCCTCACCGATCGCGTGGTTCGACGACGAACAGGCCGAGACCGTGCACAGGTTCGGGCCGGTGAAACCGAACCGCATCGCGATGTGGCCGCTCGCGGCGTTCGCCATCAGGGCGGGCACCATGAACGGCGACACGCGACCCGGGCCCTTCTCGAGCAGCACGCTGTGCTGGGTGAGCAGGGTCTCGATGCCGCCGATCCCGGTGGCGAAGATCACGCCCGCGCGCTCGGAGGGAACCTCTGGCCGGCCCGCGTCCTCCCAGGCGAGGGCCGCCGACGAGACGCCGAAGTGGACGAAGCGGTCGGTCCGACGGATCTCCTTCGGATCCAGCCACGGCGACGGATCGAACCCCGGGACCTCCCCCGCCACCTTGACGGGGAGGTCGTCGGTCTCGAACGCCGTGATCAGGCGGATCCCGTTGCGCCCGGACGTGAGCCCGGCCCAGAAGTCGTCCACGCCGGTGCCTACCGGCGAGACCGGTCCGATCCCGGTGACGACGACCCGCTCTCCCATCGGGGTCAGGACGATCCGAGCTTCTGCTCGACCAGGGCCACGGCCTGTCCGACGGTCTTGACCCCTTCCATCTCTTCCTCGGGGATGTCGATACTCCACTCCTCCTCGAGGGCCAGGACCGCCTCGACGAGGTCGAGCGAGTCGGCGTTCAGATCCTCGGCGAAACGGGCGTCGGGTACGACCTGGGCCTCGTCCACCGCGAGCTGCTCGGCGAGGACCTTGCGGACCCGAGACTCGATCTCTGCCTTGTCCATCCTTCCTCCTGTGTCCTTTGGCTCGATCCCTTTGGCTTCGTCCTTCGGGTGGTGTTCTCCCGGTTGCGGTGTTCGTGCTGGTCCTTGGGCGTCCGTTCGGGGGACCGGCCCATGCTACGGGGCCGGCCGTCCTTCGACTAGGCGGTCAGCCCGCCGTCAACGGGCAGGACCGCACCGTTCACGTACGAGGCGTCGTCCGACATCAGGAAGCGCACGACGCTCGCGACCTCCTCCAGGTGCGCCGCCCGACCCACCGGCGTCTGGTCCAGGTAGTACGCGCGCGCCGGCTCGGTCAGATGGGAGGTCATGTCCGTGTCGAGCAGCCCCGGGCACAGGGCGTTCACCGTGATTCCCTTGACACCGACCTCGCGGGCGAGCGACCTCGTCAGCCCGACGAGGCCGGCCTTCGTGGCCGCGTAGACGGTCTGACCCGCGTTGCCGTGCAGGGCGACCGCCGAGGACATGTTCACGATCCGCCCCCACTTGGCTCGCAGCATCCCCCGCAGCGCGGCCTGGCAGCACAGGAACGTCCCCCGCAGATTGGTCGCCATCGTCCGCTCGTAGACGTCCATCGGATACTTGAGGAGGAGCCCGTCCCGCGACATCCCGGCGTTGTTCACCAGCCCCGTCACGGGGCCCAGCTCGTCGCCCACGCGGCGGAACGCCTCGGCGACCGACCCCTCCTCCGTGACGTCCATCGCGACGGCGAGACCCGGTGCGCCGATCGTCTCGAGGCTTGCGAGCGCCTCCTTGGCGTCGGCCTCGCTCGAGCGGTAGCCGATCGCCACGCTCCATGCGTCGAGCGCGAGCGCCTCAG
>DAIOFZ010000068.1:6161-11353 GCA_036745475.1 Actinomycetota bacterium | reverse complement strand
TCGAGCTGCACTCGGTCGTGGTTGAGACCTCGATCCCGGCGGAACAGGCCGAGACCATCGGGTTCTACCGAGATCTCTCCGACGGCATCACGGCGGACGACCGGGCCGGCGCGGAGGCCATCGTGGAGAGCATCCGCGAGGACGTCGCCAGGTTCGAGCAGCCCAGCCCGTGAGTCGCGCCGCGGCGCCGAGGGGCCGCACGTCGCTCGCGCCCTTGGTCGCGTTCACCATCCTGGCGCTGACCCTGTCCGTCGGGGCGTACGTGATCGCCGGGTTCGGCAAGCGCGGTCAGCTACCGGCGACCTTCGCGCTGTACGTCACGATCTTCGCGGCGGGGTACGCCGGCGCGTTGGTCGTCACCCGCGCGTTCGCTCCGCGTGCCGACCCTGCGCTGTTCCCGACCGCTGCCGTGCTGGTCGGGCTCGGCTTCGCGATGATCTTCCGCCTCTCGGGCGGCCTGGCGGCCGAGCAGGCGACGTGGATCGTCGTGGGGTTGATCGCGTACGCGCTCACGTTGATCGTCGTGCGCGACGCCCGGATGCTCGACGCGTACACGTACACGATCGGGCTGCTCGGTCTCCTGCTGTTGCTCCTGCCGGTCGCGCCCGGCATCGGCCGGACGATCAACGGGGCGCGGTTGTGGGTGCAGATTGGACCGATCGGATTCCAACCGGCCGAGATCGGCAAGGTGCTCGTCGTCATCTTCCTCGCGTCCTATCTCACGCAGAAGCGAGAACTGCTCCAGGTCGCGACCGCGCGGATCGGACCGCTCCGCCTCCCTCCCGCCAAGCACCTCGGCCCCGTCCTGCTCGCGTGGGGAGCCTCGCTCGCGATCCTGTTCCTGCAGAAGGACCTCGGCGCCTCCATGCTGTACTTCGGGATCTTCGTCGTGATGCTGTGGGTGGCGACGGGCCGTGCCGCCTACCTGGTGATCGGTCTGATCCTGTTCGTGGTCGGGGCGTACGCGGGGTGGCTGCTGTTCGACCACGTTCAGCTGCGCGTCGACATCTGGCTCCACGCGCTGGACCCGGGGAAGGTCTTCGCGCAGGGCTACGGGCAGCTCGCGCAGGCGGAATTCGGGATGGCGAGCGGCGGCATCGTCGGGACCGGGCTCGGCCAGGGCTCTCCGGGTCTGATCCCGTTCGCGTCCACCGACTTCATCTTCGCGGCGATCGGCGAGGAGCTCGGGCTGCTCGGCACCACGGCGGTCCTGCTACTGATCCTCGTGCTCGTGGGCAAGGGGTTACGCGTGGCCCTCCGCGCGCCGGACGGCTTCTCGACGCTGCTCGCGGTCGGCCTGTCGACGCTCGTCGCGCTCCAGGCTTTCGTGATCATCGGAGGGGTGACGCGGACCATCCCGCTGACCGGGGTCACGCTCCCGTTCGTGAGCTACGGGGGCTCGAGCCTCGTGTCGAACTTCGTGCTGCTCGGGCTGCTCGTCCGCGTCTCGAGCGGTCCGATGGCCCCGAGGGAGCGCTGGCCGCGCCTCAGGCCGCCGGAGCGGGCGGAGGCGTAGCGGGTGGGTGGGGTAGAGCGGGTGGGTGGGATAGAGCGGGTGGGTGGGATCTAGATGGACCGGCAGATCCGGAAGCTCGGTATCGCCCTGCTCGCGCTGTTCCTGATCGCGTTCGCGCAGGTGAACTACATCCAGGTGTTCGCCGCCGACCGGATCGCCGAGGACCCCGCGAACGCGCAGCGGCAGCTGATCGCCGAGTACAAGATCGACCGCGGCAGCATCCTGGCGGCGGACGGGACGACGGTTCTCGCGTCCAGCCGCAGCAGCCCGGGCGCGCTCCGGTTCCAACGCCGATACCCGCTCGGGGAGCTGTACGCACACGAGACCGGCTTCTACTCGTTCGTGTTCGGTCGCACGGAGCTCGAGCAGAGCTACAACGACTTCCTGACCGGCGACGCGGCCGAGCTCCTGCCGCAGACGCTCACCGATCTGATCCTCGGCCGGCCCAAGCGTGGCGCCACGATCGTGACCACCCTCGTGCCCGAGATCCAGGAGGCCGCCGAGGCCGCGGCGCTGGCGGAGGCGGGCGACGTCGCGATCGCCGCGATCGACCCCGCCACCGGCGACGTGCTCGCCCTGGTCTCCGAGCCGGCCTACGACCCGAACCTGCTCGCCTCGCAGGATCCCAAGGTCGTGCGGGATTCGTGGGACGAGCTGAACGCCGATCCCGAGAAGCCGCTGCTCTCGCGCGCGAGCGACGAGCTGTTCCCGCCCGGCTCGACGTTCAAGCTCGTGACGGCGTCGGCGGCGCTCGAGAACGGGTTCGGCCCGGAGAGCCTGTGGCCCAACCCGAGCGAGCTCGACCTCCCGCTCACCGATGCGACGATCGAGAACTTCGGTGGCACGACGTGTTCGGGTGGCTCGCAGATCACGCTCGCCGACGCGCTCCGTCAATCGTGCAACGTCGTGTTCGGCGCGGTGGGGCTCGAGCTCGGCGCCGAGAAGCTCGCCGAGCAGGCGCGCGCCTACGGGTTCACCGCCGAGGCCGGCGAGGACCTCGTGCCGTTCGACATCCCGTGGACCTCGGGGGTGTTCCCCGCGCCCGAGACGTTCGAGGGCCGGGATCCGGCCGTCGCGATCTCGGCGATCGGACAGCAGGACGTTGCCGCGAACCCGTTGCAGATGGCCCTCGTCGGTGCGGCGATCGCGAACGAGGGCATCGAGATGCAGCCCCGCCTGGTCACCGAGGCCCGTGACCCGAGCGGCCGCGTGATCGCGGAGTTCGGGCCGCAGGAGTTCTCGCGGCCGCTGTCGGCGGAGAACGCCGCGGCCCTCACGCAGATGATGGTCGGCGTCGTTGAGGCGGGGACCGGCACCGCGGCCCAGATCCCCGGCGTGAGCGTGGCGGGCAAGACCGGCACTGCCCAGCACGGCGACGAGGAGGACCCGCACGCCTGGTTCGTGTGCTTCGCGCCCGCGGAGGCGCCTCGGATCGCCGTCGCGGTTATCGTCCTCGACGGCGGTAGCCTTGGCAGCGAAGCGACGGGCGGACAGGTCGCCGCGCCGATCGCCAGGGCGGTCCTGGAGGCCGCCCTGGGCGCCTGAGCCGAGCACGATCGAGCGGGAGGTTCGGAGATCGATCTGCCGATAACCCTCGGGGGGCGATACCGGGTCGAGCGGGAGCTCGGCCGCGGAGGCATGGCCAAGGTCTTCCTCGGCACCGATACGGTGCTCGGCCGGACCGTGGCCGTGAAGGTCCTCGCGCCGCAGTTCGCGGACGACGAGGGCTTCGTCATGCGGTTCCGCCGCGAGGCGCAGGCCGCGGCGAGCATCGGGCACCCGCACATCGTCTCGGTCTTCGACACCGGCTCGGACGACGGCGTGCACTTCATCGTGATGGAGTACGTGGAGGGGCGAACGCTCGCCGAGATCCTCGCGGGGGGAGGACGCATCCTCCCCGACCGCGCGATCGACATCGCGATGGACGTGTGCCGGGCGCTCGAGGCCGCGCACGCGCAGGGCGTGATCCACCGCGACATCAAGCCCGGCAACATCATGCTCAACCCGCGCGGCGAGGTGAAGGTCACCGACTTCGGCATCGCGCGGGTCACCGCGACGGCCGACACGGTCGCGCAGACCGCGGCGATCCTCGGCACGGCGTCCTACCTGTCGCCGGAGCAGGCGCAGGGACAGCCCGTCGACGGGCGTTCGGACATCTACTCGCTCGGATGCGTGCTGTACGAGATGGTCACGGGCCGGCCGCCGTTCCTCGGCGACTCACCCGTCGCGGTCGCGTCCAAGCAGGTGTTGGAGCAGCCGACGCCCCCGTCGCGGCTGAACCCGGACGTCACGGCCGACCTCGACGCCGTGATCCTGCGGGCGCTCGCGAAGAACCCGGCGAACCGCTACCAGTCGGCCGAGGAGATGCACGCCGACCTCGAACGCGCCAAGCGCGGGCTCCCCGTGCAGGCGACGCCGCTGCTCGCCGCAGGGACGACCCAGGTCCTGGACCGTCCGCCCGCGCACCCGACCGAAGTCCTCTCGCCCACCGAACCCGAGCGCCGTACCAACTGGGTGCCGATCGTCGTCACGCTCGTGCTGATCGCGCTCCTGGGGGCCCTCCTGTGGTTCCTGGCGGTCAACGTCCTGAACAACGACGATCAGCAGACGGGGGTGCTGGTCACCGTCCCGAACGTGGTCGGCGACAAGCGGTCCGAGGCGATCACCAAGTTGGAGGACGCCGGACTCAAGGCCACCATCACGCCCGTCCCGGCCGCCGACGACACCCCGGAGCCCGGTACGGTCCTGGAGCAGGATCCCGCGGCCGGCGACGAGGTCGACCGTGGAACCAACGTCGACCTGACGATCGTCGAGGCGCCGGATCAGGTGGCGATCCCGGAGCTCGAGGGTTCGTCGGTGGAGGAGGCCCAGGCCGCGCTGATCGATCTCGGCCTCGAGCCTGCGGGGCCGGTCGAGGAGCCGAGCGATACGGTCGACGAAGGATCCGTGTCGCGGACCGACCCCGCCTCCGGGCAGGAGGTCGAGCCCGGATCGACGGTGACGATCTTCGTCTCGACCGGAGCCGAGCAGGTCGAAGTGCCAGAGGTTCGGTGCCAGAGCTTCGGCTCGGCCCAGAACGAGCTCTCCCAGGCGGGGCTGAACCCGGTCATCTCGAGCGAGACCGTGGAGGTCAACACCGCGTGCCCGCTCGGCAACAAGGTGGCCGAGCAGGATCCCGCGCCCGGCACCCAGGTCGACCCGGGGACGACCGTGACGCTGTTCGAGGGCGTGGAGGCGCCCACCGGCCCGACCGGCGCCACGGGTGGGACCGGCGGGTAGGCGTGGCGGCCTGGTTCGTCCACGAGGACTTCACCGACGAGGAGCGCGCCCGGCTCGAACCCCACTTCACCAACCTCGACGGCCCGGTCTTCGCGCTCACGAACCTGCCCGAGGTGGTCAAGGGCGCGCTGTTCGCGCGCTACTCGAGGACGCCGAAGTCGCTCCGCCGCCTGTTCCTCGACGAATTCGCCGAGGAGCTCGTGGCCGGCGCCGCAGCGGGACTCGAGGGCGTCAAGGTCGAGAAGGCCGAGCAGCTGTTCGACCGGGTCTTCTTCGAGTTCGGCGACGACTCGGTCGCGCAGCTCGGCGGCGTGCACCTCGCGTGCGAGCAGGCCTCGCAACTGCTGGCGAAGGCCATCGAATGGGGGCGCCTCGCGGCGTATCTCGAGCAGTCGAC
>DAIOFZ010000068.1:0-6061 GCA_036745475.1 Actinomycetota bacterium | reverse complement strand
TGCTGGCGAAGGCCATCGAATGGGGGCGCCTCGCGGCGTATCTCGAGCAGTCGACGCGCTACATGCGCTACGACGACCGGCCCGGCGGCCGGTGGCGGCTCACGACGCCGCCCGAGATCGAGGGCGGCCCCGCCGGCGAGGCCTACCAGGCGTACGCGACGCGAACGTTCGAGGCGTACGGGCGGATGTTCCAGCCGCTGTTCGACCTGTTCGCCGAGCGCTTCCCCAAGGACCCGGGCGACTCGGACTTCCTGTACCGCTCGACGATCACCGCGAAGACCTGCGACACGCTCCGTGTGCTGCTGCCGGCCGGAACGCGTTCGAACCTCGGCGTGTTCGCGACCGGCCAGGCCTACGAACAGATGCTGATCCGGATGCACGCCCACCCCCTCGCCGAGGTGCGCGAGTACGCCGACCTGATGCTCGTCGAGCTCCGCAAGGTGATCCCCGCGTTCCTCAAGCGCGTCGACCTCCCCGACCGCGGCGTGGCCTGGTCGCGCTACCTCGCGGAGACCCGCGAAGCGACGGCCGAGGTCACCTCGAAGTTCACCGACGGGACCGAGCCGGGCCACCGCGACGCCGTCACGCTCACCGATTACGACCCGCTCGGCGAGGAGAAGGTGATCGCCGCGGCGATGTACGTGGCGTCGGACTTGCCCGACGACCGCCTGCAATCGCTCGCGCACTCGATGAGCGCCGACGAGCGCGAGGCGGTCCTGCGCGCCTACGTCGGCGAACGCGGCAACCGGCGGCACAAGCCCGGCCGCGCGTTCGAACGCACCGGCTACCGGTTCGACGTGCTGTGCGACTACGGCGCATTCCGCGACCTCCAGCGCCACCGCCTGCTCACGCTCGAATGGCAACGCCTGTCGCCCCAGCACGGGTTCGACACGCCGGAGATCATCGCCGACGCGCGGATGACCGACGAGTGGAACCGCGTGATGGATGACTCGGCAGCGACCTGGGCCACGCTCGCGGAGCAGGCGGGTCCGGACGTCGCGCAGTACGCGGTCTCGATGGCGTACCGGATCCGGTTCGTGCTGCAGATGAGCGCACGGGAGGCGATGCACCTGATCGAGCTCCGCTCCTCCCCGCAGGGCCACCCGACCTACCGGCGGATCGCACAGCAGATGCACGGGCTGATCGACGCGACCGCCGGCCACCGAGCGATCGCTTCGACCATGACGTACCTCGACACGAGCGACGTCGATCTCGAACGCCTCGAGGCCGAGCGCCGCGCCGACGCGAAGCGCAAGGCCGCGCGGGCCGGATGAGCCCTATCCCGAACGGCCGGCGCCGAGGATCTCGGCGAGGTCGTAGCTGACGGGCTCCTCCAGCTGCTCGAACGTGCACGAGCGCGGATCGCGGTCGGGGCGCCACCGGACGAACTGCGCCGTGTGGCGGAACCGGTTCCCCTCCATGTGGTCGTAGCGGACCTCGACGACCCGTTCGGGTCGGAGCGGGACGAACGAGAGGTCCTTCTTTGGGTTCCAGCGGCTGCCCTCGGCACTTCGCGGCGTCCGGGCCTCGGCCATCTCCTGCTCCCAGTCCCATGGGTGCCCGTCGAAGGTCGTGACCCAGGGCTGCAGCTCCTCGAGGAGACTGCGTCGGCGGTCCATCGGGAACGCGCCGATCACGCCGACGTTGGCGAGCAGGCCCGAGTCGTCGTAGAGCCCGAGCAGGAGCGACCCGACGGCATCGGGGCCGCTCTTGTGGAGCCGATACCCGGCCACGACACAATCGGCGGTGCGCTCGTGCTTGATCTTGAACATCACTCGCTGGTCCTGCCTGTAGGTCCCCTCGAGCGGCTTCGCCACCACTCCGTCGAGCCCCGCCCCCTCGAACTCGTCGAACCACCGCCGCGCGACCTCCACGTCGGTCGTGGCCGGCGTGACGTGGATCGGCGACCTCGCGTCCGCAAGCGCGGCCTCGAGCGCGGTCCTGCGCTCGGCGAACGGGCGACCCGTGAGGTCGTCGTCGCCGAGCGCGAGCAGATCGAACGCGACGAGATGGGCCGGGGTGGCCTGGGCCAGCATCCGGACGCGGCTGTCGGCGGGATGGATCCGCTGCTGGAGCGTCTCGAACTCGAGCCGGCCCAGTTCGGCGTCGGGGACCACGATCTCGCCGTCGACGACGGCCCGCTGCGGCAGCTTCTCCCTGATCGCCTTCACGACCTCGGGGAAGTAGCGAGTCATCGGCCGCTCGTTCCGGCTGCCGATCTCCACCTCGTCGCGGTCCCGGAAGACGATCGAGCGGAACCCGTCCCACTTGGGCTCGTAGCTGAACGGGCCGGACGGGATCTCCTTGATCGACTTCGCGAGCATCGGGGCGACGGGCGGCATGACGGGCAGACGCATCCGCCTATCTTGCCCGACTCGCGCTCTCACCGACCCGCATGCGGGCTCGGCCGCGTTTCCTACGAGGCCAGGGCCACGCTCACGCGTTCGATCGGGGCGGGGCTCGCGATCGCGACGCCGGCCAGCTCCGACCCGGTCGCCGCGTCCATGACCTCGACCCGGTCCTCGAACGCGACGTACAGCCGCTCCCCGTCGGCCGAGAGCCCGAGCCCCGACACGTCGTCGGTCGCCCACGTGCGCTCGACCTCGAAGGTGTCCGTGTCGATCCGCGTGACCCCGCCGTGTTCACCCGCGGTCGCGACGAACAGCGCGGAGCCATCCCCGCTCACAAGAGCCGAGCTTCGCCCGACGCCGGAGACCGAGAGATCGATCGGGTGCGTCCGGATGTCCAGCGACGCCGTGTCCATGACGGTGACCAGGCCGAGCGTCGGGTCGACGATGTACAGGAGCCGGCCGTTCGATGACGTCGCCATCGCCTGCTCGCTCGCCGGCCGGTCCCACAGCTCCTGCGGAAGGCCGACGCAGTGCGCCCACCCGTCCTGGAGGCTGAGCACGTGGATGAACGACACCGTCGCGCCGCTCGGCACGGGGGCGTGGTGCGGCGCGTACCCGGGCCGGGCGCTCGAGTACAGCGTGTAGAGCTGGTCGGCGTTCGGCGAGAGCACCTGCTGCAGCCGGATCCCCGGCATCCGCTCGGCGGGGCCCTTGAACGGCCCGAACACCGGCTCCGCCCGACCGGTCCGCAGGTCGAGTACGGTCACGCGGTAGACGGTCGGCGCCTCCGCGGGCAGGTGCTGGATCATGAACAGCCGCCGGTCGTCGGTCGAGAACGCCTCGGGCTCGAAGTTCCCGCGCAGGTCGTACGTCCGGGTCTGGGCGACCCCGGTCGGGTCGGCCACCACGATCGGCGTCCTCGAACGCGGGAGCGGCACCTCCGGGTCCCAGGCGTCGGGGAGCGGGTCCATCAGCGCGACCGCCCCGCCGCTCTCGGCGACCACCCGGACGTCGAGGGTGCCGTCCAGCCGGACGGTGGACGCCGGCTCGCCGTCCGCACCGTCGACGGTCCTGAGCAGCGTGGAGTCCCCAGAGGGGGCCGCCGAGAGCAGCCACGAGCCGCCGAGGCTGGGAACGCTCCCCGGACGGTCGAACAGCACCGATCCGCTGGGAACCTCGACCACGAGCGGCCCCGACTCGGTGCCAAGGAGCAGGGTCTCGCGGGGCACCGGCCGGCTCGCCGACACGTCCCGGGTGTCGTGCGTGCAGGCCGCGGCGCCCAGGGCCGCCACGGACAGTGCCACGACCAACTTCTTCAACATCTGAGACCTCCCCAGTCCGGCTCGTTGGAGCACGTGTCGCGTACCTCCAAGCCTTCGATGACATCTACTCCTCGGGGGGCCGCAAGGTTCCCGGGAACCGGCGGCGCGGGCGACGGGTCTGCTCGGTGGCGTGACCGGATCGAGGAGGGGTCGCATGCGCACACGACGATGGATCGGCGCCGCGATGCTCGTCGGGGCGACGCTCGGAGCGCCCTCGGTGGCGTGGGCCGACGGCGGCGCGTACCTGGATCTCGACCGGACCCACTATCTGCCCGGTCAGACGGCGCGGGCCGAGACGTACGTCTCCATCCCGCAAGCGAAACAGGGTCTCGTCGAACGCGGCCCCTTCTTCGTGTTCATCGTTCCACAACGCGCGGCGGTGACGGAGGGGCGTCCGATCTCGGCGAACGCCGTCCGGGTGGGCACGGCCTCGATCGAGCCGGAAGACGGCAGGACGTTCCGGCTGCGCGCGTCGTTCGTCGTCCCCGACCTGCCCGGGGCCTTCTATCGCCTGGCCGTGTGCAACGACCCGTGCACGATCTCGGGGTTCCGCGAACCGCTGACGGGTGAGATCTCGATCGTCCAGACCTCCCGCGAGGGCGAGCTGCTCACGGAGTTGTACCGACAGCAGAATCAGACCTGGATGGCGCGTCGACAGGTCCGCAAGGCGGAGCGCGCGAGCCTCGAGCTCCGCTCCGAGCTCCTTGACGCGGAGGTGGCGCGCTCCGAGCTGGCGATCCGCGTCCGCGAGCTCGAAGCTGCCGCCGCAAGCGCGATCCCATCGGGCCGACGTCCATCGGTGTCGCCGTTGGCGACGCTGGTCCTGGCCGGGGGGCTGTTCGCCGTGGCGCTCGCGCTCGTGGTCCGGCGCCGGCGAAGCCCCGGGCCGGCCATCCCGGACCCGATCGTCGCCACGAGCCCCGCCGCGGCCCCCGCCGAGCCGAGGGTTCCCGTCGGGTAGCCTTCGGGCGGTGGACCGACAGACCGCGTTCCTGCTGGCCCTGGGGCTGTTGATCCTCGCCGCCGCGACCGTGTCCGTGACCGGATGGATCCTCTTCGTCCGCGACCGCCGCGGCGCTCGCACCGACGCGAGGGGGGGCCCCTTGCCCTCGGGCGAGGACCGTGAGACACTCTCGACCGATGATTGAACGACCGTTCAACGACGCCTCGCATTTCCGCGTATCCCGCCCCTAGGGCGAGGGCGGCCGCATCCGGCCTGCTCAGGCGCCCTTTCCGACCCTCGCAGCCGCGAGGGTCGCTCGTTATCCGACCTGCCCACCAGGGTAAGGAGGGGCGGCATGATCGATCTCACGTACGAAGAGCGGATCCGACGAGAGGCTGACAACCTCCGTACGCACTGGTCCTCGAGCCCTCGATGGGCGGGCATCGAGCGGCCCTTCTCGGCCGAGGACGTCATCGGCCTCAGTGGTTCGATCACGGTCGAGCACACCCTGGCCCGGCTCGGTGCCGAGCGCCTGTGGTGGCTCATGACGACCAAGGACCACGTCCCCGCGCTCGGGGCGCTGACGGGCGGCCAGGCGGTGGAGATGGTCAAGGCCGGGCTGCAGGCGATCTACGTCTCGGGGTGGCAGGTGGCCGCGGACGCGAACCTCGCCGGCCACACTTACCCGGACCAGTCGCTGTACCCGGTCAACAGCGTTCCGAACGTCGTCCGCAGGATCAACAACGCATTGCAGCGCGCCGATCAGATCGCCTGGTCCGACGGGGACACCGGCACCTCCTGGATGGCGCCCGTCGTGGCCGACGCGGAGGCCGGATTCGGCGGAGCGCTCAACGCGTTCGAGCTCATGAAGGCGCTGATCGAGAGCGGCGCGGCCGGCGTCCACTTCGAGGACCAGCTCGCGAGCGAGAAGAAGTGTGGGCACCTCGGCGGCAAGGTGCTCGTGCCCACGTCGCAGTTCATCAAGACGCTGAGCGCCGCGCGTCTGGCCGCCGACGTCCTGGGCGTCCCGACGGTGCTCGTGGCGCGGACCGACGCCGAGTCCGCGACCCTGCTCACGAGCGACGTGGACGAGGTCGACCGGCCGTTCATCGAGGGAGGACGGACCGCCGAGGGGTTCTTCCGGATCCGGAGCGGCGTCGAAACGGCGATCGCCCGGGGGCTCGCGTACGCGCCGTTCGCGGACGTCCTGTGGTGCGAGACGTCGACCCCGGACCTGGGGGAAGCCCGGGTGTTCGCCGACGCGATCCACGAGGCGTTCCCCGGCAAGCTGCTCGCCTACAACTGCTCGCCGAGCTTCAATTGGCGCGCGCACCTGGAGGACGCCGAGATCGCGGGCTTCCAGCGCGAGCTCGGGGCAATGGGTTATCGCTTCCAGTTCATCACGCTCGCCGGGTTCCACGCGCTGAACTCGTCGATGTTCGAGC
>DAIOFZ010000067.1:0-11472 GCA_036745475.1 Actinomycetota bacterium | reverse complement strand
GTCGTCGATCGGCGTGCCGAGGAAGACGATCCGCTCCTTGAGCAGGCGCGAGTAGATGTCGAACGAGCGCTCGCCGCGACTCGTCTGCTCGACGACGACGGGAACGAGATAGTCCTTCATGACGTCTCCTCTGCTGTTGCGCCCGTGGCCGCGACCTCCTCGGAAGACCCTTCCGACCGCTGGGTGGGCTCCTCGGTGCCGGGGTACGGGCTGATGTCCGCGTGCTCGACGAGGAGGTCGAGCGCCTTGGATCGGATGATATCACCGGCAAGTGCTACGACTTGACCGCTCCGGTCGAGACTCTTGGCGAGGTCCTTGGGCTCACGTCCGATGGCCGCCGCGATGCTGCCGATCTCCCGACCGATCTCCTCGGCGGTCACCTCGATCCCCTCCTGGCGCGCGACCGCTTCGAGCACGAGATCGGCCTTGATCGCGCGGATCGCGTGATCGCGCGCGTCGGCCCGGAACCGGAGTTCGTCGAACCCCTGCGTCTCGAGCACCTGGTCGAGGGTCAACCCCGCCTGCTCGGCGCGCTCCTGCGCGTGCACGATCCGGTGCTCCACCTCCTCGTCGACGAGCGGGTCGGGCAGGTCGACGTCCACCGAGTCGATCATCGCCTGGAGCACCCGGTCGCGAACGTCCGCGTCGGCCGACCGCTCCCGGTTCCTCTGCAGCTGCTCGTGGAGCCCGGCCTTCAGCTCCCCCAGCGTGTCGAACTCCGATGCCACCTTCGCGAATTCGTCGTCGGCCTCGGGCAGCTTCTTGCCTTTGACCTCCTTCACCAACACTCGGAAGCTCACCTCCTGACCCGCGCGGTCGCCCGTGCCGGGGCCGAGCGTGTCGTTGAACGCGAGGATCTCGCCGCCGCGCTTGCCGACGAGCTCGGCGTCGAGCTTCTCGCCGAACTCCCCGGAGCCGACCGCGTAGAGGTGGTCGGGGCGGGTGGCCTCGGGGATCTCCTCGCCGTGCACGGCCGCGTGCAGATCGAAGACGACGTAGTCGCCCTCGCGGGCGGCGCGTGACACCGTCTCGAGCTCCGCGAACCGCTCACGCAGCGAGTCGAGGTACCGCTCGACCTCGTCCTCGGTGATCTCCACCTTCGGCCGTTCGACCTTCACGCCCTTGTAGTCCGACTCCTCGAGCTTGAGCCGCGGCCGTACCTCGACGACGGCCGTGAACACGAGCGGCTTGCCCTCCTCGACGTCGCCGAGCTCGATGTCGGGCTCGGTGATCGGCGCGAGGTCGTGTTCGCGGAGGGCGTCCCGGTAGTAGGTCGGCACCGACTCTTCGATGAACTCCCCCAACACCGCGTCGTGACCGAACTGCGCGTCGATCACCTGCTTGGGGACCTTGCCCTTGCGGAACCCGGGGATCTTGACCTGCTGCGCGATCTTCCGGTACGCGCGGTCGAGATCCTTGTCCACATCGTCCGGGGCGATCTCGATGGTGAGCTTGACCGTGTGCTTGTCTGTCTCTTCGAGGGTCGTCTGCATCGGCTCCCGAGCGTATCGGAAAGGAGCATCCGGTATCGTGCGCCGCGGGCTCGCTCGGAGCCCCTGCGCCGGGAGGGCGGGTGGTCGAGCCGGTGGTCGAGACAGCGTTCGACGAGGAACTCGAGTTCGCGCACGAGCTGGCCGATCTCGCCGGGGAGATCGGTCTTGGGTACTTCCGCGGTTCGTTCGAGGTCACGATCAAGCCGGACCGAACTCCGGTCACCGAGGCCGACCTGTCGATCGAATCCGCGATCCGGGACGCCGTCGAGCATCGCTACCCCGGCGACAGCGTGCTCGGCGAGGAGGGCGGCCTGCAGGGCGAGGGCCGACGGCGATGGATCGTCGACCCGATCGACGGGACGAAGAACTTCGCGGACGGCGTCCAGATCTGGTCGAACCTGATCGCGCTCGCCGTGGACGACGAGCCGGTGCTCGGTGTCGTGAACCTGCCGGCGCTCGGCGAGCGGTACGACGCCTCACGTGGCGGGGGCGCCCGCATGAACGGCGCACCGATCCACGTCTCCCGCGCCGATCAAGTGCAACGCTCCTTCGTCGTGTTCGCGGGCATGGGCGACTGGCTCTCGGGGCCGTACGCCGCCGGTGTCCAACAGCTGATCTCGGACGCGCGGCGGGACCGCGGGTTCGGCGACGCCTGGGGTCACTGCCTGGTGGCGAGGGGCTCGGCCGACGTCATGATCGAGCTCGAGCTGGCGACGTGGGACTTCGCGGCCCTGCAGGTGATCGTCGAGGAGGCCGGCGGCCGGATCACGCAGTTCGACGGGGCGCCGCTCGTGCACGGCGGGACGGTGCTGACCACCAACGGCTCGCTGCACAAGGAGGTCGTCGCGACGTTGAGGCCGGGTGTGGGCTCGTGACCACCGAGCGGACCTGGTGGCGGCGATCGGTCGACGTCGCCGTGACGGCGGATCCTGGGCGTGCGCTCACACCGTCGCCTGGCGCCGCATCGCCGAGCGGGCGTCGGCGACGGAGACCTCCTTCTTGCGATAGTTGCGCAGTGCGAACCGGTCACACGTGGTCTCGGCCGACATCCCTCGACCGTGGTGCCGGTGCAGGTACCAGTGCATCCACTCGTGCAGGTACAGGAATCGGAGCACCTCGCGCGGCGTTCGGAACGTCACTCCTTCGGTGAGCCAGATGAACCGGATCGAGCGTCCCGGCCGCCGCCTGGCTCCGAACGCGACCACCTCGCCGAACGGCAGGAAGGGCTCGGGGAGCTGCAAGGTGATCCGCTGCGTGTCGAACTCGGTCTGCGCGGCCAGGTGCGGCTTCTCCCGGTAGCGGAGCGGCTTGACCAGGACCTCGAAGCCGTCGGTCTCCGGGAGGCCGGCCAGCATCTGTCCGACGCGGGCATCCGAGAGGTCGGCGACCTTCGAGGTGAGGAACACGGGCACAGGCTAGCCGTGCTCGCTCGGATCGGTCGACGCGGGCGGACTCGAACCGCCGGCCTCCTCTCGCGGAGCACATCCGGCTCCCGGCGGCTGCAACGCTCACCTGCGGCGATGGCAGATGCCCTGATCAGGGTGCCGAAACCGATCGATGCCCCTGACCGCTTCGGCCCTGGTCGCAAGGGTTTGTACACGCCCTGTCCGCGCGATGTGCGCGCGGGCCCGGCGGTCTGGCCGAGGAGCTCGAGCCGGCCACAGGTGCTGGCCTTCGCCGGCGTGCGCCCGACGAACGGGAACGGGTCCCTCTCTTCCCGAGTCGCCTCTACCCAGGAACGCGAGGTCGGCGGCTACTCGATGGACGGCGTCTCGCCCGGGTCGAGCCGGAAGACGAGGTGCACGACCCCCTCGTCTTCGTGCCGGCCCACCTGGACGAAGCCGTTCGCGACGACGACCTTCCTCGACGCAACGTTGTGCTCCGCCACGTAGGCGTGGAGCGGCCGATCGGGAATCTCGGCGATGAAGGCGCGGACCGACGCGGTGGCGATCCCACGGTTCCAGTGTGCGCGGCCGATCCAGTACCCGATCTCGCGCTCGTCGTCGCCCCAACACCCGATACTGCCCACGACCTCGCCGTCGACGACGACCGTCCGTCTGATCGACGCGCGATCGTCGCGGAGCTTCGCGTCGTGCGCGACGAAGGCGTCCCAGTCCCGGGACGCGAAGGCCGCCATCTTCGCTCCGATGGGATCCGCCTGATGCTCGAACAGGATCGGGAGGTCCTCGAGCGTCGTCGGGCGCAGCGTGAGGTCCATGACGTCGATCCTACGGACGTCACCGAACTGGGACTCGAGGTCGCCCGCGAAAGGGGGCATCGAGCTCCGGCCTTGATCGTCGGGGCGGGCGGACTCGAACCGCCGGCCTCCTGCTCCCAAAGCAGGCGCGCTGCCATGCTGCGCTACGCCCCGTGAGGTGGATGCTAACGCGCCAGCTCATGAGCCGAGCCTCGTTCCGCAGTTCGAGCAGAACCGGCTCTCGGCCGAGCTCGCCTCCCCACAGGTCGGGCATGTGACCTCGTCGCCGGCCTTCGGGGGCGGGATCGGTGGCACGATAGCGCCACCAGGGAGGCGGGGGTGGAGCCGGAGGGATCTGCGCGGTAGGGGCGGGGCCGGGCCGCCACCGCCCGGGCCGGTCGGTCCACCACCTTCGCCATCGCCTGCCCCGCCACTTCCCCCGGCACCGCCACCGGGGCCCGCCGACGGCCCGCCACCTCCGTGGCCGGCTCCGGTCGGTTCGTGGCCGGCGTGCTCGATGACCTCGGTCGGTTCGCCGCCGAGAGTGCGGGGCGCTCCGCTCCCACCGAAACCGTCTCCGAGCCGAGCGACCCGCCGAGCCCGACGCGCCCCGGCGAGTCGAGCGAACGATGCACCGACGGCGCCGGCCGTTCCGACGACCACCGGGATCCCCACCGCACTCACCGGCGTGAGCGGGACGATGCAGAACTGCTGCACCAGGACCGCGCCGCCGAGGCCGGCGGTCGCACCACCCGCGAACCCTTGCAAGGGCGCCCGGGCAGCTCCGAGCCTCCGAGTCCTGGTGAGTGACAGCACCAGGAGGATCCCGCCGCCCGCCCCGACCACCGTCGCGCCGGCGCCTGCGACCGCGGTGAAAGGGTTCCGGCCCTCGACGCACACGTACGCGACCCCGCTGCAGCCCCGACCGGTCGTCTGCACCTCGACGGTCACCTCGAACGGACCGACCGTGACGTCGGAGATCGACTCGAGGTCGACCGTCCCCGACCAGCCGAGGCCGTCCTCGGCGATCGTGACCGTGCCGACCTGGACGTCGCCGCCGGCGATGTGCACCGTGTACGTGAGATCGGTGACGCGCGACTGTGCCGTTCCGTCGACCGGGACCCGCGAGCCGGACCGCAGCGGGCGCCACCGGGTGCGTCGTGCCCGGACGTCACGTCGACGCCGTCGATCGAGACCGTGCACGGGCCGGTGACCGTCGCCAGGGACGGAACCAACGAGGTCCAAGCAACGATGAGGGTCGCAGACAAGCCGAAGAAGGCGAACGCGCGCCTCATGGCCGCGCCACGCTAGGCTCGGCCCCACGGGACCGCAAGCGCCTCACGCGACACCTCGCCTCGGGCGTTGATCGCCGCGAGGTCGACCGGCGACGTCCCGCCGAACTCGCCACGTCGTCCGATCTCGCCGGTGATACAAAGGGGTCCCGATGCGCACCCTCCCTCGATCACCCATCGGCCTGAAGGACGCCGCGGTGGACCTGCGCGGCGTGACGAGACTGTTCGGGGCCGCACCGGCGCTCGTCCGCGTCGACCTCGCGATCGAGCGGGGGGAGGCCGTCGTCCTGCGCGGACCGAACGGCGCGGGCAAGAGCACCCTGCTCCGGATCGTCGCGACGGCGCTGTCCCCGACCTACGGCGGTGGCTCGGTGCTCGGATTCGACCTCGCCGACGCGCGCGAGGAGATCCGCCGGCGCTCCGAGCTGCTCACCCATCGCACCCGCCTGTACGAGGAGCTGACGGCGCGCGAGAACCTCGAGCTGATCGCGGACCTGCTCGGCATCCACCACGACCTCGTCCAGGGGGCACTCGAACGCGTGGCGCTCGCGGATGTCGCCGACGAGCGGGTCCGAACGTTCTCCGCCGGGATGCGTCAGAAGGTCGCGGTCGCTCGTGCGATCGTCCGCGATCCCGAGCTCCTCCTGCTCGACGAGCCGACGACCGGTCTGGACGACGCGGCCAAGAGCGCGGTCGACGAGATGATGCTGCACGCGTCCCGCGAGGGACGGACCCTCGTGATCGCCACCCACCACGCCGTGCTACCCGGCCTCGCCGCGCGCGTCGTCACACTGCGAGACGGCTCCGTGGAGGCCGGCCCGTGATGCTCGCGCATCAGGCGACGTTGATCGCGCGCAAGGACCTCCTGATCGAGGTCCGCGGACGACACGCGCTCGGGACGTTGCTCCCGTTCGCTGCCACCGTCCTCGTCGCGTTCGGGTTCGCGTTCGGGCCCGGCCGCGACGTGCTCGAACGCGTGGCACCGGGCCTCCTGTGGATGGCGGTGCTCTTCGCCGCCGTGATGGCCTCGAGGCGTGCATACCAGACCGAGTCGGAGGACGGGGCCCTCGAGGGGCTGCTGCTCGCGCCGATCGACAAGGCGGCCGTGTTCCTCGGCAAGGCGTTCGCCGTGACGGTCGAGCTGCTCGCTCTGGTGGTCGCGGTGCTCCTGCTGGTGATCGTCCTGTTCGACCTGTCGGTCGCGAACCCGTTCCTGGTGCTGACCGCGTTCGTGCTGGGCGCGATCGGGCTCGCCGCGGTGGGGAGCCTGTTCGGCGTCGTGGCCGAGTCCGCCCGCACGCGCGAGGCCATCTTCCCGATGCTCGTGCTCCCGCTCGTCGCGCCGGTCCTGATCGCAGGCGTTCGCGCAACCGATCTCGCTGCGGCGGGTCGCTCGAGCGAGGTGCTCCCCTGGCTGGGGCTGCTCGCCGCGTTCGACGTCGTGTTCCTGTCGGTCGGCGTCCTGGTGTTCGGCTACCTGTTGGAGGACTGATGGCGGCGGCGGAGCGCGCACTCGGCAAGGCAACGTCTCGAAGCGGGGAGCACCTGCTCGGGATCGCCACGCTTGTCGCGCTGGGGGTCTCGGCCGTGCTGTCTCTCGTCGTGGCGCCGCCGGACGCGGTCCAGGGCGAGGTGCAGCGCATCATGTACGTCCATGTCCCGGCGGCCTGGCTCGCGTACCTGTCGTTCTTCGTCGTGTTCGTCTCGAGCATCGCGTACCTGAAGACCAAGAAGACGCGATGGGACCGCGTCGCCGCCGCGTCGGCCGAGATCGGCGTCCTGTTCACGGCGCTGGCGATCGTCCTGGGCATGCTGTGGGGCAAGCCCGTCTGGGGGACCTGGTGGACGTGGGACCCGCGCCTCACCACCACCGCGGTGCTGCTTCTGATCTACGTCGCCTATCTCGCGATCCGCCGGATCACCGACAACCCGTCGCGGCGGGCTCGTTGGGCGGCGGTGATCGGGATCGTCGGGTTCATCGACGTGCCGATCGTGCATCTGTCGGTCGTGTGGTGGCGTTCGCTGCACCAGGGGCCGACGGTGTTCCGGCTCGGCGGGCCCGAGATCGAGGGGACGATGCTGCTCGCGCTCCTCGTCGGGGTCGCGGCGTTCACGATCACGTACACGTACCTGATGACCCTCCGCCTTCGGGTTGGGCGGCTCGAGGAGCGCGCCGCGCGCGAGGCGCTGTCACCGCTCGTCGGGGCGGGGGCGGAGCGCTGATGGCGCCGAACGCCGGCTACGTGATCGCCGGGTACCTGGTCACCGCGCTCGCGCTCGGCGGGTACACGCTCCGGCTGTTCGCGAGGGCCAGGGCCGCCAAGCGCCGGGTTCGGACGATCGCCGACCGGCGACGCGACGTCTGACGGCGGATCAGGTCCCAGCGGTCGCGGCTCGGGCCTCCGCGATGAGGTCCCTGGCCGTCTGGCGTTCGGTGCCGAACGGCGCGGCGTCCAGGTAGGTCTCGAAGGCCGAGATCGCGTCCTCGGGCCGATCGAGACCGCGCAGCAGGATGACGCCGCGGATGAACAGTCCCTCGGGGTACTGCGGGTCGGTCGAGATTGCCCGGTCGACGGACCGGAGCGCCTCCTCGGGTCGCCCGTTCTGGTACAGGATGAGCCCGACGTGCGCGAGCGCCTCCGCGTCGTCGGGGTCGAGGTCGAGCGCGACCGCGTACTCGGACAGGGCGTCCTCGACCATGCCCGCGTCCAGGTAACGATCCGCGAGATCCAACCGGGCCGCCAGGTCGTCCGGGTGCTCCCTCACGCGTCGCTCGAAGAACCCGAGCGGGTCGTCCGAGGCCGGGGGCGCGGATGCCCGGAGCTGGGGTTCGGCGTCGCGGGCCAGGGACGCGACCACCACCGCGAGGACCGTTCCCCCGATCAACACCGCGACCGCCCACGACGGGACGCGTCGAGGTTCGACGGCGCTCGTTCGACCAGCTCCGGCCGGCGCGTCCTCGAGCGCCACCGCGGTGGCGCTGCCCGGCGGTCCGGCATCGCGACGGTCGAGTGCTCGCAGCACGCGCGCCATCCGGCCAGCGGTCTGCTCGCGCAGCCGGAAATAGCCGGCCTCGTCGAGCGCGCCCGACGCGTGCGCCTCTTCCAGGTCGGCGAGCGATCGCAGGAGGGCCTCCCGGCGGTCGTCGAGCGGGTCGGCCAGCGGCTCGACGGGCGCCGGCGTCTCGCGAAGGAAACCGACGATGACGCCGGCGCCGGCGACGAGCGCCAGCCCCGCAACGGCGAACGAGATCGCGATCGGGTTCACGTGCGCCTCCCGATCACGGACGTCCCCCGTTCATCCGGGCTCCTCGAGATCGGCCAGCTCGTGCTCGATCCGCAGGTGCTCGCTCTCCGTCACCTCGCCGGCGGTCCTCGGCGCTCGCCGGCGAACGAACGCGACCCACAGCGTGACGCCCGCGAGCATCCCGACGATGGGCACGGCCCACGGGACGAGGTTCCAGCCGTGAGGAGGGGGCGACAACAGGATCCACGCGCCGTAGCGGTCGATGAAGAACGCGCGGATCTGCTCGGAGGTGCGACCGGCGCGCAGTTGGGTCTGGATCTCGGTGCGCATCTCGCCGGCGAGCTTCGACGGGGAGTCGGCGACCGACAGGTTCAGGCAGACCGGACACCGCAACCCCGCACCGATCTCGTGCACGCGCTCGTCGAGCGTCTGGTTGCCGTCCGAACCGCCCGATGCGATCAGCGCGGCGAGCGCGACGACCGCGAACGCCGCCGCGAGCACCACGATCGAACGCGTTCGTCCGCTCACGCGACGTTCCCGGCCCGGAGCGCTCCCTCGATCTCGTCGGTGAGCCACTCGTAGGTCACGGCGCCGGTCGTCTTCGCGGCGATCGTTGCGTCCGGCGCGATCACGAAGGTCTCGGGGACCCCGAAGACCCCGTACGCGATCGCCGTGCGGGAGCCCGGGTCGTCGGCGAGGGGCCAGTCGCCCTTCAGCTCGTCGCGGAACCGGAGCGCCGCCTCGCGAGTGTCCTCGAACGACACGCCGAGGACGACGACGCCTCGCTCCCGATACCGGCCCCAGGCGGCGGCAAGCGCATCGTGCTCCTCGCGGCACGGCACGCACCACGATGCCCAGAAGTTCACGACGACCACCTGCCCCTGGAGCTCGCCCAGGTCGATCGTGCCGCCGGCGTCGAGCCTCGGCAGCGAGAACGTCGGCGCCGGCTGTCCGATCAGCTCGCTCGGGAGCTCACGCGCGTCCCGGCCGAGCCCCGTGGCGAGCAGCAGCGCGAACAGCACCAGCGGCGCGAGCACCAACGCGACGGTCCGCCATCGACGCCGCGAGGGCACCTTGCCGTCCGGGTCGACGGCCCCGTCCACCTGCGCCTCGTCCGTCGAGTCCACGCCGGCGCTCACACCGTCACCTCCTCGCGACGCTCGGCCAGGCGTTCGGAGCCCGGTGGGCTCGCCGCCCGTGGCCGCGTCGGCCAGGCCGCGACGACGCCGCCGAGCGCCATCACCGCCCCGCCGAGCCACAGCAGCCCGATCCCCGGGTTCACGAAGAACCGGAACGAGGCGCGGGTGTCGTTCTGGACCGTGACGAGCGACGCGTAGAGGTCGACCATGCCGTTGAACGGCGTGCCGGTCCTGATCGACGGCGTCCCGATCGGCTCGGACGCCGACGGGTACAGGTTCAGGGACGGCTGGAGGTGGACCACCTCGTCCCCCGTCTCGGGGTCGAGGACCGCGAGGTCGGCGACCAGGACCCGCCGCTGGGGCTCCTCGCGGGTCGTGAGCCCGTCGTAGCGGAGGTCGTAGCCCTCGGCGTGCGCGATCTCGCCCCGGGCGATCGTCACCTCCGAGGAACGGTCCGCGAGCGCGGACCACGACACGCCGACCACCGCGACGATCAGCCCGAGGTGGACCACGAGCCCGCCGTAGAGGCGGTGGTTCCGCGCGACCGCCGCCCCGATCGCCGCACCGACCGAGATCCCGTACCCGCGCCGCTGCGCCCGGACGCCGCGGACCATTTCCGCGACCGTCGCCGCCGCGACGAACGCCGCCAGCCCGAACACGATCACCGCCCCGACGCCCGCGCCCGTCAGCGCGAGGAGTGCGGCGGTCACCGCGGCGGCCCACATCGGGACCTGCAGGCGGCGCAGGACCGCGGAGGGGGACGCCGCCCGCCACGGCAGCAGCGGCCCGATCCCCATCAGGAACAGGAGCAGCAAGGCGACGGGTGCCGTGTTGCGGTTGAAGAACGGCGAGCCGACCGAGACCTTGCCGCCGGTGACCGCCTCGGCGAGCAGCGGGTAGATCGTGCCGACCAGCACGGTGAAGGTGAGCACGAGCAACAGGACGTTGTTGCCGAGGAAGACGCTCTCGCGCGACAGCGTCGTATCGAAGGTCGCCTCGGCGCGGAGCGACTCGCGCCGCCAGGCGATCAGGCCGAACCCTCCGAGCAGCACCAGCGTGAGGAACGCGAGGTACAGCGGCCCGACGATCGAATCGGCGAAGGCATGGACCGATGCGAGGATGCTCCCGCGCGTCAGGAACGTCCCGAGGACCGTCAGCGCGAACGTCCCGACGATCAGGGACAGATTCCAGACCTTCAGCATCCCCCGGCGCTCCTGCACCATCACCGAGTGAAGGAACGCGGTGCCCAGCAGCCACGGCAGGAGCGCGACGTTCTCGACCGGGTCCCAGGCCCAGTACCCGCCCCAGCCGAGGACGCCGTAGGACCACAGGGCGCCGAGCACCAGGCCGATCGTGAGGAAGATCCAGGCGGAGATCGTCCACCGGCGCGTGATACGCATCCATGCGTCGCTGACACGTCCGGTGATCAACGCGGCGATCGCGAACGCGAACGGCACCGTGAACCCGATGAACCCGAGGTACAGGAACGGGGGATGCGCGGCCATCAGCGGGTGGTTCTGCAGCAACGGGAGCGGACCCCGCCCGTCGGGCGGAGCCGTGGCGAGCGTCGCGAACGGCGTCGTCGGCCCGAGCACGAGGACCAGGTAGAACGCCGAGATGCCGAACATGACCGCGAGCCCCCACGGGAAGGTCTCGGGGCGCCGGCGCCGGAACCGGAAGGCGACGGCCGCCACGTAGCCGCCGAGGACCAGGTTCCACAGCAGCAGCGAACCCTCGTCGGCGGACCAGAGCGCGAGCATCTTGAAGAAGGTGGGGGTCGCTCGGCTGGAGTTCGACGCGACGTAGCGGAGCGAGAAGTCGTTCGCGAGCAGCGCCGCGAGCATCGCGAGGTTCGCCACGACGACGAGCGCGAACAGCGAATACGCCGTCGTCCGCGCGCTCTCGACCACGTGCGGCCGGCCGGTCCGGGCGCCGACGATCGCCGCCGTCGCGCCGTAGATCGCGAGCGCGAGCGCCAGCGCCAGCGCCAGCGTGCCGACGAGCGCAGGCATCAGCTCACCTCGTCGGGTGGCGGCGTCTCGCCGGGGGCCGGCGGCCGGTACTGCTCGCTGTGCTTGACGAGCATGTTGTCCGAGTGGAACGCG
>DAIOFZ010000066.1:0-11609 GCA_036745475.1 Actinomycetota bacterium | reverse complement strand
CGACCGTGCTGCGAACGCCTCGCCGCAGGGGCAAGGGAGGCGCCCTCGAGGGCGCCATGCGCCGGCTGGTACCGGCGGACGTGTGGTTGCTGGCGGACGGCGACCTCGGCGCCACGGCGTCGAACCTGGCCCCGCTGCTCGAGGCGGTGACGTCGGGCCAGGCGGACCTCGCGATCGCGGTCCTGCCGCCGGCGCGCGCGGGAGGGTTCGGGCTCGTGAAGCGCCTCGCGGCCCACCTGATCCGGGGGCAGACCGGGTTCCGCGCTTCCGAGCCGCTGTCCGGTCAACGCGCTCTCTCATCGAAGGCGATGGAGGCCGTGCGGCCGTTCGCGGGCGGGTTCGGGATCGAGACCGCGATGACGATCGACGCGGTCCGCGCCGGACTGCGAGTGGTCGAGATCCCGATCGGCGGTCTCGAGCACCGCACGACGTACCGGACCCCGCGGGGGTTCCTCCATCGCGGTTCGCAGGGTTGGGACGTGGCGAGGGCCGTCCTGCCCCGGATGCTGCGATGACCCGCTCGGACGCGCCCCGATGAGGTGGGGGCGGCTCCTGGTCGAGAACCACCGCGGCGTGCCGGTCCCCCGCGTCCTGGGGATCGCGCTCGCGATCGACGCCGTGGTGTGGACCCTCGTCGTCGCCACGATCGAGGGGATCGGCATCGCCGGATGGGGCGCGCTCGCGGGTCTGCTGCTCGTGTTCGGCGCCGGCCTGATCGACGATCTTGCGCCCCCCGGACCGCGCGGCCTGCGCAACCACCTGCGTTCGGTTGCCTCGGGCCGCGCCACGACGGGGCTGATCAAGGTCGTCGTGATCGTCGGCTCGGCCGTGGTCGTGGTCGCCCTGCAGCCGGATCGGCCGACATCGGTCGCCGTGCTCGGCGTCGTGCTGCTCTCGGCGTCATCGAACGTGTCGAACGGTCTCGACGTCGCCCCCGGACGATCGCTCAAGGCCTTCGTCTTCCCGGCGCTCGCGTTCGCGATCTGGGGCGAGTCGTCGGACGCGCCCGCGGTCGTCGGCCTGCTCGTGGGCGCCGTCGTCGTGCTCCCGTTCGACCTGCGCGAGCGCGCGATGCTGGGCGACGGCGGGGCGAACCTGCTGGGGTTCGCGGCGGGGATCGCGCTCTACGACATCCTGCCCGACCCGTGGGTGGGGGGGGCCGCCGCCGTCGCCGTCGTCCTGAACGTCGTGGCCGAGACCGTGTCGTTCAGCCGCGTGATCGAACGCACCCCGCCGCTGCGATGGTTCGACGAGCTCGGACGGTGTGCTTGATGGCGAGGTTTCCCGTCGATCCGGCCACTTCTCGAGGCGAAGGCGCCAGAGCGTCACCCGGCTCTGCTACGATGCCACCCCGAGGTGCAGAAACAGCCGAAATACGTCTTCGTGACCGGTGGGGTGGCCTCGGGTCTCGGCAAGGGGATCACCACCGCGTCGCTCGGCCGGCTCTTCCGCTCCCGCGGGCTGCGGGTAGCGCTCCAGAAGCTCGACCCCTACGTGAACGTCGACCCGGGGACGATGAACCCGTTCGAGCACGGCGAGGTGTTCGTGCTCGACGACGGCGCAGAGACCGACCTCGACCTCGGCCACTACGAACGCTTCACCGATGAGAACCTCCGCCGCGGCTCGAACCTCACGACCGGTGCGGTCTACAGCGCCGTGATCGCCAAGGAGCGTCGCGGCGACTACCTGGGCAAGACCGTGCAGGTGATCCCGCACATCACCGACGAGATCAAGGACCGGATCCGCAACCACGCGGCCGCCGAGAGCGCCGACCTGGTGATCGTCGAGGTCGGGGGGACGGTCGGCGACATAGAGTCGCTGCCGTTCCTGGAGGCGATCCGTCAGCTTCGCAACGAGGTAGGGCGCGATCGGTGCGCGTTCGTCCACGTCAGCCTGATGCCGTTCATCGGACCGTCCGGCGAGCTGAAGACCAAGCCGACGCAGCACTCGGTGAAAGAGCTGCGCTCGCTCGGTCTGCAGCCCGACGCGATCGTGTGCCGTTCGGACCGGCCGATCGGGCGGCACCTGAAGGAGAAGATCAGCCTGCTGTGCGACGTGCCGATCAGCGGCGTGGTCTCCGCCCAGGACACGGACTCAATCTATCGCGTCCCGCTGATCCTCGCGAAGGAGGGCCTGGACGCGGAGCTCGCGCAGCACCTGCGGATCGACGCCGAGCCCGACATGTCCGAGTGGCAGACCCTCGTCGGCCGGATCGACGCGGCCGTCGAACCGGTGCGCGTGGCGATCGTCGGCAAGTACGTGAACCTGCGGGACGCGTACCTGTCGGTGATCGAGGCGCTCAAGCACGGCGGGTTCCACCACGGCGTCGACGTCCAGATCGACTGGGTGTCCTCCGACGACGTCGACGAGGCCGACGTCCACGAGATGCTGCGCGACGTCCACGGCATCGTCGTGCCGGGGGGGTTCGGATTCCGGGGTGTCGAGGGCAAGCTCGAGGTCGTCCGGTACGCGCGCGAACGCGGCGTGCCGTTCCTCGGGCTCTGCCTCGGGCTCCAGTGCGCCGTGATCGAGTTCGCGCAGAGCGTCTGCGGCCTGGAGGGCGCGAACTCCTCCGAGTTCGACCCGGCCACGCCGCATCCGGTGATCGATCTGCTGCCCGAGCAGAAGGACGTGACCGATCTCGGGGGTTCGATGCGCCTGGGGGCGCAGCCGTGTCACATCGTGCCGGGGACCCGTGCCGAGCGGGTCTACGGCGAGCCCGTCGTGTACGAGCGCCACCGCCACCGGTACGAGGTGAACCCCGCGTACCACGAGGCGCTCTCGGGAAGGGGCCTGGTGTTCTCGGGCCTGTCGCCGGACGGGCGCCTGGTCGAGATCATCGAGCTCAGGGACCACCCCTTCTTCATGGCGGGTCAGTTCCACCCGGAGCTGCGGTCGCGCCCGACGCGACCGCATCCGATGTTCCGCGACTTCGTCGGTGCCTCGAAGGCGCTCGCGGCCACAGGCGCCGAGCGGACGGTCGCCCTCCCCGGGTAGGCTTTCGCCACCGGAGGGAAGGCCACACCGTGATCGTCGGGGTCCCCAAAGAGGTCAAGGACAACGAGTACCGGGTCGCGGTGACGCCCGAGGGCGCGCGCGAGCTGACGGCCGCGGGCCACCAGGTGCTGGTCCAGGATGGCGCGGGAGCCGGCTCGAGCATCCCGCAGCAGCGTTACGAGCGCGCCGGTGCCGAGATCGTTACGACGGCGGCCGAGATCTGGTCGAGCTCCGACATGATCATGAAGGTGAAGGAGCCGGTCGAGTCGGAGTTCGAGCACCTTCGCGAGGGCCAGATCCTGTTCACATACCTCCACCTGGCTGCCAGCCGGGAGCTCACCCGGGCGCTGGCCGAGCGGAAGGTCTCGGCGGTCGCATACGAGACCGTCCAGCTGCCCGACGGCCGCCTGCCCCTGCTGGCGCCGATGAGCGAGATCGCGGGCCGGATGGCGCCTCACGTCGCGGCGCGCCTCCTGGAGAAGGAGTACGGCGGCCGCGGGATCTTGATGGGTGGCGTATCGGGCGTTCGGCCGGCCAAGATCTTCGTCCTGGGAGCCGGCATGGCGGGGTCGAACGCCGCGTGGATCGCCGCCGGCATGGAGGCCGAGGTGATCGTGGTCGACACGAACCTGGACCGGCTCCGGTTCATCGACCAGATCCACAAGGGCCGGATCATCACGCTGATGTCGGACCGACTCACGCTCGAGCAGCGCGTGCGTGAGGCCGACGTCGTGATCGGGTCGGTGCTCGTGCCGGGCGCCCGTGCCCCGAAGCTCATCACCGAGGACATGATCCGTTCGATGCGCACCGGCGCCGTCGCGATCGATATCGCGATCGATCAGGGCGGCTGCATGGAGACGTCGCGGATGACCACGCACTCGGATCCGACCTACGTCGTGGACGGGGTCGTGCACTACTGCGTCGGCAACATGCCGGGCGCCGTGCCGAACACCTCGACGTACGCGCTCACGAACGTGACGCTGCCGTACGCGCTCCAGATCGCCACCCGGGGTCTGGAGGACGCGGTGCGCGCCGACGCCGCTGTCGGGCTCGGCGTCAACGTGATCGCGGGGGAGATCACCAACCCGGGGGTCGCCGAGGCCCACACGACGAGGTTCACGCCTCTGTCCGCGATCATCGACGGGCTGAGCTGAGCCTCCACGACGGGCCCATGCCGGCTCGAGACGCGCTCGCCAAGCAGATCCAACGCTTCCTCGATCACCTGACGATCGAACGCGGTCTGTCCGGCCACACGGTGGCCGCGTACCGTCGTGACCTCGAGCGCTACGCCACCTTCCTGCGGGCCCGAGGGATCACGGACGCCCGTCGTGTCGACGAGCGGGCGGTCGCCTCGCACGTCGCGGCCGTCTCGGCCGCGACGTACGGCGACGGGAGGCGCTACCGGGCGACGTCGGTGGTGCGGGCGCTGTCCTCGCTTCGGGCGTTCCACCGGTTCCTGCTGCGGGACGGGAAGATCTCGAGCGACCCCACGGCGGCGGTGATCCGTCCGAAGCTCCCGCGTTCGCTGCCCAAGCCGCTGACCGTGGACGACGTGGCCCGCGTGCTCGCGCACCCCGATCGCTCGGCGAAGGGGCTCCGGGACCGAGCGGTCCTCGAGACGCTGTACGGCGCCGGACTGCGGATCTCCGAACTCGTCGGCCTCGACCTGGACGACCTCGACCTGCAGGAGGGGAGCGTCCGCGTGCTCGGCAAGGGCGGCAAGGAGCGCGACGTGCCGATCGGCCGGTACGCGCGCGACGCGATCTCGGCGTACCTGACGAGGGTCCGGCCGCAGATCGTGACCGCTCGCTCGCGTTCGGCACTGTTCCTGAACCTGCGCGGGGGACGCCTGACCCGCCAGGGATGCACGGGGATCGTCCAGCAACACGCCGCCGGCGCCGGTATCCGAAAGAAGGTGAGCCCCCACACGTTCCGGCACTCGTTCGCGACCCACCTGCTCGAGGGGGGCGCCGACGTGCGGGTCGTTCAGGAGCTGCTCGGCCACGCGAGCGTCGCCACCACCCAGGTCTATACGCTGGTGACCAGGGAGCACCTGCGGGAGGTCTACTTCACGTCCCACCCGCGGGCCCGCGCGACCAGCGGCCCCGGGGGCTCAAGGAGCGAGCGCGTACGCGCGAGCGGTAGCCCCCGGAAAGAGGGGAGGAGGGATTCCGCGTGATCGAACCGGCCAAGCTCGCCGAGCTGCGTGGGGCGCTCGAAGACCAGCGCGAGAACCTCCGCAAGGAGATCGCGGAGCAGGGTGGTGACCCGGACTCGGACGACGCCGCGATCGACGTCGAGCGCGGGTTCGCCGACAGCGCGCACTCGACCGCGGAGCGCGCCAGGCTGCTCTCGTTGATGAAGGCGCTCCGCGCCAACCAGCGGTGGGTGAACCGCGCGCTGAAGAAGATGGAGCTCGGCACCTACGGCGACTGCGAGCGGTGCGGCAGCCCGATCTCGATCGAGCGCCTCGAGGCGCTCCCGTGGGCGATCCTGTGCATCGAGTGCGCGCACCTCGGTGAGGGCCGCTGAGGTGACCGAGGATCCGCGATCCGCGAGGAGGGTTCCGCGCGTCCTCATCCTCGTGTGCGATTCGTTCGGGGTCGGCGGTGCGCCCGACGCCAACGCGTACGGCGACGAGGGCTCGGATACGCTCGGCAACACCGCGGCCGC
This sequence comes from Actinomycetota bacterium, assembly GCA_036745475.1. Lineage (GTDB taxonomy): Bacteria > Actinomycetota > UBA4738 > UBA4738 > HRBIN12 > DASSJM01. The sequence goes on along the minus strand of DAIOFZ010000066.1, from coordinate 5,939 downwards.
CGTCGCGGGGATCCGCGCACCGAACCTCGGAGCGCTCGGGCTCGGCCTGCTCACGCGGATCGAGGGGATCGAGCCGCGGGCCGAGGTGGGCTCGGCGCACGGCCGGCTCACGGAACGGTCGGCAGGCAAGGACACCACGAGCGGGCATTGGGAGATGACCGGGATCGTCCTGACCGAACCCTTCCCGCTGTACCCGAACGGCTTCCCGCCCGAGATCATCGAGGCGTTCCAGGAGCGGATCGGTCGCGAGGTCCTGGGCAACGTGCCCGCGTCGGGAACGGAGATCATCGCGCGGCTCGGCCAGGAGCACCTGCGCACCGGCAGGCCGATCGTGTACACGAGCGGCGACTCGGTGTTCCAGATCGCCGCGCACACGGACGTGGTGCCGCTCCCGACGCTCTACGAGTGGTGCCGAGTCGCGAGACGCCTGCTGACCGGCGAGCACAACGTGGGTCGCGTGATCGCGCGTCCGTTCGCGGGGGAGCCCGGCGCGTTCGTCCGCCGGCCGGAGCGACGCGACTTCTCGGTCCCGCCGCCCGGTCCCACGCTGCTCGACCGTTGCGTCGAGGGCGGCGTCGCGGTGTACGGCGTCGGCAAGATCCAGGACATCTTCGCGCAGCAGGGACTGACCGAGGCGCGATACTCGGATTCGAACGACCACGGCGTCGACCTCACGATCGATTTCCTGCGCCGCCCCGGCCCGGCCCTCGTATTCGGGAACCTCGTCGATTTCGACAGCAAGTACGGGCATCGAAACGATCCCGAGGGCTACGCGCACGCGATCGAGGCGCTCGACGCGAGGATCCCCGAGCTCGTCGGCGAGCTCGGTGGTGGCGTGTTGTTGCTGACCGGCGACCACGGGTGCGACCCCACCACGCCCTCGACCGACCACTCGCGCGAACGCACGCCGATGCTCGCCGCCGGGCTCGACGGCGGGCCGTACGACGTGGGCGACCGCGACACGTACGCGGATCTCGGCGCCACGGTGGCGGAGCTCCTCGGCGTGCCGTGGGGCCTGCAGGGCTCGAGCTTCGCCGGAGAGATCGGGCGGTGAACGACCCTCGCGACGTGGTCGCCGCCAAGCGCGACGGCCGAACGCTCGAACCCGACGAGCTCCGGTCCTTCGTCCTGAACTACGCACGCGGCGAGCTCCCGGACTACCTGGCCGCCGCCTTCCTGATGGCGGCGTTCATCAACGGCCTGGACGCCTCGGAGACGCTCGCCCTCACGCGCGCGATGGTCGACTCGGGCGAGACGCTCCCGCTCGGCGGCATCTCGCGACCGAAGGTGGACAAGCACTCGACCGGCGGCGTGGCCGACGGCGTGACGCTCGTGTTCGCGCCGATCGTGGCGTCGCTCGGGCTCGCGGTGGCCAAGCTCTCCGGGCGCGGGCTCGGCCACACGGGCGGAACGCTCGACAAGCTCGAGTCGATCCCGGGACTGCGCACCGACCTGGACCCGGACGCATTCGAACGACAGGTCGAGGAGGTCGGTTCGGCCGTCGCGGCGCAGACGGCCGACCTCGTCCCGGGCGACGGCGCGCTGTACGCGCTTCGGGACGCGACCGCGACGGTCCCGTCGGTGCCGCTGATCGCCGCGAGCGTGATGTCGAAGAAGCTCGCGATCGGCACCGATCTCGTGCTCCTCGACGTGAAAGCGGGGAGCGGGGCGTTCATGAAGACGCCGGGTGACGCGGCCGAGCTCGCCGAGGCGTGCACGGCGCTCGCGAGGGATTGGGGGCGTGCGACGCGGGCCGCGGTGACCGACATGTCGCAGCCGCTCGGCGAGGCGATCGGGAACGCGCTGGATGTGGTCGAGGCGGTCCGGTTGCTCCGCGGCGAGCTGCACGGACGCCTCCGCGACGCGGCGGTGATGTTCGCCGGCGAGGCGGTGTCCCGGCTCTCGGACGTCCCGATGGGGGAGGGGAGAGCGCGGGCAGCCGCGGCGCTCGACTCGGGGGAGGCGCTCGAGGCGTTCCGCGCGATGGTGCGGGCCCAGGGCGGCGACCCGCGCGTCGTGGACGATCCCCGAGGTGTCCTCCCGGCCGCGCCCGTGGTTCGTCCGTTCGCGGCCGAGCGGCCCGGCACCCTGGCGGCCGTCGACGCCGAGGCCCTCGGGCGAGCGAGCGGCGAGCTCGGTGCGGGGAGGAAGAAGAAAGGGGACCCGATCGACCCGGCGGTCGGCATCGTCTTCCTGCCGAAGGTGGGCGATCGCCTCGAGGGCGGGCAGGAGCTCGGGCAGGTGCACGCCCGGAGCGAGGCGGACGCCGAGACGTGCGTCCGATCGGTGCTGGCGGCGATCGCCCTCTCGGACGATCCGGTCGAGCAGCCGCCGCTCGTGTACGGGTGGTACGGCTCGTGAGCGACCTGAAGTTCGCGGTCTACCTCGGCATCTCGCTCGTGCCGGCGCTCGTCCTGCACGAATACGCGCACGCGTTCGTCGCGGTTCGGCTCGGCGACCCCACCGCCAAGCGATGGGGCCGGCTCACCCTGAACCCCACGCCGCTGATCGACCCCTTCGGCTCGCTGATCCTTCCCGCGCTCGCGCTGATCCTGGTCGCCGCCCGCGGGGTGCTCCTGTTGCCCGTGTTCGCCTACGCGAAGCCGATGCCCGTGGACCCGACGTTCTTCAAGAACCCACGGCGTGACATGAACCTGGTGGTTCTGGCCGGCCTGCTCGCCAACATCCTGCTGTCCTTCCTCGCCGGCCTGCTGATCAGGGCCGGGGTGACCGGGGAGCTCGAGAGGTTCGCGCTCGCGTGGCTGATCGTGAACGCGTTCATGTTCGGGTTCCAGCTGATGCCGGTCCCCGGGCTCGACGGCGCGAAACTCCTCGCGCCGTTCCTGCCCCCTCGGCCTCGCGAGGTGTACGTCAACGCCGAGCAGTACCTGGTCCTGTTCATCCTCGTGATCTTCTTCATCCTGTCCGGTCCACTGCTCTCGATCGTCGACACGTTCGCGAACGTGGCCTGCAACCTGGCGGCCGGCATCGACTGCACGGGCTGACGGCTCCCGGAGCCGGCCCCCCCGGGCGCTATCATCGCCGGATCGTGGGCGATGCGGCGACGGGGACGGGCGGGAAGATCAGGATCTTCTCGGGGATCCAGCCGACGGGCAGCAAGCACCTCGGCAACCTCATCGGCGCGGTGCGTCAGTACGTCGAAGGCCAGGAGGTCGGGGACAGCATCTACTGCCTGGTCGATCTGCACGCGATCACGGCGAGGCACGACCCGGCGGCCCTACGTCGTCAGGTCCACGACACCGTGTCGATCCTGATCGCGGCCGGGCTCGATCCGGACCGATGCATCCTCTTCCGGCAGAGCGACGTCGCCGAGCACACCTACCTCTGCTGGCTGCTGACGAGCGTCACCGCCTACGGGGAGCTCCGCAGGATGACCCAGTTCAAGGAGAAGTCGGCGGAGCAGCGGGATTTCGTCTCCTCCGGGCTCTTCCTCTATCCCGTGCTGCAGGCCGCGGACATCCTCGCGTACCAGACGGACGAGGTGCCCGTCGGCGAAGACCAGAAGCAGCACATCGAGCTTGCCCGGACCGTCGCAGAACGCTTCAACTCGCGGTACGGGCAGATATTCACCGTCCCGAGACACCGGATCCCCGAGGTGGGGGCGCGCGTCGTCGACCTTCAGGATCCGGACAAGAAGATGTCGACGACCGGCGGCTCCGAGCAGGGAACGGTGTACATCCTCGACCCACCCGAAGCGATCGCACGGAAGTTCAAGTCAGCGGTCACCGACTCCGGCAGGGAGATCCGGCGCGCGCCCGACAAGCGAGGGATCTCGAACCTGGTCGAGATCATGGCGGTCGCGCGCGGCGTGACCCCCGAAGACATCGAGCACGAGTACTCGAGCGATCCCGGCTACGCCCGGTTCAAGGACGAGATCGGTGCGGCCGTCGCGGAGTACCTGCGTCCGATCCGGACGGCCTACGACGCGATCCGCTCCGACGAGTCCCGTCTCGAGTCGATCTTGCGCGAGGGAGCCGCCAAGGCCCGCGGGATCGCGGCCAAGACGGTCGAGACCGCGGCCGATCGGATGGGCCTCGGGGCGGGCTCGGGAGCGGGATGACGTCGACGGCCGGTCCCGGGTCAGCCGAGAAGCCGGACGGTGGCGCGTTCGCGGTCGAGCTCCCGGTCTTCACGGGGCCGTTCAGGGTCCTCGCCGATCTGATCCTCGAGCAGAAGATCGACGTGTGCGACGTTTCGATCGCGACGGTCACCGACGGGTTCCTCGCGCACTCGAAGGCGGGGGAGAGCTGGTCGCTGGAAGAGGCGACGTGGTTCCTCGCCGTCTGCGCGATCATGCTCGAGCTCAAGGTCGGTCGCCTGATGCCGCGACACGAGGTCGTGGACGAGGAGGATCTTCTCGGTGTGTCGCCCGATCTCGTCTACGCGCGTTCGATCGAGCTCGCGGCGTTCCGGACGGTCGCGCTCGAGATCGCGCGGGAGCTCGACGAGGAGGGCCTGCGCTTCGCGCGGGAGGCCGGTCCGCCGTCCGAGTTCGCGCACCTGTACCCGGATGTCCTGGAGGACGTGGACGCGAACGACCTCGCGAGGATCGCGGCCATCGTGCTCCGCCCGGCGCCGCTGGTGGATCTGTCGCACGTGACGCCGATCCGCTACACGATGGCCGAGGCGGTCGAGGCGGTCCGCGATCACCTGGGCCGGCTCGGGCAGGCGTCGTTCCGCGATCTCGTCGCCGACTGCGACGAGCGGATCCAGATCGTCGTCCGGTTCCTCGCGCTGCTCGAGCTCTACCGAGAGGGCATGGTCGACCTGGCGCAGGCCGCGACGTTCGGCGAGATCCACGTCCGCTGGGAGGGCGAGGCCGCGTGAACGACCGGGCGTCGTCTCTCCGCTCGCTCGAGGCGCTGTTGTTCATCTCAGACGAACCCGTCACCTCCGCGGTCCTCGCCCAGGCACTGGAGGCCGAACGCCCCCAGGTGGACGAGTGGTGCGAGGAACTCGCCCGCGGCTACGAGGAGCGGGAAGCCGGCCTCACGTTGCGGAACGTGGCCGGCGGGTGGCGCCTCACGACCCACCCCGAGGCCGCGCCGGTCCTCGAGCAGTTCGTGCTGGCATCGCGGCACGTCCGGCTGACGAAGGCCGCGCTCGAGACGCTGTCGATCGTCGCGTACAAGCAGCCGGTCACGCGGCATCAGATCTCGGGGATCCGCGGGGTGAACTCGGAGGGGGTCCTGCGGGCGCTCGTGGACCGCGGGCTCGTTGCCGAGGTGGGCCGCGAGGAGACGCCGGGCCGTCCGGTCCTGTACGGGACGACGCCGGAGTTCCTCGAGCGTCTCGGTCTGCCGTCGCTCTCGGCGCTGCCCGCGCTCGCGCCGCTCCTGCGGGCGGGTGCGGGCGACGCGGAGGCCGAGACGGCCGGCACCGACTGACGAGGGATGTCAGTCGAACGGCTCCAGCGTTCGCTCGCTCGCGCCGGGTTCGGGTCGCGCCGCGCGTGCGAGGAGGTGATCGCCGCCGGCCGCGTCGAGATCAATGGGCGGGTGGCGACGCTGGGCGACCGGCTCGATCCCGCGGTCGACGAGGTGCGGGTCGACGGTTCCAAGGTCAACGTCGACCCCGAGCTGCACACGTTCGCGTTGCACAAGCCGCGCGGCGTCACGACGACGATGCGCGACCCCCACGCCGACCGCGACCTCAGCGGCTTCCTCCCCAAGGGCGTGCACGTGTTCCCGGTCGGTCGCCTGGACCGGGACACGGAGGGGCTGCTGCTGCTGACCAACGACGGCTCGCTCGCGCACCGGCTCACGCACCCGCGGTACGCGATCGAGAAGGAGTACCTGGCGGAGGTGGGCAGGCCTCCGTCCCAGCGCCAGCTCGCGCGCCTGCGCCGCGGCGTCGAGCTCGACGACGGGACCGCGCGGGCGATCGACGCGCGTTCCGCGGGTGGGTGGGGCGGAACG
>DAIOFZ010000065.1:0-11769 GCA_036745475.1 Actinomycetota bacterium | reverse complement strand
CTGGACGCGGCGGGCCGTGTCGTAGTGGTCCTGCCCGACGTACCGGGCGTCGAGGATCCGGCTGGTCGAGTCCAGCGGGTCCACCGCCGGGTAGATGCCGAGCGACGCGATGTCGCGCGAGAGCACCGTGGTCGCGTCCAGGTGCGCGAACGCCGTGTGCGGCGCCGGGTCGGTGATGTCGTCCGCCGGCACGTAGATCGCCTGGAGCGACGTGATCGAACGCCCCTTCGTGGAGGTGATCCGCTCCTGCAGGTCGCCCATCTCGTCGGCGAGCGTGGGCTGGTAGCCGACCGCGCTCGGCATGCGGCCGAGCAGCGTCGAGACCTCCGACCCCGCCTGCGTGAACCGGAAGATGTTGTCGACGAACAGCAGGACGTCCTTGCGCTCGACGTCGCGGAAGTACTCGGCCATCGTGAGCGCCGACAGCGCCACCCGGAGCCGGACGCCCGGCGGCTCGTCCATCTGCCCGAACACGAGCGCCGTGTTCTTGATGACGCCGGACTCGGTCATCTCCAGGAAGAGGTCGTTGCCCTCGCGGGTCCGCTCGCCGACCCCGGCGAACACCGAGACGCCGCCGTGCTGCTGTGCCTGGCGGCGGATCATCTCCTGGATGATGACGGTCTTGCCCACCCCGGCCCCGCCGAACATCCCGATCTTGCCGCCCTGCACGTAGGGCTCGAGCAGGTCGATGACCTTGATGCCGGTCTCGAGCATCACTTGCTTGGGCTCGAGTTCATCGAAGGGCGGCGGCTGGCGGTGGATCGGCCAACGGTCGGCCGCGTGGATCTGGTCCGGCGAGGTATCGAGCGGCTCGCCGAGCACGTTGTAGACGTGCCCGAGGACGCCCTCGCCCACCGGCACGCTGATCGGCGAGCCGGTGTTCTCCACGGGTGACCCCCTGACCATGCCGTCGGTCGGCTTCAGGGCGATCGTGCGTACCATCCCGTCGCCGATGTGCTGGGCCACCTCGCACGTGATCGACCGCGTCTCCCCTTCCAGGCGCACGTCGATCCGCAGCGCGGTGTGGATCTCGGGCAGCCCATCGGGCGGGAACTCGACGTCGACCACGGGGCCGATCACCCGGGCCACCCGGCCGTGTGCAAGCTCTTGCTCAGCCATCGCTCACTCCTTCGAGGCCAGGGCCTCGGCCCCGCCCACGATCTCCATGATCTCGGTCGTGATCTCGTCCTGGCGGGCGCGGTTGGCCTGCCGGGTCAGCACCTTGATGAGCTCGTCCGCGTTGTCGGTCGCGGCCGCCATCGCGCGCTGACGGGCGGCGTTCTCCGAGGCGGCGGACTCGAGCAGCGCGAAGTAGATCTTCGTGATGACGTACTGCGGGAGCAGGTCGTCCAGGATCTCGGCGGGCTCGGGCTCGAAGATGTACTCGGGGCTCGGCACGCCCGGGACGTCGGCCACGACCTCCTCGGGCGCGATCGGCAGGAACCGCTTGTCCGTGGCTCGGAACGTGAACGCCGAGCGGAAGTCCGTGTAGACCGTGTGGAGCTCGTCGATGCGCCCGGAGCCGAAGTCCTCGATCATCCGTGCCCCGATCTCCTGGGCGGCATCGTAGCGCGGCACCTCGGAGAACCCCGACCACGAGGCCTCGGGCGTCACGCCACGGAACCGGAAGTACCCGATCGCCTTCTTCCCCGTCAGGTACAGGACGGGTTCGAGCCCCCGGGATCGCACACGGCGGAGCAGGCCCTCGGCGCGCTTGAGTAGGTTCGCGTTGAACGCGCCGGCCAGCCCCCGGTCGCTGGTCATGACGAGCACGCCGGCGTGCGACGGCGCCTCGCGCTCCTCGAGCAGCGGGTGGACCATCGAGCCCGTCTGCCGGGCCACGTCCTCCATCGCCGCGGTGAGCAGGTCCGCGTAGGGCCGCGCCTCCATCACGCGCTGCTGCGCCTTCACGATCCGCGACGCGGCGATCAGCTCCATCGCGCGGGTGATCTTCATCGTCGACTGGACCGAGCGGATCCGCCGGCGGACGACGCGGAGCTGCGCGCCCACGGAGCGCTAGCCGCCCGAGCCCGGGGGCTCGTCCTCGTCGTCGGCCGACGAGAGGCGGTCCCAGCCGACGTCCGGCTTGACCGGGTCCCTCGGCGCCCCCTGACCCACGCCGGCCTCGCTCCCGGCGCCCGCATCCGACGACACGAAGGTCTGCGTGAAGTCCTCGAGCGACTGCTTGAGCGTGGCCTCCGCCGCGTCCGAGAGCTCGCCCGAGTCCCGGATCTGATCCAGGACGTCGGTCCGGGCGGACAGCTGCTCGATGAACTCGTCGACGAACCGCTTGGCGTCCTCGACCGGCAGGGCGTCCAGGTACCCGCCGGTGCCGACCCAGATCGCGACGACCTGTCGCTCGACCGGTACCGGCGCGTACTGCGGCTGCTTGAGGATCTCGACGACGCGGGCGCCGCGCGCGAGCTGCTTCTGCGACTCCTTGTCCAGCTCGGAACCGAACTGCGCGAACGCCTCGAGCGCCCGGTACTGCGCCATCGCGATGCGCAGGGTCCCGGCGATCTTCTTCATCGCCTTGATCTGCGCGTTCCCGCCGACGCGCGACACGGAGGTGCCGACGTTGATCGCGGGGCGCACGCCCGCGAAGAATAGGTCGGGCTCGAGGTAGATCTGGCCATCGGTGATCGAGATCACGTTGGTCGGGATGTAGGCGGAGATGTCGTTGCCCTTGGTCTCGATGATCGGCAGGGCCGTGAACGACCCGGCGCCCAGCCGGTCCGAGAGCTTGGCCGCGCGCTCGAGCAGCCGGGAGTGGAGGTAGAAGACGTCGCCGGGGTACGCCTCGCGACCAGGGGGCCGGCGGAGCAGCAGGGAGAGCGTCCGGTAGGCGGTCGCCTGCTTGGACAGGTCGTCGTAGACGGCGAGCGCGTGCCTGCCCTCGTACATCCAGTACGCGCCAAGGGCCGCGCCCGAGTACGGGGCGATGTACTGGAACGGGGTCGGATCCGACGCCGACGCGTTCACGACCACCGTGTAGTCGAGGGCGCCGTTGTCGCTCAGCGTCTCGACGACCTCGGCGACGGTGGAGGCCTTCTGGCCGACCGCGACGTAGATGCATCGGACCTGCTGCTTGGGGTCGCCGCTGGCCCAGTTGTCGCGCTGGGCGATGATCGCGTCGATCGCCACGGCGGTCTTGCCCGTCTGTCGATCGCCGATGATCAGCTCGCGCTGACCGCGCCCGATCGGCGTCATCGCGTCGATCGCGGTGATGCCGGTCTGCAGCGGCTCCTTCACCGGCTGACGGTCGACGACGTTGGCGGCCTGGATCTCGAGCACCCGCGTGTCCTCGGCCCGGATCGGACCCTTCCCGTCCAGGGGGACGCCGAGGGGATCGATCACGCGGCCCAGGAAGCCGTCGCCCACCGGGATCGACAGGATCCTCCCGGTCTGCTTGACGAGGTCGCCCTCCTCGATCTGATCGGATTCGCCCAGGATGATGCAGCCGATCTCGTCCTCGTCGAGGTTGAAGGCGAGCCCGAGGACCCCGCCGGGGAATTCGAGCAGCTCGTTGGCCATCGCGCCGGGGAGCCCCTTCACGCGCGCGATGCCGTCCCCGGCCTCGACCACGCGACCGACCTCTTCACGCTCGACCGAGGGGGTGAAGCTCTCCACGTTCTTGCGGAGGGCCTCGGCGATGTCCTTCGGGTCGAAGTTCAGCTCGTCCACTGCCATCGGGTTCACCCGCTCCTTGTGGTCGTTCCGGTCAGCTGCTCCCGCGCCTCCAGCAGGCGCGAGCGCACGGACCCGTCGAAGATCTCGTCGCCGACCTTGGCCACCACGCCGCCGAGCATGCTCGGGTCGACGATCACCCTGATCTCGATCGGGCGCCCCGTGGCCCTGGAGAGCGCGTCGGCCAGCTTCTTGGCTCTGGCGTCGCCGAGCGGGACCGCCGAGCGGACCTCGGCGACCGCCCGCTCGCGCGTCGCCGCGACGACCTCGGCGAGCGCCTCGATGATCCGGCCGATCTCCCGGGCTCGCCCCTGCTCGACGAGGAACCCGAGCAGGTTGACCGCGAGCGGGTTGGCACGCTCGCGGAGCGTGTCCGCGATCAGCTGCCGCTTGTTCTCGATCGGCAGGGAGGGGTCAAGGAGCGCGTCCCGGACGCGCGTCTCCCGTTCGAGCAGCTCGGCGAAGGCGAAGAGGCGCCGCTCGACCGCGTCGAGCTCGCCCTCGGCGTCCGCCACGCGGAACAGCGCCTCCGCGTAGCTGCGAACGAGCGCGTCCTTGTCCGCCACGTCAGTGCTTCCCGTTCGCCGCAGCGCCCTTGGACACCTCGTCGATGTACTCGTCGATCAGCCGCTGATGCGCCTCCGCATCCAACGATGCTCCTACGACGCGCCCCGCGAGCTCGACCGCGATCTCGCCGATCTCGCCCCGCAGCTCCTGGAAGACCCGGTCCCGCTCGGCCCGGATCTCGTCTTGGGCCTTCGCGACGGTGGCGGCGGCCTCGCGCTCGGCCCGCGCCTGGATCTCGGCGCGAAGCTGCTCCGCCGTCTTCCTCGCCTCCTCGATGATGCCGTTCGACTCCTGGCGGGCCTTCGCGAGCTGCTCCCGGTACTCGGCGAGCTCCTGTTCGGCCTGCGTGCGGGTCTGTTCGGCGCGCTCGAGGTCCCCCTGGATCTTGGCGCGCCGCTCCTCCAGGAGGGCGCTCACCCGCGGCAGCACCCATTTCCACACGAAGAAGAACAGGACCGCGAACGCGAGCGCCCCGACGAGCAGCTCCTCCCAGTGCGGGTACAGGTCCTTCGCGTCGTTGACGGGCTCGGCCTCCCCCTCGGCCTGGGCAAGGAACCAGATGATCGATGCGACCACGTCGGCTCCCTCCCTAGATGATGAACGAGAACGCGATGCCGAACAGCGCGAGCGCCTCGATCAGCCCGATGCCGATGAACATCGTCGCCCGCACCTGCCCGGCGTACTCGGGCTGGCGCGCCATCGCCTCGACGGACTTCCCGATCAGCACCCCCAGCCCGATGCCGGGGCCGATCGCGGCCAGCCCGATGACGAGCCCCCGGCCGATCGTCTCCAGGCCCGTGCCGACGTCTCCCGTCGTTTGCGCCAACAGTCCGAACACAGCAGCCCTCCTTGTCTAATGCTCTTCGGCCATCGCGCCGCCGATGTACGAGGCGGTGAGGATGGTGAAGATGAACGCCTGCAAGAGCGAAACGAAGACCTCGAACCCCACCAGGGCGACGCCGATCGCGAACGACAGCGGCGCGATCGCGTACAGGATCCCACCGGACTCGAGCATCGCGATCGTGCCGAGGAAGAACACCGCGAGCAGGAAATGCCCCGCGAGGAAGTTGGCCCAGAGTCGGACGGACAGGGTGATCGGCCGGACGATGATCTGGGTGATGAACTCGATCGGCACCAGGAGCGGGTACAGCCACACCGGGGCTCCGGGCGGGAACAGGACGTGCTTCATGTACCCCCCTAACCCGTGCTTGCTGATGCCGACCGCGTTGTAGGTGATCCACGCGATGATCGCCATCACCAGGGGGAACGCGATCCGGCTGTTGGAGGAGAAGTTGATCCCGGGGGCGACCTCGAAGATGTTCCAGAAGAAGATCGCGAAGAACAGCGTCGCGAGCAGGGGCATGAACCGGTCCCCCTCGGGCCCGATCATCTGCAGGGCGATGTTCTCGCGCACGAACTGGATGCCCAGCTCGGCGGTGCTCTGCAGCTTGCCCGGGACGACCCGCGGCTTGCGGAGCGCGAAGTAGAAGAACCCGATCATCAGCAGGAAGCCGAGCAGGACGAGGAACGTGATGAAGTTGAGGCACAGATCGAGCCCGCCCGCCCGCAGGGAAGGTCCCCAGCAGCCCCACACGAAGTCCTTGGTCGACGGGGGTTCGAACGCGGCGAGGACCGACCCGATCGTCGCGATCACGGCGCCACCCCGCGCCGGTCGCTCGCGTCCGTCCACAGGTCCGCCTGCATCCGACCGGAGACCAGCTTCATCTCGACCACGAGCAGCGCGATCGTGGCCGGGATCAGGGCGGCGATGAAGGCGAGGATCGAGAACCACTCCGTCTGCTGGAGCAACGCGATCACCAGGACGATGACGCCCAGGCGCACGAGGAACCCCCCGAGCCCGACCGCGTAGAGCACGGAGGGCGAGATCGTGGCGGCGAGCGCCAGCGAGGAGCCGTGCGCGACGAAGTTCACGTAGACGACGACGATCGCGATGGCCGCGGACCACCCCGCATCGGTGCCGTCCATCAGGGTCCCCAGGGCGAACGCGGCGACCGCGACGGGGAGCGCGAACGGCGAGATACGCCGGATCATCTCGCGCTCAGGCGCCACCGCGGTTCCCTTCCCCTTTGCCGAATCGCAGATAGACGAGGTAGATCGCTCCACCGGCCCCGAGCACGATCCCCACCGCGGTGAAGATCCGGTGGTTGAGCCCGAGCAGCCGGTCGGCCAGGTAGCCGACGCTCCCCCACACGAGGATCCCTCCGACGAGCGTCGCGGTGACCGCCCAACCGATCCCCATGCCGCCCCAAGCGCCGTCGCGTCCGCAACCCGCCATGGGCGCGGAAGTATATCCGGGGCGCGTTCGAGCCGTCAAACCTCAGGCGTCCTGTTTCTGCAGGTAGATGGCCCTTTTCCACGAGCTTGTGAAAGGATTCACGAAGTCCCGGTGCCCACGTCCGCGGACTGGACGTCCGCCTCCCTACCGTCTCATGCGCGGCTTCGCCGGCGTTGCGCAAGTACGCTCGCGACGGCTGCCAGGATGCCGGCAGCGAACAGGAGCGTCCCCATCACGTTGACCTGGGGAGGCACCCCGATCCTCTGCGCTCCGTACACCCACAGCGGGAAGGTGAGGACCGGACCTGCGACGAAGTTGGTGATCACGAAGTCGTCGAGGGACAGGACGAACGCGAGGAGGAACCCGGCCAAGATCGCGGGCGCGATCAGAGGCAACGTCACCTTGAAGAACGCGGAGACGGGGCTCGCAAACAGGTCTTGTGCGGCATCCTCCAGGTTGCGATCCAGTCCCTGGACACGGGCCCGCACCGTGATCGCGACGAAGGCGATCGAGAAGCCGATGTGGGACAGGATGATGGTCGCGTACCCCGTGGACACCTTCGCCAGGACGAACATCGACAGCAGCGACGACCCCAGGACGATCTCGGGGACCGCGATCGCCAGGAAGATGATGAAGTCCACGGGCTTCAGGCCGCGGAACCGGTATCGGCCCAGGGCCAGCCCGAACAACGTTCCGATCGCCGTCGAGAACGCCGCGGCGATCGGTGCGATCTTGAGCGAGTTCTTGAAGGCCGGGTACAGGCCCGGGACGTTGAAGACGTTCTTCCACCAGTCCAGGGTCAAGCCCCAGAACTTCGCGGTCTGACGATCGAACGGGACGTCGTTGAACCCGTACAGGATCATCACGAAGATCGGGCTCGCCAGGTAGACGATCATGACGATCGTGTACGTCGGCAGGATGAAGCGGGTCCATCGTTTCCGAGACCGGTTCAGCGGCGCCGGACCAAGCTCGGGGAGCGACTTCGCCGGCGCGGCGACCGTGCTCATGCGCCGGCGCCCGCCGCGCGCTGCACGTCCTCGGTCCCGAGGATCCGGGCATAGATGGTGGCCAGGACCAGCATCACGATCATCAGGATGACCGAGAGCGCCGCAGCCTCCGGATAGTCGAGCTCGACGAGGAACTTCTCCTGGATGATGTTGCCGATCATCGTCGTGCCGGGGCCGCCCAGGAGGGTGGCGTTCACGTAGTCACCCGTCGCTGGCACGAACGTGAGCAGGAACGCTGCGAAGACGCCCGGCAGCGAGAGCGGCCAGACCACCTTGCGGAACGCCTCCCACCGGCTCGAGTACAGATCCTTCGCGGCCTCCACCAGGCGCTTGTCGATCCGCTCGAGGGCGACGTACAGAGGCAGCGCCGTGAAGGGCAGGAAGTTGTAGGTGATCCCGGCCACCACGGCGAACGGCGTGGCCAGCACGCGGAAGCCCTGCGGCAGGAGCCCGATGTCCTTCAGCGGGCCGAGGATCGGGCCGTGGTCGCCGAGGATGAACTTCCACTGGATCGTCCGGATCACGAAGGAGACGAAGAACGGAACCAGGATGAGCAACAGCAGCGACGACTTCCACTTGCCCCCGTAGAACGCGATCCAGTAGGTCATCGGGTACGCGAGGAGCAGGGCGGCGATCGTGACGATGATCGAGTACACGATCGAGCGGACGAACTGCACCTGGTACTGACCGAGGACGTTCGTGTAGTTGTCGAAGGCCCACGAGAAGCGGAACCCCCCCGAGAGAAGGCCGCCGCTCTCGAGCGAGGTGTAGAGCATCAGGCCGAGTGGGATCAGGAAGAATAGGAGCAGGAACAGGGCTCCCGGCGACAAGAGGTAGTAGGGAACCAGCCGACGGCGTGCGCCGATGCTCCGACGAGGACCGGCCGACCCACCCGGTGGCGGAGCCTCGACGACGACCTCGTCGACCGTGGTCACGTCGGCGGATCAGCCCTGCGAGATCGGGAGGAAGATGGCATCCCACTCCTCGGCCGACTCGTCGGTCCAGTCGCCGAACCCGAACGTCGTCCGCCCGAGGAACTCCTCGGTCGGGTACAGGAACTCATTCTCGGCGGTCGCCTGGAGCCTATTGGCGTACCCCTTGTATCCCTGATCGAAGTTCTTCTCCGCGTCCTTCTTGATCAGCTCCTGGGTCGCGGGAACGGGCGACATGTAGAGGATCCACTCGGTCAGCATCGTCGCGATCTCGGGGTCGTAGTAGAAGTCCATGATCTCGGCCGCGCCCACCGGGTTCTGAGCGCCGGCAGGGACGAGCATGTTGTCGATCCACAGCAAGGCCCCACCCTCGGGGAAGACGTATTGCATGTCGAGCCCCAGCCAGATCGCCGAGTACAGGACGTCACCCGACCACGCCATCGCCGCGTTCAGGTTTCCCTGTTGGAGGTCGGGCAGGTAGTCGTTGCCGTAGTAGGCCCGGACGGTCCCCGACTCCCGCTGCATCTTCAGCCAGGCGGCCGCCTCCTTCCACTCGTCGGGGCCGGAGGTCACCGGATCGATCCCGAGGTTGATCATCACCCAGTCGCCCATGTCTCCCTCGAGCATCCCCACGCTGCTGGAGCCGACCTTGGCGGGATCGGCCAGGTCGTCCATCTTCGTGATCTCCCCGTTCACCTGTTTGGTGTTGAACCCGATCCCGGTGATGCCGGACTGCCACGCCATCCCGAACTTGTTCCCGGGGTCGTAGAACGGGTCCTTGGCCCAGCTGGCCGCGTTCGCGTCGAAGTTCGGGCGCTTCGACGGGTCGAGCTCGTAGACCCAGCCGTTCTGCGTGAGCGCGGTGAAGTACCGGCCGTTCGTGATCACGATCAGGTCCCGGCCGGGGTCGTCGCCACCCGCAAGCAGCGGCTGGATCTTGCCGAAGAACTCGGCGTTGTCGTTGATCTCGTCCGAGTAGTTGACCTCGATGCCCGTCCGCTGCTGGAAGACACGGAGGGAGGGGTGGTAGACGTTTCCGTCCTTGTCCTTGGCCTGGTCCATGTAGGCCGGCCAGTTGGCGAAGTTGAGCGTGTCCCCGGGCTCGCCGCTGAAGACGTCCTGGGGTGTGGCTGACTGCCCGGTGGTCCCACCTTCGTCGGAGCCGCAGGCAGCCAGGAGCGATGCGAGGCTGAAGCCCGCGACCCCGATACCCGTGTTCCTCAGCAGGCTGCGCCGCGTCAGGCGCGTTCGGAGCGCCCTCTGCATCGCGACAGGATCGATCATCGGCCGGTCGTCATCCATCACGCTTCTTCCTCCTCCATCGAGATCCCTTCCTGCGGCAAGACGGCGAACGTGTGCTCCCATCTCCAGGACAATGTCACCCGCTCACCCGGCGCCGGCACAGGTTCGGCCCCGAGATTCTGGACCCAGACCGTGAGTTCGTGGCCACCCGGACCCTCGACCTTGTATTGGTGACTCACACCGATGTAGGTCGCCATGCGCAGCAGACCCGAGACCGAGTTCCACCCCCGATCGGCGGAGTTCCCTCCCTCGCTCTTGCCTCCATCGCTCCGGATCGTGATCTTCTCCGGACGGACGCCGACGAGCACGCTTTCTCCGACCCGGAACGGCGCCCGGTCGTTCGGCAGTTGCACGACGTCCCCTCCCGCGAGGAGCACGGTCGATGTCCCGTCCGTCTGCTCCTTGAGATCCCCCTCGAGCAGGTTCGACGCGCCGAGGAAGGCCGCCACGAACTGCGTCTGAGGCTTCTCGTAGACCTCCTCGGGAGGTCCGATCTGCTCTGTCCGACCGGCACGCATCACGGCCAGCCGATTCGACATCGTCATGGCCTCCTCTTGATCGTGGGTAACGTAGATGAACGTGATACCCACTTCCTGCTGGATGCGCTTCAGCTCCAGCTGCATCTGCTTGCGGAGCTTGAGGTCGAGGGCGCCGAGCGGCTCGTCCAGGAGCAGGACCTTTGGGTGGTTCACCAAGGCGCGCGCGAGCGCCACGCGCTGCTGCTGACCGCCGGACATCTGCCCGGGCTTGCGTTCCTCGAAGCCGGACATCTCCACGAGCCGGAGCGCCTCGTCGACGCGGGTCTTGACATCGCCCTTGGCCACCTTCCTCCGCCGCAAACCGAACGCCACGTTCTCGAACACGTTCAAGTGCGGGAACAGCGCGTAGGACTGGAACACGGTGTTCACGTCGCGCTTGTAGGGGGGGAGGTCGGTCACGTCCCGGCCACCCAGGTAGACCGTCCCGCGGGAGGGCTCCTCGAACCCGCCGATCATCCGGAGCGTCGTCGTCTTCCCGCATCCTGAGGGACCGAGCATGCTGAAGAACTCCCCTTCGGCGATGTCGAGCGAGAGATCGTCGACGGCCAGCGCGTCACCGAACGTCTTCGTCACGCGTTCGAGGCGAACGTCGATATCCGGCAAGCAGCCTCCTATCTCAACGAGGAGTACGAGTCGATGTCCCTGACGCGCCTTCGAAGCCGGGATTATGCCTCAAGCGGCCCCGAGCGGGCCATCCCGCGGAGCGGTCGGCGTCAGGCCGAGTCACGCGTCCTCGACGTCGCGGGGGTTTCCGACACCGGGGGCGTCGACTCCGAACGCAACGGCACGCCGTCGGCGTCGGCCGGCGCAGGCTTGCTCGCGGTCGGGACCCGGGAACCTTCGCGCCCGCGGCCGTCCGATGCCGCCCGCCGCCGATGCCTTCCGGCGCGACGGTCGGCGTGGACCGGGACCGGTCGACGATCGCTCCCCCGCGGGGTCCGGTCCCGGATCAGGCGAGGCAGGACGGTCGCGACGAGCACCGCCGAGACCAGGATCACGGCGACGAGGATCCGCCCGTTCACGTAGGCGGCCACCAGCGCGGCACCCGCGATCAACGCGCCCCACAGGTACATCAGCAGGACGGCCTGGCGGTGGGAGTGACCGATGTCCATCAGCCGATGGTGGATGTGTTCCTTGTCGGCGTGCGCGATCCCGATCCCCTTCCGCATCCGTCGGACGATCGCGAGCACGACGTCGAGCAGCGGGACGGCGAGGACGAGCAGCGGGACGGCGATCGGGATCGCGATGGCGGCGAGGTCGCCGCCGCTCGGGCCCTCGAGGTTCTGCCCAACCCCCGAGATCGTGGCCACCGCCATGAGCAGCCCCAGCAGGAGCGCGCCCGAGTCGCCCATGAAGATCCTCGCCGGATGGAAGTTCCACGGGAGGAAGCCGAGGGCCACCCCCGCGACGATCGTCGACATGAGCGCGGCGACGCCGGC
>DAIOFZ010000064.1:0-11801 GCA_036745475.1 Actinomycetota bacterium | reverse complement strand
AAGAACAACCCGGTGCTGATCGGCGAGCCCGGCGTCGGCAAGACGGCGATCGTCGAGGGCCTCGCGCAGGACATCGTCCGCGGCGAGGTCCCCGAGACCCTCAAGGGCAAGCAGATCTACACGCTCGACCTCGGCGCGCTCGTGGCCGGTTCGCGGTACCGCGGCGACTTCGAGGAGCGACTGAAGAAGGTGCTGAAGGAGATCCGCACGCGCGGCGACATCGTGCTGTTCATCGACGAGCTGCACACGCTCGTGGGCGCGGGCGCCGCAGAGGGCGCGATCGACGCCGCGAGCATCCTCAAGCCGATGCTCGCGCGCGGCGAGCTCCAGACGATCGGCGCGACGACGCGCGACGAGTACCGCAAGCACCTGGAGAAGGACGCGGCGCTCGAGCGGCGCTTCCAGCCGATCAACGTCGAGGAGCCGACCGTCGCGCACACGATCGAGATCCTGAAGGGCCTCCGCGATCGGTACGAGGCGCACCACCGCGTGTCGTTCACCGACGACGCGCTGGTCGCCGCCGCGAACCTGTCGGATCGCTACATCAGCGACCGGTTCCTCCCGGACAAGGCGATCGACCTGATCGACGAGGCGGGCTCGCGGCTGCGGATCCGCCGGATGACCGCGCCCCCGGACGTGCGCGAGGTCGACGAGAAGATCGCCGAGGTCCGTCTTCGCAAGGAGAGCGCGATCGACGCCCAGGACTTCGAGAAGGCGGCCTCGCTGCGCGACGAGGAGCGCCAGCTGGTCGAGGAGCGCCAGCGGCGCGAGCGCGAGTGGAAATCCGGCGAGATGGACGTGCTCTCCGAGGTGGATGAGGAGGAGATCGCGGAGGTGCTCGCCACGTGGACCGGCATCCCCGTCTTCAAGCTGACGGAGGAGGAGACCGAGAAGCTGCTCCGCATGGAGGACGAGCTCCACAAGCGGATCATCAGCCAGGAGGACTCGATCACGGCGGTCAGCAAGGCTATCCGCCGCACGCGCGCAGGCCTGAAGGACCCCAAACGGCCTTCGGGCTCGTTCATCTTCCTCGGCCCCTCGGGCGTCGGGAAGACCGAGCTCTCCAAGGCGCTGGCCGAGTTCCTGTTCGGCGACGAGGCCGCGCTGATCCAGCTCGACATGTCCGAGTACATGGAGAAGCACACGGTCAGTCGCCTGATCGGCTCGCCCCCGGGCTACGTGGGGTACGAGGAGGGTGGCCAGCTCACGGAGGCCGTCCGCCGCAAGCCGTTCAGCGTGATCCTGTTCGACGAGATCGAGAAGGCGCACCCCGACGTGTTCAACACGCTCCTGCAGATCCTGGAGGACGGGCGCCTGACGGACTCGCAGGGTCACCAGGTCGACTTCAAGAACACGATCATCATCATGACGTCGAACCTCGGGACGCGGGACATCCAGAAGGGACCCGGGATCGGGTTCGCGGCGCGTCCCGACGAGAAGATGACCTACGAGAAGATGAAGGATCGGGTCATGGACGAGCTGAAGAAGTCGTTCCGACCCGAGTTCCTCAACCGGATCGACGAGGTGATCGTCTTCCACTCGCTCACCCAGGAGGACGTGAAGCAGATCGTCGACCTGCTGATGAAGCGGGTCACCGAGCAGCTGAAGGCCAAGGACCTCGAGATCGAGCTGACCGATGCCGCGAAGTCCGTCCTGGCCGAGAAGGGGTTCGACCCCTCGCTCGGCGCTCGCCCGCTTCGGCGGACGATCCAGCGGTTGGTGGAAGACCCGTTGTCCGAGAAGCTCCTGTGGAAGGAGTTCCGCGCCGGCCAGACGATCATCGTCGACGCTCGCGACGGAGAGATCGTGTTCGAGGGTGCGGGCGTTCCGCCCGACGTCCCCCCGGTCGAATTGGCGGGTTCGTCGGAGGCCTGAGCGGGTAGGACGCGTTGTGGGTCCGGCGCCACGGCGCCGAACCCCGAAAGACCGAGGGCCCGGCACCCATGTGGCTGCCGGGCCGTTCGGTGTCCACCTCGAACGCCTGATCGACCGGCTAGGTGATCTCGCAGCCGTCTGGCTGGGGCTGGTCGATCCGAGGGCTCCCGCCCACCGGCACCCCGAAGAAGACGACCCCGAGCTCGACGATGTCGCCGGTCTCGTTCCGGCCGATGTGCACCGTCGAGGGCAGCTCCAGGAAGGCGTCCCCGGGTCCGTACGCCCGGGCCTCGCAGTCCTTGGCGTGGTACACGGTGAACGTGCCTGACTTCACCGTGACGAGCGTCTTCCCCGGGTGCGTGTGCCACCCCGAGGACGAGTTCGGCCCAAACGTGAACCTCGCGACGACCGTGTTCGCGTCAGGCGTGGCGGCGAACCCGACCCCGCTCGGCATCGAGCCCGCGCCCATCACTTCGGACACCACCGAACCCGTCGGCCCGGTCGCGACGGCCACGCCCGTGACTGCTACCGATGCTGCGACCAATGACGCGACGATCAACCACCTGCTGTGCCTCCTCACCATGACCTTCCTCCCTTTCCCGTTCGAACACCGATGGTTCTGCCTGACCGCTTTCGCGGTCGCTCCACCCGGCGGGCTTATCCGCTCCGAATGAACGCCCCGCTCCTTGCCTCCTAGCGAGGATCGATCCGGACGGACTCCACCATCTGCAGCAGCTCAACTAGGATCCCGGTCGACGCCCCTGTCTGGATCGAAGCATCGATGACGAGCGGAACGCCGTCGACGTCAAGGACCCACAGGCGCTGGAGCTGACCGGGCTCCAGGTACCTTCCGCCCCACTCGGGGACCCGATACACCCGGAACTGGTCGCTGTCGCAATCGGACGAGACCATCCGGGCGGGCACTCGTCGCTCCATGTACGTGCCGGCGAAGCCCGCGACCGTGACATCGGTCGGTGTCGAAACGCGGACCCCCTGTTGGGTCGCGAGCGCCGCCGCCAGGCCATCGGCCGACGAGATCTGCGATCGGTCGAGTTGCGTTCCCTCCCACTGGCAAGGGTCGGCGTAGACGTCACCGATGGCCATGGTGGCCACTCCGGTCTGACTGAATCCGGACTTGAGGGCGCCGAGTCCGTCGACGCCCACGTAACCCTCCGGAACATCGATCGTGATCCGGTGCGAAGCATCGAGGCCGGGGTCGTATGAAGTGAAGACGTACCGCCCGGGCTCCACGCTCCCGCTAGGCAGCGGCGGGGTCGACTGGTCCGTAGGGAGCTCGGTCGTATCGCTCGGTCGGCCTCCGGGCTGCGTTCCGGTCCCCTTGTCCGCGGCCCGGGCTACGACCACCACCGCCACGATCCCGATCGCGGCGGCGATCGCCAGGGCGCCCAGCTTCCGGTTCCTGCTCTTCCGATACTGACGCCGCTCCTGGTCCCTCCAGGCATCGACGTCGGGCTCGGTCTGCTTGGTCACCATCTCGAAGACCTCCCTCAGCTCAGGCATGCGGGCCTCTCTTTCGGAGCACGGCACGGCCCTGCGTCGCGAGCGCGCGGACGGTCGACGGACGGACACCCATGATCCGTGCGGCCTCCTCGGAACCGTAGCCGTACATGTCGAGCAGGACGAGGGCGGCGCGCTGGCGCGGCGACAGCTCGAGCAGCATCCCGCGGACGTCTTCGCGAAGATCGATCTCGTCGAACGGGTCGGTCGTCGAGACGATCGGCACCAGCCTCCGCGCGGCCCGGAGCGTGGCGCGCGTCCGCATCCGGAACCCGTTCAATGCCACGCGGAACAGGTAGCCCGTGGGATCGTCGATCCGTTCGATCCGATCCCATCGCTCCCACAGCTTCAGGAAGGCGTCCTGTGCGAGCTCGGCCGCATCGGCGCGGTTCCCGGTCACGAAGAACAGGGCCTTGAACAGCCCCGCGTGCTCCTCGGCGAAGAACGCCGCGAAGTCGGGCGGTGCCGACTCGGCCGCCGGGAACCTGATGACGTCACCCTCTGCTTGCATCACCCTCCTGGATGCCGCCGAGGTCAGGAGTGCTTAGCCGGAACCGAGGATGGACCCTCCGAGCCGGTTTCGCGACCACAGTCGCGAGCCCCTCGCCAAGGGCCTGATCCGGATCGGACGTCAACGATGCGGTGGAAAGGCTCGTGCTTGGCGACCTGCGCGTTCTTCCGAACGGCCTACGAGCGGCGGACGACCTAGTCCGGAATGGGGATTGACCGGCCGGGGCCGAGCTTGGTTGGTTGGAACCGCAACCTGCCTCGTGGAGGTCGTCATGGATGACGAACCGACGCTCGAATCGCAGGCACGGCGAGGCCCCGACGGTGAATGGGTGGATCCGGTCGTCGAGATCGTCACCGACGCGGTGGCTCCGATCGTCGAGACCATCCGGGTCGCCGCGCCCAAGCCCACGGCCATCGTCGATTCGGGGCTTCCCTTGTCCTGTGTGATCGTTCCGCAACCCCGCTCGGCGGAGGTCGTCCCCGAAGGCCGGACGGCCGAGCGAACGGGGTCGATCGGCGGGGACGGGTTCGGCGGCGATCTCGCGTTGGCCCCAGCGTCGACGACGATTGCTCCCTCGATCGACGTCTCGGGCGCGCCCGCGAGTGCCGCTACCGACGAAGGCTCGACCGGTGGGCCGACCCTCCCGCTCGGCTGGAGCGGAGCCGGCCAGTCGCTCACATTGCTGACCCTGCTCGCCGCCCTCACAACGACCGTCCGCGCGTTCAGACATCCGATCCTGTTCTCGATCGTTCCTCGGGCGGTTGCGATGCAGAGCGCCGCCCTCTCTCTGTCGGTCGAACGCCCCGGCTGATCCTGCCCGGGCGAACACTCGACCGATCCCGCGCCCGACCCCATGGAGCGTTCGGGTTGGCCGCACGAGAAGAGGGAGCGAACGATGCAATCGGAACCGCGATCGACATCGAACGGCACGCTCGAGCTCCGCTGCGAGCGCTGCGGCGAGCGAGCGAGCGTCCGAAGCGGCAGGACGTACCTGTGCCCGACATGCGCGGCACCGAGCGCCGATGGGGGGCTCGGTGACGCGCTGATCCTGTGCGATCTCTGTGATCGAGAGTCGCTGGTACGACTCGGCGATCAGTTCCTGTGCGCAGCCTGCGCCCTGGACGCCCTGCGCGAGAGCGTGGAGGACTTCGAGGCGGTGACGGAGGCCCGGTCGGTGGAGCCGATCGAGATCCTCACCTGGGGCGAGCGGGAGTCTGTGGCGCACGGGCTGGAGGTGGGCCGGATGGTCCGGGACGGGACGATGCAGCTCGTCGATGCGGCGGCGGCCCATCACCAGGCGCTCGTGAGATCGATTCGGCGAGCTCGAGACACCGCGGAGTGTGTTCGGCGCATCGAGGCAGGGGCGGTCCTGTTCAACGTGTGGGCGTTCTCGTTCGACGCTCGCCTGGAGGATCTCGAACGACAGAACCGGGCTCTTCGCCTCGTGGTCCAGGAGCTGGAGCTGCAGCGGGAGGTGGGCGAGTTCCGCTAGTCCGTACCCGTCGTAGGGTTTGCCCATGGGTCTGGGGAACGAGGAATGCTGGGCGGTCGAGACCTCCCGGGACGGGCGGAAGTGGCGGTCCCTCGGGAGGGCCTGGAAGTCGCCGGGCGAGCCGGTCCTGATGCACGTCTCGGCCCGATTCGTCCGGTACCGCCAGCTCGTGCCGACCGAGACCGCCGAGTGGAGCGAGCCCCTCGAATCCGAGGGCGATCTCCCGATGACGATGGTCCGGATGGAGGACCGAGCTCGGCGGGACCTGTGGCCCGGCGACGAGCACGTCGGGCTCCCGATGCTTCTGCCCGGGGGCGAGACCGGAAGGCTCCAGGCGTTCGAGCACGAGGCCGACGGTTCGAGCTGGCGCTACACGCTCGAGTTCCGCGGTGCCCGGGAGGGATAGGCCCGCGGGTCCGGACGATCCCAGACCCGCGGGCCCATCACCCCGCGTCGGCGCTCTTCACGAGCCGTTCGGGGCGCCTGCGGTGTGTGACACCAGCCGCGGGTCTCGACCCCTGCCGCCCGGATCGCGTGAGGGCGCCGCTCTCGCTCCGACGAGCCGCGAACAACCGGCGGATCCCCGGGACGCCACGCAGCTCGTGCACGCCGCGGTCCGCGAACCTCAGCCCGCTGCCGGAGACGACGTCGCGCACGGTCGAGGACACGAGGACCTCGCCCGGACGCGCGAGGCTTGCCAGCCGTGCGGCGACGTGCACCGCCACCCCGCGGAGTCTGCCGTCATCGAGCTCGCATTCGCCCGTGTGGACGCCGGTGCGGACCTCGAGGCGGAGGTCGGCGACGTCGTCGTGGAACGCGCATGCGAACGCCACCGCGTGGCTCGCGATGCCGAAGGTCGCCAGGAAGCCGTCCCCCGCCGCATCGACCTCGCGACCGCCGAACCCCGCCAGCCGGTTCCGGAACCGTGCGTGGTGGGTCCGAAGCACCTCCGACCAGCTCCGGTCACCGAGCTCGCACACCCGGCCGGTCGAGTCGACGACGTCCGTGAACAGGAGCGTCGTGAGGACGCGATGAGAGAAGGACTCGAGGTCCTCGGGCCACCGTCGGTGCCGATTCGATTGTTCCATCGCGGAACAGCCCCTTCGTCCTTCGATCGCGCGTGTGTCTCCACGATGCGGGCACGGTGCATGCACTTGGATCCACGTTCGTTGTCGACCTCCATGGGTGCTGTCGCTCGGGTGTGCGTGAGCACACGTGCCGAGCCGTGTGTCGAGCCGCCTCGTCCGCCGATTGGTGATGCTCGGTGGAGCCCGGCTAGGCCGAGAGGGACGCCGGGAGGCACGAGACGAACATCGTGATGGTGGTATTCACATCCATCGCTCGTCCTCCTTTCCGCGTCGGTGAACCGCGAACCATACGCGTCACCCGTTCCGAGCACAAGGGGCGTGTCGGCACGGTCACACGATCGTCACATCTCGATCCCGGTCCGTAGTTCCTCGGGGACCAGGTCGGCGAACTGCCACGCGGTCCACAGGTCCGCGGCGAGCCGGTCTGGCGACGATCGCACTCCGAGCCGTTCGAAGTGCTCGCAGATGCGAGTCACGTCGCGTTCGAGCAGCGCGTGCGCGTGCCGGTTCTTGCGCGGGTCGATCGCCTGCGGGAGGTCGATGATCGTCACGCGTCCGTCCCACAGGAGCAGGTTGTACGCGGACAGGTCGCCGTGGATCACGTTGACGTACAGCATCCGCTCGATCACGCGCAGGATCTGATGGAACAGATCCTGCGCCTCGATGGCGTCCGGCCTGACCGAGCGGAGCTGCGGCGCGGCCAGCTCGAGGTCGCCGACGTAGCCCATCAGGATCGCGTCGTCGGTCCTCGCGATCGGTCGCGGGACCGGCAGCCCCGCGTCCGAGAGCGCTCGCAGCGTCTCCCACTCGCGGCTCACCCACAACCCGCCCTGGACCCGGCGGCCGAACCGTGTCTTCTTCTCCAGCGCGGCGCGGATCCTGCGCTCCTCGATCCACTCGCCGTCGCGGTAGATCGACTCGTCGCGGAAATCCCGCCGGTCCAGCGGGTGGTAGAGCTTGAGCGCGACGAGGTCCTCGCCGGTAGTCGAACGATTCCCTCGGCACAGGTGCACCGAGGCTTCCTTGCCGGTCTTCACGATGCGGACGACGTCGGTGATCAGGCCCTCGGCCAGGAAATGGTCGAGGGACGTCCCACCGACCCCGTCGTCGTCGAGCTGTTCGATGGCCAACCCGGGTGTCCTTTCGCTCGGTGTCGGTTCGGCGCGACCGGAGCTCACGGGCTCCGAGTGCCGCAACGCAAAAGAGCCGCCCCATCGGGGCGGCTCGGCGTCGACGCCGGTCGGGCTAGCGCCCGATCCCCGAGGGATGCGGCAGAACGGTCAGGGCGGTCTCGGCCATCGTGCTTCCCCCTTCCGGGTCGTGGTCCTGGGTGAGGACCGTCGGACGCCTGGAGTCTACCCGGACTCGAGGTGCGGTGGGGCCGGCCGGTCGAAACGCTCGGCCGACCGTTCCAGCAGGATCACGCGTTCGACGATCGGCAGCGGGATGTGCGTGACGGCGCGGAGGCCCTCGCCGTCCGGCAGGATCTCCTGGGCGAGGGACACGAACCGCGGCCCCTCGCCCACCAGGAACCCGACCGTACGGACGAGGTAGTCCTGCCGGCAGACGTCGGGGCTCTCCAGATCGAGGTCGAACCAGGCATCGTGCCACTCGACGATCGCCAGAGGGTAGTGCGGGGACTCGGGCTGCGACAGGGGGAGCGGGCCGAGGGTGGGCTCGGCGTGGGCGGTCTCGAGCGGATCCAGCCTATCGAACCCGTCCGCCCGGACCTCCTGCATCTCCACGCCTCCAATGCATCGGTTATCGGATGCCAGGGGTCGCGGGTCGATAGCCCGGCGAAGCGTTTCTTCTTCCGGCCGAGGGCTACGACCATCGGACCTTGCGACCGCAGATCCTAGTTCGGGCCTCCGACACGTCCCGCCCCCCGATCTGTCAGACCCCCTCGCTACGGTTCTTCCATGGGCAAGGTCCGGACCGTCTTGTCGTGTCGCGAGTGCGGGCAGCAGCTCGCACGATGGGCCGGACGGTGCCCCGGCTGCGGCGCATGGGGCACGATCGAGGAGCGCGGCTTCCGCGGCTCGTCCTCCGCCGGACCCCTCGAGACACTGGCCCACGAGGAGGCCGACGAGCGGCGGGTCTCGACCGGTCTGCCCGGCATCGATCGCGTCCTCGGCGGCGGGCTGGTGCCTTCGACGGTGGCCCTGCTCGCGGGGGAGCCCGGCATCGGCAAGTCGACCCTTCTCCTCCAGATGGCGGCCAGCCTGTCGGGCGCCGGGCTCCCCTGTCTGTTCGCGTCCGGTGAGGAGTCGCGTCGTCAGGTCTCGGCCCGCGCCCACCGCCTCGGGATCGACGGATCGAGCCTTTCGTTCGTGTCGGGTCGCGAGCTGCCCGCCGTCGTCGAGGCCGCTAGGTCCGCACGACCCTTCCTGCTCGCGGTCGATTCGATCCAGGCGCTCCGCGATCCGTCGGCGGGTCAGATGCCGGGGGGACCGGCTCAGGTTCGCGGGTGCGCCGACGCGCTGGTGGGGTTCGCTAAGGCCGAGGGGATCTCCGTCCTGTTGACCGGCCACGTCACCAAGGACGGCGACCTCGCAGGCCCACGAGCGCTCGAGCACGCCGTCGACGTCGTCCTGGCGTTCGACGGCGATCCCCGCTCCGGGCTGCGGATGCTCTCGGCCGGCAAGAACCGATTCGGGGCCGAGGGCGAGGTTGCCTGGTTCGAGATGACGGGCGCCGGGCTGCGCGAGATCGACCCGGGGGGTCTCCTGCTCCCGGGCGGGGCCGAGCCTGGCGCTGCCACGGCCCTCCCGCTCGCGGGCCGGCGAGGACTCGCGGTCGAGGTCCAGGCGCTCGTCGCCAGAGGCGAGGGGACCGCCCGCAGGCAGGCGAGCGGTCTGGATCTCCGCCGGTTCCAGCTGGTCGGGGCGGTGCTCGACAGCTCCGGTCTGGGTCTCGGGCGCTCCGATGTGTTCGGGGCGGTCGCGGGGGGTGCCAGGCTCGACGATCCGGCCTGCGACCTCGCGGTGGCCGCCGCGGTCGCCTCGGCGGCCTCCGGTGTGCCCGCGCCGCCCGCGTCGGCGTTCGTCGGCGAGATCGGGCTGACCGGCGTCGTTCGTCCGGCGCCCGGGATCGCCGCCCGCCTGTCGGCCGCGAGGGCGGCGGGGCTGCGGACCGTGTTCGTGCCCGAGGGGACCGAGCCCGCGGACGCGCTGCGGTCGGTCCAGGTCCGGCACGTGATGCAGGCGCTGTCCTGGGCGGCAGTGCGTGCCGGAGCTTGATCGTCGCCCGTCCGCCCTAGGGCGACGGTCCCGAAATCGCCGAAAGAGGCCTCTGACCTGGGCTTTTGATTTGCTGGCCGGGAGTCCCGCGTGTTACCCTTGACCAGGTTCCGACAGTCCTCGTCCGCCGACGCTAGGGGGTCTCGTGTTCCGCAAAGGCGACACGGTTGTACATCCGGAACACGGTGCGGCAGTCATCGAAGAGCTGTGCGAGCGTGAGTTCCTGGGAGAGAAGCGTAGGTACTTCAAGCTGCGGGTGTCCTACGGAGATCTGACGCTCATGGTGCCGGTCGAAAGCACCGAGGAGGTCGGCCTGCGCTCGGTGGTGGGCAAGAACGAGGTCAAGAAGGTCCTGAACGTGCTCCGCGAGGACGAGTCGAAGATGGCGGCCAACTGGAGCCGGCGCTTCAAGAACAACATCGAGAAGCTGCGCTCGGGCGACATCTATCAGGTCGCCGAGGTCGTGCGGAACCTCTCGATCCGTGAGCGCGAGCGCGGCCTGTCCGCGGGCGAGAAGCGCATGATCAACAAGGCCCGTCAGATCCTGATCTCCGAGCTCACCTACGCCACCGGTGGGGGCGAGGAGAAGGCCGAGGCCATGATCGACAAGGTGCTCGACGAGTCGCACGGCGCACGCGTGATGGCGGAGGCCTCGGGCCGGGCTCAGTAGTGCCCATCCATTGATCACGACCGCGACCGGCAGGATGGTGTTCGCGAACCTTCAGTAACCTCGGCCGGATGGACGGGGCCGTCGCGATCGTGCTCGCCGCCGGACGGGGCGAGCGGATGGACACCAGGCTCCCCAAGGCGCTCATGCCGTTCGGGGGCGCCACGATCGTCGAGCGAGCCGTCCAACTGGCCTCCGCCGCCTCCGTGTCCATCGTCGTCGTGGCCCCGCCCGGCTGGGAGGCCGAGGTGCACCGGGCCGTCGGCAGGTTCGGCGTCGACGCGGTCGTCGGCGGCGGCGAGACCCGTCAGGCGTCGGTGCGCGCCGGGCTCGCGGCCGTGGCCGCAGACGTGGAGCGAATCCTCTGTCACGACGCGGCTCGACCGCTCGCCTCGCCAGCGCTGTTCACGCGCGCGCTCGAGGCGCTCGAGGGCTGGGACGGGGTGGTCCCGGTGCTCCGGGTGATCGACACGGTCAAACGTGTGCAGGACGGGAGGATCGAGGGGACCGAGCCTCGCGACGTCCTCGCGCTCGCCCAGACCCCCCAGGCGTTCGCCTCGGCGGCGCTCCGCGATGCGCACGAGCGAGCGGCGGCCGACGGGTTCGAGGGATCGGACGACGCGCTCCTGCTCGAGCGGGCCGGCTACCGCGTCCGGGCGATCGACGGCGAGCGCACGAACCTGAAGATCACGACGGCCGAGGACCTCCTGCTCGCGGAGGCGTTCGCCCGGTGACCGAACCGCTCGTGGGCATGGGGTTCGACGTGCACGCCTTCGCGCCCGGGCTCCCCCTGATGCTCGGTGGCGTCCGCCTCGATGAGCAGGAGGGCCTCCTCGGGCATTCCGACGGCGACGTCGTGTGTCACGCGCTCGCCGACGCCTTGCTCGGGGCCGTTGCGCTCGGCGACGTCGGCGAGTTGTTCCCCGAGACCGACCCGGCGTTCGCCCGGATCGGCGGGCTCGACCTGCTCGGCCGTGTCGTCGGGGTGGTACGAACGGCCGGTGCGCACCCGGTCTCGGCAGACGTCACGGTGATCGCCGAACGTCCGTCGATCGCGCCGGTCCGAGACGCGATGCGGCGAGCTCTCTGCGGAACGCTCGGGGTCCCCACCGAGCGGGTCTCGGTCAAGGCAACGCGTCCGGAGGGATTGGGTCTCACGGGCAACGGCATCGGCTGCCTCGCGCTCGCCGTGCTGGCGCGGTCGTGAACGCGCCGGTCGTGGCTGGCCGGCGGGCCGTTCTCGAGGCGGTGCGCGCCGGCGCGGCGCGGGAGGTCCTCGTCGCCCGAGACGCGCGCTCGACGGTGGGTCTACGGGACGTGCTGGAGGCCTGCCGCGAGGCGGGGCTGCCGGTACGCGAGGTCGACCGTTCCGAGCTCGACGCGCTCGCGGCCGACCACCGGGAGGTCGTGG
>DAIOFZ010000063.1:3083-12029 GCA_036745475.1 Actinomycetota bacterium | reverse complement strand
CGAGCGCCGCGCCGGATGCGGTCTGCGGGTGCACAAGGTGGCTGTCCGCGACCCGGCGAAACCGCGGGACGTGGAGCTCCCGCACACGGCGTTCGTCGACGTCCCGATGGCCGTGGTCGACGATCCGGAGGTCGACATCGTCTGCGAGCTGATCGGCGGGCTCGAACCCGCGGGGTCGCTGGTCCTCGCGGCGTTCGAACGCGACAAGCCCGTCGTCACCGCCAACAAGGAGCTGCTCGCGACGCGCGGACGCGAGCTCTTCGACGCCTCGGACGCCAAGGGCCTGGACCTGTACTTCGAGGCCGCAGTGGGAGGCGGGATCCCGCTGATCCGCCCGCTGAAGGAGTCGCTCACCGGCGAGCGTCTGCGCCGCGTCATGGGGATCGTGAACGGGACGACCAACTTCATCCTGACGAAGATGTCGGAGGAGGGACGCGCGTTCACCGACGTCCTCGCCGACGCGAAGCGGCTCGGGTACGCCGAGTCGGACCCGAGCTCGGACGTCGACGGGCACGACGCGGCCGCCAAGTGCGCGATCCTCGCGTCGATCGCGTTCAACGCCCGGGTCGTCGCGAACGACGTGTACCGCGAAGGCATCGCGAACGTGACCACCGAGGACATCGAGTACGCGCGACGGCTCGGCTACGTGGTGAAGCTGCTCGCGATCGCCGAGATGGGTGAGGACGAGCGGATCGCTGCCCGCGTGCACGCGGCGATGATCCCCGCGTCGCACCCGCTCGCGTCGGTCCGGGACGCCTACAACGCGGTCTTCATCGAGGGCCCGAACGTCGGCGAGCTGATGTTCTACGGCCGGGGCGCCGGGGGGGAGGCCACGGCGACCGCGATCGTGGGTGACCTCGTGAGCGTCGCACGGAACCTGCTCGCGGGTGAGCGGGGTCTCGGCTGCACGTGCTTCTACGAGCGGACGATCCGCCCGATGGACGAGATGACGGGCCAGTACTACATCCTGCTGCGCGTCGAGGACCGCCCCGGCGTTTTGGCCGAGATCGCGAGCGTGTTCGGGCGCAGCGAGGTCTCGATCAAGAGCGTGTGGCAGGAGGGGTTCGGCGACGACGCGCAGCTCGTGTTCATCACCCACCGCGCCCGCGAGGGCGCGTTCCAGGTGGCGATCGGCGTGCTCCGCGGACTCCCGGGAGTCGAGGAGGTCCGCAGCGTCCTGCGGGTCGAGGCCGAGGAGTGACGGTGGCCCGAACCTGGCGCGGCGTGATCGAGGAGTACCGCGACCGGCTGCCGGTCGGCTCGACGACGCCGGTCGTGACGCTCGGAGAGGGCGGGACGCCGCTCGTCCGCTCGGAGTCGTTGTCGGTCGAGACCGGGTGCGAGGTCTTCCTGAAGTACGAGGGGGCCAACCCGACCGGCTCGTTCAAGGACCGTGGGATGACCGTCGCGATCAGCAAGGCGGTTGAGGAGGGCGCCAAGGCGGTCGTGTGCGCCTCCACCGGGAACACGAGCGCGAGCGCCGCCGCCTACGCGGGGAAGGCGGGGCTGGCCTGCGCCGTCCTCGTACCCAAGGGCAAGATCGCGCCCGGCAAGATGGCCGCGACCCTCGTGCACGGCGCGCGCGTGCTGGAAGTGGAGGGGAACTTCGACGCGTCGTTCGAGCTCGCCCGCGGCCTCGTCGAACGCTACCCGGTGACCCTCGTGAACTCGGTCAACCCCTATCGTCTGCAGGGACAGAAGACGTGCGCGTTCGAGATCGTGGATGCGCTCGGTCGCGCGCCCGACCTCCACCTCGTCCCGGTCGGGAACGCCGGCAACATCTCGAGCCACTGGCTGGGCTACTCCGAGTACCTGGCCGATGGGACGATCCACGAGCCGCCGAGGCTGTTCGGGTTCCAAGCGAGCGGCGCCGCGCCCCTGGTCCTCGGTCACCCCGTCGAGGAGCCGCACACGATCGCCACCGCCATCCGGATCGGGAATCCCGCCTCGTGGGACCTGGCGATCGCGGCCGCATCGGAGTCGGAGGGCGCGATCCTGGCGGTGTCCGACCGGGACATCCTCGACGCCTACCGGAGGGTCGCGCGCGAGGGGCTGTTCGCCGAGCCGGCCTCGGCGGCGAGCGTCGCGGGGCTGCTCCGGCTCGCGAACGAGGACCGGCTCCCGCGCGGCGGGACCGCCGTCTGTGTGCTCACGGGTCACGGGCTCAAGGACCCGGAGTGGGCGACCAGCGGGGGCGCGGCGCCGACCACGGTCCCGGCGGAGGCCGACGCCGTCGCGGCCGAACTCGGACTGTAGCCGTGCGACTCACCGCGACGGTCCCGGCCACGTCGGCGAACCTGGGACCCGGCTTCGACTGCTTCGGGCTCGCCCTCGACCTCTGCAATGAGGTCGCGCTGGACACGGACGCCGAGCCCGGCGTGACGTGGGAGGGGGAGGGCGCGGACGAGCTGCCGACCGACGGAACCGACCTCGTGTCGCGCGCCCTGGCCGAGACCGCCGCGCGTTTCGGGCGCATCGTTCCCCCCGCCTCGATCCGGGGCCGCAACCGGATCCCGGTCGAACGCGGCCTGGGGTCCTCGGCGGCCGCCGCGGTCGCCGGCGTGGCGCTGGCCGACGCGGCGCTCGGTCTGGGGCTGCATCGGACCACGATCCTCGAGATCGCCGGCGGGCTCGAGGGCCATCCCGACAACGCGGCCGCCGCGGTGTTCGGCGGGTTCACGATCGTGCTGGACGAGAGCGTCGTGGCCCGCTTCGACCCGGACCCCGAGCTCCGGCCGGCGCTGTTCGTCCCCGCGGACATCGCGATCTCGACCGAGGCGGCCAGGCGCGCGCTTCCGGACGTGGTCCCGCGAGGAGACGCCGTGTCCAACGCGGGGCACGCCGCGCTCGTGGCGGTCGCCCTCCTGCACGAGCCCGACCTCCTCCACGCGGCGATGCGCGACCGCCTCCACGAAGACGTCCGGCTGGGGCTCGTCCCGGAGATGCGTCGGGTCTTCGACCGCCTGCGCGCCGCGGGGCTGGCCGCGTGCGTATCGGGCTCGGGGCCGACGCTGCTCGCGTTCGAGCGCCACGACGTCCTCACCCCGGAACCGGCCGAGGGATGGCGGATCGTGCGTGTCCCCGTGCGAGCCGCCGGGGTCGACATCCGCGAGGGCTGAAGGTCCGTATCACCTGCGACGATGGTTGAACGATGACCGATCCCGATCCCCGGCCCGACCCCGTGCCCGCCCCCGATGTTGCGGCGAACCCGCCGTTGGGCGTCCTCGCGCCCGTCTCGCCCTCCAGGCCCGGAGAGGACACGGCCCCGGTTCTGGTCACGGATCTCGCGAGCAAGACCCTCGCGGTCAAGGAGGGCCAGACCTTCCTGTACTCCGACCTCGAGGGGAACCTCGACCACGGCGGTCATGAGGGTCTGGGCCTGTACTCGCACGACACGCGGTTCCTGTCGCACTTCCGCCTGACGATGAACGGGCGCGACCTCGTGCTGCTGTCCTCGTCGGCCGAACGCGGCTACCAGTCGCACGTCGACCTGACGAACCCCGACCTGTTCGAGGACGACGTGCTGTGTGCGCCGCAGCAGTCGATCAACGTCCGGCGAGTCCGGGCGATCTCCGGCGATCTGTTCGAGCGCATCCGGATCAAGAACTACAACCCCTTCGACGTCACCCTCGAGGTCGGGCTGACGTTCGGCGCCGACTTCGCCGACATCTTCGACGTGCGCGGCATGACCCATCGCCACTCGGGCGGGTCGATCCCGCCGACGGTGGACGGGTCCGCGATCGAGTTCGCGCACGAGGGGCGCGACCACGTCCGGCGGATCACGAGGATCCGATTCGGCATCGAGCCCGACCGCGTCGACGCCGAGGGGGCGCTCGCGAGGGCGGTCTTCCGGCTCCACCTCGATCCGTACCAGACCCGGCTCGTCGCCATCTCGATCGAGCCGGTCCTGGGGAGCGAGCCGACCGGCGCGGCCCCGGACTTCGACCATGCGATGCACGAGCTCCGTCGCTCCTACGAGGAGTGGGAGCGCGAGTCGACGCGGATCGTCACCGACAACGAGCTGTTCAACCAGCTCCTGGACCGGAGCCTCCGCGATCTGCGGGCGCTGTACACGCGGGTGGGGCAGGGCGCGATCCTCGCCGCCGGGATCCCGTGGTACGTGACGATCTTCGGCCGCGACTCCCTGATCGCGTCGCACCAGCTGCTGACCGTGAACACCCGACCCGCCCGCGACGCGCTCGAGCTCCTGGCCGCGCGTCAGGGGACGGAGGAGAACGACTGGCGGGACGAGCAGCCCGGCAAGATCCTGCACGAGGTCCGCGACGGAGAGCTCGCGCGCGCGGGGATCATGCCGCACTCGCCGTACTACGGGTCCGTCGACTCGACGCCGTGGTTCCTGATCGTGTACGCGCAGCACCTGCGTTGGACGGGCGACGTCGAGTTCGCGCGCAAGCTCCTCCCCTCGGCGGAGGCGGCGCTCGCGTGGATCGATCGGTACGGCGACCTGGACGGCGACGGGTTCGTCGAGTACCTGTCCCGCTCGCCCCGGGGGATCCGCAACCAGGGGTGGAAGGACTCGCACGACTCCATGGTCCACGCGGACGGACGGCTCGCCGAACCACCGATCGCGCTCTCGGAGGTGCAGGGGTACGTGTACCTCGCCAAGACACGGATGGCCGACGTGTACCGGGCGCTCGGTCGGCCGGAGGACGCGCGCCGTCTGGAGGACGAGGCCGAACGCCTGAAGGTCCGCTTCAACGAGGCATTCTGGATGGAGGACGAGCGATACTTCGCGGCCGCGCTCGACGCCCGCAAGCAGCAGCTCCGAACGCTGATGTCGAACCCCGGCCACTGCCTGTACAGCGGGATCGTGGACGAGGACAAGGCCCTGCCGCTCGCCAAGCGGCTGCTCGCTCCGGACATGTTCTCGGGCTGGGGGGTACGGACGATGAGCCGGTCGGCGGCCTCGTACAACCCGATGAGCTACCACAACGGATCGGTGTGGCCGCACGACAACGCGTTGATCGCGGCGGGTCTGAAGCGGTACCGGTTCGCCCGGGCGACCAACCGCGTCGCGACCGCGCTGTTCGACGCGGCGGTCTCAGCCGACTACCTCCGCCTGCCCGAGCTGTTCTGTGGGTTCACGCGCCGGTCTCCAAACCGCCCCGTGAGCTACCCGATCGCCTGCTCGCCACAGGCGTGGGCGGCCGGCTCGCCGTACCTGATGCTGCAGGCGATGCTCGGCCTATCGGCGCGGGCCAACGAGAACCTGCTCACGATCAACCTGCCGCACCTTCCGACGTGGCTGAACACCGTCGAGGTGCGCAACCTGTCGGTCGGCGAGAGCACGGTGAGCATGGTGTTCCGCCGCGAGGGCGAGATCACGTCGTTCTCCCTCCTGTCGCGCGACGGCGACGTGCGCGTCGTGATGGAGGAGTAGACGGGCCGCGAACCACGGGCGCGGGCTCGCCCCGTCCGAGCATCATCCGATGCAGGGCCCCGTGTCGACCGGCGTGGTCCGCCCCATCGCGGTCCGCAGGGGATCTTCGACCTCGCCGGCCGCGATCGCGTAGCCGACGACGTCGTCGCCGGACGACGCGGCGAACACGACCCCGGCAACCCGACCGTCGGGCAGGACGAACGGCCCTCCCGAGTTGCCCGGCCGGACCAGCGTCTGCAACTCGAGCACCAGTCGCTCGACCTCGTCGCGTCCGTAGATGTCCCTCCCGAGCGCCTCGAACGTCCGCCGGACGGCTGCGCTGCGGACGTCGAGCGGGCCGCCCCGCGGGTACCCGAGGACGGCCCCCGGGGTGCCGCGGTCCAGCGGCCCGGTGGCGAGCGGAAGCGCCGGTCCGGGTGCGTCCGGCACCGACAAGATCGCCAGATCCAGATCGGGGTCGAACAGCACCGTGGTCGCGGCCGACGAGCCACCCGCCACCGAACGCACTTCGGGATCGTCCATGCCGGCCACGACGTGCGCGTTCGTCACGACGTACCCGTCGGCGGCGACGAAGCCCGAACCCTCCTGGATCACGTCGCAGGCCGGTCCGATCACCTGGAGGGTGCTTGACGCGGCCGCCTCCGCCGCGGCCCGAGCCTCCTCCTGGCTCGGTGGCCGCACGGGCTCGGCCGGCAGGGGCGGGATGCCCGAGAACACGTCGGGGAACCCGAACCGGTTGAACAGGCGACGGACCTGGGCGAGCAAGGACGGCGGTTGCGGCAGGGCGGCATCAAGCGTCCGGACGACCGCCGACCCACGGATCTCGGTCGCGATGGCCGGGAACGGGCCGTTCGCGAGGTTCAGCGCGAGGAACCAGATCGCCAGCAGCGACGCCACGACCGCGACGGCCGAGCCCGCGACCGAGTCCGCCTTACCGAATCTCGACGCGGCGCGGTTGCGTGCGTGGACGCCCATGAACCACCCGGCCGCGTTGCCGAGCGCGGCGACCGCGAGCAGGACCAGGACGACGAGGCCCGCTCGGGCGGTCGGTCCGTCGACGATCTGGGCGATGAACGGGGCGAGCAACGCGCCCACGACCAGACCGATGAGCAACCCGCCGAACCCAAAGGCCTGCAGCGTGAAACCCCGCCGGTAACCGGAGACGCCGGAGAGAGCCACGAGCACGATCAGGAACAGATCGAGAGCGTTCACGCCGCCGTATCGTCCCACGGGCCGACGCTGTCCTCCGTCGGGCCACACATGAGGCCAGGGACGAAGCCAGGGACGAAGCTAGACTAAGGAGAACGTGGTCACGATCGCGCACATCTCCGATCCGCACGTCGGCTCGCCCTACTTCGTTCCGAACCTGATGAACCGGGTGATCGTCGAGCTGAACGAGCTCGAGCCGGACGTCGTGATCTGCAGCGGCGACCTCACCAACGAGGGGTATCGGCAAGAGTTCAAGAACTGGGCCGCCTACGCCGAGCGGATCCGCGCGCCGATGTACACCGTCCCCGGCAACCACGACGCACGCAACGTCGGGTACCTGCACTTCGAGGAGCTCGTGGGCCCGCGACACTGGAGCGCCGACGTGAAGGGCGTTCGACTCGTCGGCGTGGACTCCAGCGAGCCCGACATCAACGAGGGTCAGGTGGGGCGCGAGCGCTACACCTGGATCCACGAGCGCTTCGAGGTCCCCGCCGACCTGAAGGTCTTCGTGCTGCACCACCACCTGCTTCCGATCCCGGGCACGGGGCGCGAGCGGAGCACCGTGATGGACGCCGGCGACCTCCTGGAGGAGCTGATCCAGTCGGGAGTCAACATCGTGCTCTCGGGCCACAAGCACGTCCCCTACGTGTGGCGCCTGGAGGATCTCTACGTGGCGAACGCCGGCACGGTCGCGTCGCTCAGGCTCCGCGGGTACACGAAGCCCTGCTACAACGTCCTGGAGTTCGAGAGCGACGAGGTGAAGATCACGCGCAAGTACCCGTTCGGCGGGGGCAGCGTGATCGCCCATTTCCGGCTGTCGACCGGGGAGCAGTACCATCGCGAGCTCGAGCCGCCGGTGCAGCAGCGCCGCCTCCCCGCGGCTCACCAGGGGGAGTCCTAGCTCCTAACCGCACCGCCCCGAAGGAGCCCATCGGATGAAGGTCGTCGTCCTCGTCGACGGTGAGCACTACCCGCCCGTCACGCGCTGGGCGATCGACGAGCTGCGCGGGCGCGGGCTGGATCCGATCGCGGCGTTGTTCGCGGGCGGCGGCGAGAAGCTCGACCCGTCGGCCGCGCTCGACCTCGGGATCCCGCTGCGGGGTTCGGTCCCGGACCGGTCGGTGGCTGCTGCGCTCGCGGAAGCGATCGACGAACTCGGTCCCGAGGGGATCTTCGACCTGTCGGACGAACCCGTGCTCGGGTACCGCGAGCGGATGGAGGTCGCGGCCGTCACGCTCGCCAGGGGCGTCGCCTACCTCGGTCCGGACTTCCGGCTCGACCCGCCGGTCGACGAGGGACCGCTCCCCGTCTCCACGGTGGCGGTGATCGGGATCGGGAAGCGAACGGGCAAGACCGCCGTTTCGGGCGAGACCGCGCGCGTGGCCGCGGCGCACGGGTTCGATCCGGTCGTCGTCGCGATGGGCAGGGGCGGGCCTCCCGAACCCGAGATCGCCCACGCCGGCACGGTCACGCTCGAGGCGCTGGTCGACCTCGTCCGCAGGGGCCGCCATGCCGCCTCCGACTACCTGGAGATCGCGGTCACGAGCGGCGTCACGACGGTGGGGGCGCGGCGGGCGGGCGGCGGCCTCGCGGGGCGTTCCTCGTCGACCAATGTCCGCGCGGCCGCGGAGGTCGCGCTCGGGCTCGGCGCCCGGACCGTGATCGTCGACGGGAGCGGGGCGTCGATGCCCCCGTTCCCGTGGGACGCGGGGATCCTGGTCGTCCCCTCGACCGCGCCCCCCGAGTACCTCGGCGGGTACCTGGGCCCCCTGCGCCTGTTGCTATCGGATCTTGTCGTTGTTACCATGGCGCGTAGCCCAGCCGGGCTGCACAACATCCCTACCCTCAGGTCCCACGCCGAACGGCTGAACGCTGATGCCCGGCTCATCGTGACGGACTTCGAACCACAGCCACTCGGCGATGTGCGGGGGAGGGACGTGTTCTTCACCACGACGGCGCCCGGGGCGGTGGCCGCGAGACAAGCGGAAGCCCTCGAGCGGACCCACGGATGCCGAGTGGTCGGGTGGAGTGCCAGGCTCGCCGATCGGGCCGGCCTGGCGCAAGACCTGGACGGGGCGGAGGCCTACGAGGTGCTCCTGTCGGAGCTGAAGGCCGCGGCGGTGGACGTGGCGTGCGACCGGGCGATGGCCCGGGGCGCCGAGGTGGTCTTCGTGGACAACCGCGCCGTCGCGTTGGAGGGGGACACCGACCTTCCGACCGCGTTGAGGGAGACGATCGGTCTCGCCGGAAAGCGAAGCGACCAAAGAATCGGCCAGAGAAACGAACAGAGAATCGAACAGAGAAACGAACAGAGATGACGAACGACCGCAAGAACC
>DAIOFZ010000063.1:0-2983 GCA_036745475.1 Actinomycetota bacterium | reverse complement strand
CGAACAGAGAATCGAACAGAGAAACGAACAGAGATGACGAACGACCGCAAGAACCCTCAGATCCTGATCTCGGATCGCGACTCCGGCCTGCCCTACTCGAAGGGCCTGATGGCGTCGCAGGTCATGGTGGCCGGGCTGTCGCCCGTTCGCGCGTACCAGGTCGCCGAGGCGATCGAGGAGCGTCTGCGCGAGCTCGGTATCCCGTCGATCTCGAACGAGCAGCTCGGCGAGCTCGCGCTCGGTGTCCTCGAGAACCTGGCCGGCGAGCGATACGCGCGGAACTTCCAGCGCTGGCGCAAGATCGAGGCGCTCCAGGTCCCGCTGGTCGTGCTGATCGGTGGGACGACGGGCGTGGGCAAGTCCACCCTCGCGACCCAGCTCGCGACGCGGCTCGGGATCGTCCGGGTGGTCGCGACCGACGCGATCCGAGAGGTGATGCGCGCGCTGTTCTCCCACGAGCTCATGCCGACGCTGCACGCGTCGTCGTTCGAGGCGGGCTCGGTCCTGCGCCAGCCCCCGTCGAAGGACGAGGTGGTCGTCGGGTTCCGGGAGCAGACCGCGGCGGTCGCGGTCGGCGTGCAGGCGCTCGTCGAGCGCGCCGCGATGGAGGGGACGCACCTGATCATCGAGGGCGCCCACGTGGTGCCGGGCTTCCTGGACCTCGAGCCCTGGCGCGAACGCATCCTGGCCGTCCCGGTCGTGATCACGATCGAGGAGGACGAGGTGCACCGAAGTCACTTCGCGGCCCGGGCGTCCGAGCACACCGGGCGGCCGGCGGAGCGCTACCTCGATCGGTTCGGCGACATCCGGCGGGTGCAGCGGTACATCAAGAGTCAGGCGCTGTCGCACGGCGTCCCGGTGATCGCCAATTACAGCTTCGATCGCGCCCTGGCCGCGATCATCGACCTTGTGATGGAACGAGCGACCGAACGGACGGTGCCGGCACGCGTCGCGGCCGGCGAGCGCGCGGGTCGTGCCCCCGCTCCCGTGGCGGCGGCGAACGAAGGAGGTAGAACGTGAAGCTGTTCCTGGACACGGCCGACATCGAAGAGATCCGCGAGATCAAGCGCTGGGGCGTGCTCGGCGGCGTGACCACCAACCCCTCGTTGGTGGCGAAGGAGAACGAGGACCCCGAGCGGGTTTGGAAGGAGATCCTGTCGGAGGTCGAGGGACCGATCTCGCTCGAGACGACCGAGCTCGAGCCCGAGGCGATGTACCGGCAGGGGTTGGATCTGGCGCAGATGGCGCCGAACGCAGTCGTGAAGGTCCCGATGACCCCCGAGGGACTGAACGCGGGCAAGCGTCTGGTGGACGACGGGATCAAGATCAACGTCACACTCGTGTTCTCCCCCGCGCAGGCGATCCTGGCCGCCGAGATCGGGGCGTACATCGTGTCGCCGTTCCTCGGGCGCCTGGACGACGTCGCGTCCGACGGGATGGACGCGCTCCGCAAGATCTGCGACATCTACGAGATCCAGGGGTACGACACGCTGGTGCTCGCCGCGTCGCTGCGTCACCCGATGCACATCGTCGAGTCGGCGCTCGCGGGCGCCGACATCGCGACGATGCCGTTCGCGGTGTTCAAGCAATTGGTGAAGCACCCGCTCACCGACGCAGGAATGGAGAAGTTCCTCGGGGACTGGAAGGCCCTCAAGCAGGAACTCGAGAAAGGAGCATGAGTGGCCACCACCGATAAGCGTGTCCTGGAGGCAAAGGTCGCCGCGGAGCTGCATCAGATCGCGGCGGACCTCGGCATCGAGGGGCACAAGGGATTGAAGAAGGCCGATCTGGTCGACAAGATCATCGCGCACACCAACGGCGAGCGGTCCGATGGGGCACCCGTCGCCGCCGCGGTGCCCAACGTCTCGATGGCGTCGAGCGACACGACGACGACCCCGACGTCCGGCCAGGCGTACGTCGACATGCGAGAGACCTCCGGCAACGGCGACACGCGCCAGCGCCCGCAGCCGGATCAGCGCGACCAAC
Source organism: Actinomycetota bacterium (assembly GCA_036745475.1). Lineage (GTDB taxonomy): Bacteria > Actinomycetota > UBA4738 > UBA4738 > HRBIN12 > DASSJM01. The sequence continues at coordinate 997 of DAIOFZ010000063.1, read as the reverse complement.
GTCAACGTGATGACCGCCGGGAAGCGGCCCGGCCACAGGGTGGTCGCCCCGATGCCGGACAACAGCAGCGCGACCGCGACGGTGGCCCGCGCCGACGTCCCTCACGCGAGGAGCGCCGTCGCCAGCGCGAGGAGCGCCGCCAGCGAGAGATCGAGATGCGGGAGGAGGAGCTCCAGACCGCGCCGACCGCGACCGGGCTGCTCGACATCCTGCCCGAGGGCTACGGGTTCCTGCGGACCTCCGGCTACCTGCCGGGGCAGCAGGACATCTACGTCTCCCTCTCGCAGGTTCGTCGGTTCATGCTGCGCAAGGGGGACACCGTCGCCGGCAAGGTGCGGCAGCCCAAGGACAGCGAGAAGTACTTCGCGCTGCTGCAGATCGACTCGGTGAACGGCATGGACCCGGAGGAGGCGAAGCAGCGGCCGAACTTCGACAAGCTGACGCCGCTGTTCCCCAATGAGCGCTTCCACCTTGAGACCGGCCCGACGGACGTGACCGGACGGATCATGGACATGGTCTCGCCGATCGGGAAGGGGCAGCGCGGCATGGTGGTCTCGCCGCCGAAGGCGGGCAAGACCACCGTTCTGAAGAACATCGCGAGCGGCATCATCCAGTCGAGTCCGGAAACCCACGTGATGGTGCTCCTGGTCGACGAGCGGCCCGAGGAGGTCACGGACTGGCAGCGGACGGTGCAGGCGGCCGAGGTCGTGTACTCGACGTTCGACAAGCCGCCGGACCAGCACATCCAGGTGACGGAGCTCGTCCTGGAGCGGGCCAAGCGCCTGGCCGAGATGGGGCAGGACGTCGCGATCATCCTCGACTCGATCACCCGGCTGGCGCGCGCGTACAACCTCGCCGCGCCGGCTTCGGGCAAGATCCTGTCGGGCGGGATCGACTCGACCGCCCTGTACCCGCCCCGGCGGTTCTTCGGGGCCGCCCGGAACATCGAGGAGGGTGGGAGCGTTACCATCATCGCGAGCGCCCTGGTCGAGACCGG
>DAIOFZ010000062.1:0-12290 GCA_036745475.1 Actinomycetota bacterium | reverse complement strand
CGGGAGGGTGGCCGAGCGGACGAAGGCGGCGGTCTTGAAAACCGCTTACGGGGCAACCCGTACGTGGGTTCGAATCCCACCCCTCCCGCCTCCGCACGGGGTCATCCCGATCGCCCGACCACGAACCAGACGCCGTGGACGGCTTCGTCGCCGAGGTTCCAGAGCCGATGCGGCGTCGTCGAGTCGAACGCGATCGAATCTCCGGCCCCGAGTTCGTGGCGTTCGAACCCGAGCTGGACGCCCAGGCGTCCCGAGAGCACGTAGCCGTACTCGCGCCCTGAGTGACGCATGAGTCGTTCGTCCGGGGCGGAGGACCCGCCGACGTCGTAGATCACGTGGAGGAAGTCGACGTCCTCGTGCTGATGGCTCGTCAGCCGCTCCCAGATCACGCCGGAGTCGAGCTCGACCACGTGACGCTCTGCAGGGTGCACCACGGGCCCGCCGGCGTCGTCGGACTCGGCACCCACGGCCGTTGCCTCCGTCAGCTCGTCCTCGTGGACCCGGAAGACGTCGTCCAGCGAGACGCCGAGCTCGGTCACGATGCCGTAGAGCGTGCTCACCGAGGGCTTGGACTGCCCGGACTCGATCTGTGAGATCAGGCTGGCCGACACGCCCAGCCGCCGCGCCAGCTCGCGCTGGCTGATCCGGGCCCGTTCGCGCTCCTCCCGCAGGCGCGAGCCCAGGTCCGCGAGCTCGCCGGCCATCGTGTCCCTGTCCATGTTCAGATCCCCGGAAGTTTGAAGCCCGACCTGTGCACCACGAAGTCCCTGGATTCCGCGGCCTTGCGTCGCACCGCCGGCCAGTCGACGTGGAGCAACTCGCCGCTGCGTTTCATCACTCGACCGGCGATCAGGACCGTGTCGACGTTGCCCGTGTCCATCCCGGCGACGACCGCGGTCGCGGGGTCGTTGAGCGGGGTGACGTTCATCCTGTCCGTGCGGAGCAGGATCAGGTCCGCCTGCTTCCCCGGGCTCAGCGTCCCCACCTTCGAGTCCAGGCCGTTGGCCCGTGCTCCTTCGACCGTGGCGTAGGCGAGGACCTCGCGTGGTGACACCGCGTCCTTGCCGTCGGCGGAGGCGATCGCCCGCTGTAGCCCCAAGACCGAGCGCATCTGGTTGAACATGTCCGCGGGCACGTTGGTCTCGACGTCCACGCTGAGGCTGGGCCGCAGTCCCCGGTCGAGGAACTTCTGGATGGGAGGCATCCCGTGACCCATCATCATCTCGACCGGCGACGCCAGCGAGACCGTGCCGCCGGTGTCGACGATCATCTGGATCTCGGTGTCGTTGAGCGTGGTGCAGTGGATGTAGGTGGTATCCGGACCGAGCAGCCCCGCCTCACCGAACTCCTGCACCTTGCCATCCTGACCGTAGCTCCCGACGCCGACGTGGGTCGTGATGCGCGCGTCGGTTTCGCGTGCGAGCTTCCAGTGATCGCGCGTCACCTCGAAGTCGGTGAACTCGGGGCCGGGGGCCGCGAGCGCCAGGGTGAGCTTCTGATCCTTGGTAGAGAAGTACTCGGTGGCGGCGCGGACGAACCAGCTCGGTTGCCGTTCCTCCCACTTCCCCCACCACGGGAAGCCGTACGCGAACACCGCCCGCAATCCGGAGTCGTTCAGAGCCTGGATCACCGCGTCGGTGTGGGCCGGCGAGTCCTGGATGTGGGACCAGTCGAGCAAGGTGGTGACCCCGGCGTCGATCGCGCCGAGGGCGGAGACGAGGTTGCCGACATACGCGTCCTCGGGTCGGAACGCGGGCGCCAGCTTGTGCAGCACGAAGGAGATGTAGCTCGTCCTGCCTTCCAGGGGGACGTCGGTTCCGATGTTGCGGAGCAGCCCCTCCCAGATGTGACGATGGGAGTCGACGAACCCCGGCATGACGATCATGTCCTCGGCGTCGATCACCTCGACCTCGCCGTTCGACAGGTCCTGACCGACGGCGAGGATCTTCTCGCCGTCGATCAGCACGTCTCCCCTGGGCAGGTCGCCGAGCCGAGGATCCATGCTGAGCACCATCCCGCCGCGGATCAGCGTCTTGCCCGACGGCGCCACGCGGAAGTCGGGGCCGCTCGGGTAGAAGGCGGGGAGCTCGGGGGCCTTGGGCGGCCGGTTCTTCGTGACCACGCGCCGGGCACGCTTGTAGTTCCGCTTGACGAGCTCCTTCAGGTCGCCGAGCTGGAACAGGACGATCCCGAGCAGCAGCAGGACACCGATGATCAGCGGCCCGTCGTTGGGTGACAGACCGAGGAAGGGGAGGACGGTGATGATGAGCGCGAGAAGGAGCGCCGCCACCGTAGCCCCCAGGAACGTGGCGCGGCCGCCGGCGAGGGAGGCGCCTCCCAGGACGGCCGCGGTGATGCTGTTCAGCGCGAAGGTGGAGCCGACCGTCGCGTTCCCGATCGGGGACCGGGCCATGACGAAGAACGCGGCCACGGCCGCCAGCACGGCCGAGAACACGAGGGCCCGGACCCGGAGCCAGGTGGTTCTGACCCCTCCGCGTTTGGCAGACCGCTCGTCGAAGCCCGCCGCTCGAAGCTCGAGGCCGGATCCGGAGGCGTGAAGCCAGAGGTCGGCGAGGCCCGCCCCGACGACGATGACCACGAACGCCACGGGGATCGGGCCGATCGTCGCCGTGAGCGCGGTCACCAGCCCAGGGTTGATGACTCCCTGAGCCGTCGGTCGCATGGTCAGGGAGATCCCGTCCAGGATGCTGAGCGTGGCCAGGGTGGCGATGATCGAGGGGATCTTGAGTCCTCGGATCAGGCCGGCGTTGACGAAGCCGAGGGCGACGCCGCAGACCAGGATGACGACGATCCCGAACAGGATCTGGGGGAGGGAGGCGTCGGCGCCGATCAGGAACGACGCGACGACCACCCCGAGTCCGATCATGCCGCCGACCGACAGATCGAGATACCCGACGAGCAGCGCGTGGGTCTGAGCCATCGCGGCGACGATCAGGGGGAGCGCCAGGATCAGGATCTGTTCGACGTTGTAGGCGTTGACGAACCCGGGGAACCGCGACGTGGTGTAGAAGAGCAGCGCCGCGACCAGCAGAACCTGCAGCGCCACCGGCATCCACAGTCGGAACCTGACGATCTTGCGCCACTTGTTCTTGTCGCGCGCGTCGCGAACGACCTTGCGGACGGCACGTCGCGCCGCGTCGACGCGCCCGCTCACGTCGCTCCGTTCGACGAGGGGCCCCTCGGCATAGCGACGCCCAGGGGCGATCGTCCGGCCTTGGACAGACCGGGCCCCCGCACCATCGCCTCGACGATGCGCAGCTCGTCGAGCTCGTCGCCTGGGATCTCCTCGATGATCTGCCCCCGGGACATGACCAGGACCCGATCGCACAGCCCGGAGAGCTCGATGGGGTCGCTCGACTTGATGAGCATCGAGGTCCCCCGGTCGGTCCGCTCGCGCAGGGCCCGGTAGATGTCGAAGCGGGAGCCGACATCGACACCCTGCGTCGGCTCGTAGGCGAGGATCACCGACGGCTCCTTGAAGAAGCTGCGCGCGACCGAGACCTTCTGCTGGTTGCCCCCCGAGAGGAACTCGACCGGTTGCTCGATGGACGGCGTTCGGATCTCCAGCCGATCGACGAGGCCGGTGACAGCACGCCGCTCTGTGCGTCGCTTGAGCAGGCCGAGCACGGAGAAGCGGCGCAGCGATTGGATCGTGGTGTTCACCTTGACGCCGAGCACGGGCATCAGCGCCTCGCGCTTGCGGTCACCGGGCAGCAGCATGACTCCCGCTCCGACAGCCTCATGGGTCGAGATCAGCGACAGCTCCTTGCCGACGCAGACCACCCGTCCCGCTTTCGGCGGCTGGCGGCCGGCAAGGCAGTCGAAGAGCTGAGGTTGCCCGTTTCCCTCGGCGCCGGCGATCCCCACGATCTCGCCGGCGTCCAATGTGAAGCTGACCGGCCCGAACGACTGCCCCTGCAGGCCGTCGACGACGAGCACCCCGCGACGCCTATCTCCCTTGGCGGCGGGCGGGGGGAATGCTGTCTCGAAGGGCCGGCCGACGATCAGCTCGACGAGCTCCGCCTCGGTCGTGGCCTTCGCATCGAACGTCCCCTGGTTCCTGCCGTCGCGCAGGACGGTGATGCGGTCAGCGACCTCGAGGACCTCCGGCAGGCGATGGCTCACGTACACCACGCCGACGCCACGACTGCTGCAGGCGGCCACGGTGCGATGCAGGGCATCAACCTCGTCCGGTCCCAGGGCCGTGGTCGGTTCATCGAGCAGGAGCACCTTCGGATCCGCGACGAGCGCCTTGGCGACCTCGAAGAGCTGACGGTCGGCCAGGGTGAGGAAACTCGCCGGGGCGTCCGGGAACAACTCGAGGTCGAGATCGAACTCCGCCAGCAGCTTCCTCGCCCACCGCTTCCTCCTGCGGAACGGCGGTCGCCGATCCTCGGGCGTCGCCAGGAAGAGGTTGTTCTTCACGGGTTCGGCCAGGATCAGCGAAGTGTCCTGGTACGCCATGGCCAGGCCGAGTTTCCTGGCCTCGGCCGGGGAATCCCGGCGCAGGGGTTCGCCCCCGATCCGGACCGTGCCCAGATCGGGGTCGACGAACCCGCTGGCGATCCCGAGGAGGGTCGACTTCCCGGAGCCGTTCTCGCCGACGACGGCGTGAACCTCGCCCGCGCGGCAGTCGAAGCTGACGTCCGTCAGCGCCCGAACCGCCCCGAACTGGCGCGAGACCCCGCTCAGCTCGAGGACCAGGTCGCCGCCGGTCGACCCTGCGTCGGGATCGGCTCCTCCCATCTCAGTTGGCCATCAGCCGGCGAACATCGCCTGCAGGACCGGGTCCGGCACCAGCGAGGTTCCCGAAACCGCCTCGTTCACACGGTTGGGATCGCAGTCCGCCGCCGTGACCTCCCGCATCACGTGTGGCACCACGACCTCAGCCGGGATCTCGGCGCCTTTGAGCGACATCATCGCCGCCGTGACGCCGACCCGTGACTGGAAGTTGCCTCCGGCCGAGTACCAGATGTTGTAAGTGGGCTCGTCGCGCTCGGCCCAGTCGCAGAACAGGTTCTGCTCGTCGGTGCGCAACGCGACGGTCAGGTTCTTGACCGGTATGCCCAGATCCTCGTAGGTCTGCAGCCCGATGTACATGCCGTCGGCGTACTCGTATGCCCAACCCTTGATGTCCGGGTCGGTCGTCAGCAGTCCCTGGAAGACGCCGGGGATCGCCGGTGGGTACCAGCTGGTATCACCGGTCGTGCTGTTCTCGTTGGCTGGCGGGTCGACCAGATTGAGTGAGTCCGAGAGCTCTGAGATCGCACACTGCTGCCAGCCGAGGGACAGCGCGTTGCCGGGAGTTCCGCCGAGGAGCGCCACGTCCCCGCTGCCCACGCCTGCGTCCAGGACCTCCGCGAAGCTGGTCCCGAGGGCGCACAGGTCCTCGCCGACCACGGTCAGATAGTCCTCACCGGGAACGAGGGCCCCCTCCTGACCCGGCAGACCGACCCAACCCGCCGAGAACGGGACGTACGGGATGCCCGCGTCGTCCGCTTCCTTGATGGCATCGGCGATGGCCACACCCATGTCGGGATAGCCGACGATGAAGTCCACCCCCCGCTGGATCAGGAACCTGATGTCGTTGGCGTGGACGGCCGGGTCTGGGTTGAAATCTGCCTCGGTGGAGACGACGGTCCCGATCTCCGGGTAGGTGAGGGCCTGGAGGATGGCCTCCATGTGGCTCACCGCACGCCAGACGTTCACCGTGTCTCCGCCGCCGTCGGCATAGCCCATCACCACGTCGCCGCCGGTTCCGGTGTCACACTCCTTGCTGCTCCAGCACTCCATCGCCTTGTCGATGGTGGCCTGATCGAGATCCTGGTCGGCACGCGCGACGGAAGCGAGGATGATGTTCCAGCTCGCCTCATCCGACGGATCCACGGGCCCGAGGGCCTTCTCGATCAAGGCCGGATCGGCGTCGGTGCTCTCCCCGAACTCCGCCAGCACGCCGCTGGCGCCGGTGGCGGTGCCACTCTCGGTGGCGCCAGTGGCCGTCGTCTCGTCGTCGTCACCCCCACACGCGGCCGCCACCAACGCGAGTACCGCGATGAAGGCGGCGATCCTGATGCGTTGCATGTTCCTCCTCCTCGAGTCGATCTCCTCCTGTCGCGGACCGATCGTCCACGTCACATGGGCGCCTCCTTCTCTCTCGATCACATCGGACCCGGGGCGATGTGCGTCCCCGAGTCGACCGCGCGTCTCCGCTCCCGAAGGAGCTGTTCGACGCCGCGGGTGATCCGATCGCCCGACACGAGCATCCCGCCGATGATGACGAGACCGAACACGACGAACTGGAGCGAGGTGGGCAGTCCCATCACTCGCAGCATCTGGTTGAGACCGGTGAGGAAGAGAGCGGCCACGAACGTGGAGAGCGGGCTGGCCAGACCTCCGGTGAGGGAAGCGCCACCGATCACCACCGCCGCGATCGGGCCCAGGAGATACGTGGTGCCGGCGCCGACCCCGGGGTTTCGAAGGAGCCCCGCGAGCGCCACGCCCGCGATCGCGTAGAAGACGGCGGCCACCACGTAGACCAGGATCTGGTTCAGGTTCACCTGGACGCCCACGACATGGGAGGCGACCGGGTTGGCCCCCACCGCCTGGAATCTTCGGCCCACCGCCGTGTAGCGAAGTCCGACGATCAGGACGATCGTGAGCCCGACACCCGTCCAGAAGACGGGGCTCACGCCGAGGATGCGGGTCGAGGTCCAGTCGGACAGACCCGGCGGCACCCGGCTCTGAACCGGGAACGTGCTCGCATAACGATTCACGACGCCGGCGACGATCAGACCCACCGCGAGGGTGGTGATGAGTGCGTTCAGCTTGAGCCCGCCGATCAGGAGGCCGTTGACGGCCCCGATCAGCGCGGCGACGGCGATCGCGGTGGCGACGGCGATCCAGATGTTCTCGTTGGATCCGTCGCCGACCCCGACGATGATCACCGCCGCCAGACTCATGGTGCCGGGGACGCTGAGGTCGATCCCGCCGGTCATGATGACCAGCATCTGGCCGAGGGCGGCGATGCCCAGCACGGCCCCGTACGGAGCGATGGCGCGCAGGGCGACGCTGCTGAGGGTCGCCGGGGCCCAGATGGCCGCCACGATGATGAGGACGAGCAGTGCGATGTACACCGGCATGTACCGGGAGGCGACGACGAGCTCGGTGAGCGCGGACGACGAGCCTCGCCGATCGCTCATCCGTCACCCCGCGGCGCGGCGCCGACCACGAGTCCGCCGGCCGCCGCCACCCGTTGTCCGGCGACCGCCGTGATCGCGCGAGCGCGATCCGCGTCGGCCTCGAGGCGGCCCTCCCGCATGAGGACGCGTCCGCCGGCCAGCACCCAATCGACGTTGGACGTGTCCATGCCCCACACGACCGCCCCGATCGGGTCGTTGATCGGATAGACGTTCGGGCGGTCGCTCCGGAGCACGACGATGTCGGCCTGCTTCCCGGGCTCGAGCGATCCGGTCACCCGTCCCAACCCCACAACGCGAGCGCCGTCGACGGTGGCGAAGCGGATCACGTCGCGTGTGCTCATGAGCCGCGGGAGGCCGGCCTTCCCGGCGAGCTTGCGATCGAAGACCGTGGCGTGCTGGAACGAGATCGTCGCGCGCATCTGCGCGAACATGTCGCCGGGCGCGACCCGTTCGTCGTCGACGCCGAGGCCCGGCCGCAGGTGGCGGTCGACGAGCTGCTGGATCGGTGGTGACCCGAGTCCCCCGGCCATCTCGCTCGCCGGTGCCAACGAGACGGATGCTCCGGCTCCCGCGAGGGCGTCGATGGTCGCCCCGTCGAGACCCGGACCGTGGACCAGCGTGACGTCCGCCCCCAGGAGGCCCCGCCCGGCCGCCTCGGAGATCGCTTCGGGCCGCGTCTGCGCGCCGGAATGGACCTGGATGGGCAGGTTCAAGCCTCGCGCCGCGACCCAGTGGTCGGCCATCCCCTCCGTCCCCGTAGGCCCGAGTTCGCAGCCGAGGGCGATCGTGGTGAAGGGCCCGGCCGCCTCGACGAGGCCTCCGAGGATCTCCCGGGTGGCGGTCGGCTCGCCGTCGCGTGCCACGTCGACGGCACGGACCAAGATGGTGCGCAACCCGGCGTCGCGATGGGCCTGCAGGGCGGCCTGCGTGAAGTCGGCCCCGCCCTGGACGTCCGACCAGTCGGCGACGGTGGTGATGCCGGCTTCGACGGCGCCGAGCAGCCCGATGAGCGTCGCCGCGTACAGATCCTCCGGCTGTGTGAACGACGCCGACGAGGTGGGAGTGCCGGCGATCGATCCGAGGTTTCGGAGCAGCGATCTCGAGGCGTGCCGATGCGTGTCGACGAAGCCGGGCATGACGATGGTGTCGGCGGCGTCCACGCGCTCGGCATCACGGGGACGGAGCCGGGGACCGACCTCCGCCACCTTCCCCTCATCCACCAAAACGTCGGCTTGCATGAAGTTGGGTGTCCGCTCCCCGAGGGTGAGCACACACCCGCCGCTGAACACGATCCTCGACGACTCCGGAGTGCCCCCCACCGTTCAGGGACACTACACAGGTCGCTCCTGTTTCGCCAGGTGCACTGGACCCTCAGGCGGGGGTGCGGCGCAGATGCAGGTGTGCGTATCATCCACCCTTAACAGCAGCGCGCTCGCCGACCGAACGGGAGGCCAGGGATGACGGACGAGTTCCCGGTGGCGACGACGTCGTCGCCCGGGCTGCACGGCGTGGACTGGGAGAACCGCGTCGACTTCGGACGTCTGCGCGACTATCGGCTGTCTCGCGTGAGGGAACAGCTCGACGCTTCGGACCTCGGCGCGGTCCTGCTGTTCGAGACCAGCAACATCCGGTACGCCACGAGCACCCACATCGGGTACTGGGCGTTCAACAAGGGGGAGCGATACGCGCTGATCACGCGTACCGGTCCGCCGCGTATCTGGGACTTCGGGTCGGCGGCGAAGGCCCATCGGCTGCAGCTCCCACAGTGGTACGACGAGACCAACTCGGTGGGAGGCAACACGGGCCTGCAGGGCGCGATCTCACCGATCGTCGGGCTCCAGCGCCGGGCCGCCGAGGAGCTCCGTTCGGTGCTCAAGGAGGACGGCGTCGCCGACATGCCGCTCGGCGTCGACCTGGCCGAGACGTCGGTCTTCCTCGAGCTCCAGGGCGCCGGGATCGACGTCCGCGACGGACAGCAGGTGATGATGCTGGCCCGCGAGATCAAGAGCCCGGACGAGATCACGCTGCTCACCCAGGCCTGCGCGATGGTCGACGGCGTGTACCAGGACATCTTCGAGTTCCTCAAGCCGGGCGTCCGCGAGAGCCAGGTCGTGGGGCTCGCGCATGCGCGCCTGTTCGAGATGGGCTCCGAGTTCGTCGAGGCCGTCAACTCGATCGCGGGCGAGCGGTGCAGCCCGCACCCGCACGTCTTCTCCGACCGGCTGATCCGTCCCGGCGATCAGGCGTACTTCGACATCATCCACGTGAACAACGGCTATCGGACCTGCTACTACCGCACCTTCGTCGTCGGGCGCGCGACGCAGGCACAACGGGACGCCTTCTCGCGGTCGCGAGAATGGATGGACGCCGCGATCGACCTCGTGAAGCCGGGGAACACCACCGATCAGCTCGCCGCGGTGTGGCCCAAGGCCGAGGAGTTCGGGTTCCAGGACGAGTTCGACGCGTTCGGCCTGCAGTTCGGCCACGGCGTCGGCGTGGGCCTGCACGAGCGACCGATCATCAGCCGCCTGAACTCGTTCGACGAGCCGATCGAGCTCAAGGAGGGCATGCTCTTCGCGCTCGAGACCTACTGTCCGGCCACCGACGGACGATCGGCGGCGCGGATCGAGGAGGAGGTCGTCGTGACGGCCGAGGGGCCCAAGATCATCACGCTCTTCCCGTGCGAGGAGCTGATGGTCGCCAACGAGTACTGATCCGGAAGGGTGCGAGTGACCACCACCACGGAACCGGTTGCCGACGAGCAGGTTCGCCTCGGGATGTATCGGATGATGCAGGAGGCACGCCTGTTCGAGAAGCGGGCGCAGGACCTGTTCCTCGAGGGCCTGATCAAGGGCACGTCGCACCTCGCGCTGGGGCAGGAGGCGGTCGCGGCCGGGTTCGCGGCGGCGCTCCGGCCCGACGACCTCGTCTACTGCACCTACCGCGGGCACGTGCATACGCTCCTGCGCGGCGCGCCGATGGGCGCGCTGATGGCGGAGCTCATGGGCCGGGCCAACGGGATCTGCGGCGGCAAGGGCGGGTCGATGCATCTGACCGACGTCGCCCACGGCGCGATGGGTTCGTACGCGATCGTCGGGGCGCACATGCCGATCGCGGCCGGCGCGGCCTGGGCGGCCCAGGAGCGAGAGACCGGTCAGGTCGTCGTGTGCTTCTTCGGGGACGGGACGACGAACATCGGCGCCTTCCACGAGGCGCTGAACCTCGCCGTCGTCTGGCGGCTCCCGGTCGTGTACGTCTGCGAGAACAACCTCTACATGGAGTACACGGCGATCGGGGACGTGACGGCCGTCGCCAACCCCGCCGCCGACCGGGCGAGCGCGTACGGGCTCGAGCCCGTCGTCGTCGACGGGAACGACGTCGACGCCGTGTACCAGACCGCGACGGGTCTGGTCGAGCGGGCCCGAGAGGGCGGCGGCCCCGCGCTGGTGGAGGCCAAGACGTACCGGCACGGTGGGCATTCGCGCGCCGATCCGGCCAAGTACCGTCCGGCCGACGAGGTCGAGGCCTGGCTCGCGCGCGACCCGATCCCCGCCTATCGCGACCGGCTGCTCGCATCCGGTGTCGAGCCCGGCGCGATCGATCGAGTGGAGCGGGAGACACTTGAACTCGTCGATCGGGCGACCGAGGAGGCGAAGGCCGGGCCGTACCCCGACCCCGAGGCGCTCGGCACCGAGCTGTGGGCCGACGGGGGGTCCGCGTGGCGGAGCTGACCTATCGGGAGGCGGTCAGCCGGGCGATCGGCCAGGAGATGGAGCGCGACCCGAGCGTGTACTTCATCGGTGAGGACGTCGCGGCGGCGGGCGGCGTCTTCAAGACGACCGAGGGCCTGCTCGAACGGTTCGGCCCCAAACGCGTCCGCGACACGCCGATCTCGGAGCAGGCGATCATCGGCGCGATCATGGGCGCGGCGATGAACGGGCTCCGCCCGGTTGCAGAGCTGATGTTCAGCGACTTCTTCGCGGTGTGCTGGGATCTGATCGCGAACCAGATCGCGAAGACGCGGTACATGACGAACGGACAGGTAGCGCTGCCACTCGTCATCCGGACCGCGAACGGTGGCGGCGTCCGGTTCGGCGCGCAGCATTCGCAGAGCGTCGAGGGGTGGGCGATGGCGATCCCGGGGCTGAAGGTCGTCGTGCCTTCGAACCCGGCCGACATGATCGGGCTCTTCGCGGCGGCCGTCCGAGATCCCGATCCCGTGATCGTCGTGGAGCCGAAGGTGCTGTATGCGAGCAAGGGCGAGGTGCCCGACGGCGAGGTCGTCGACCGGCTCGGTTCGGCGCGGGTGCTTCGACGGGGGTCCGACGTGACGATCGCGGCGCTCGGCGCGATGGTCCCGAGGTCCGCGGAGGCGGCCGAGTCGCTCGCGGGCGACGGCATCGACGCCGAGGTCATCGACGTGCGCTCGCTGGTCCCGCTCGACGCGACCACGATCTTGGAGTCGGTCGGCAAGACGGGACGGTTCGTGACCGTCGAGGAGAGCCCAAGGCTGTGTGGCTGGGGCGCCGAGGTGGCCTCGATCGTGGCGGAGGACCGCTTCTTCGACCTCGACGGCCCGATCGTGCGGATCACGACACCCCACATCCCGCTGCCCGCCGCGGACGCGCTCGAGGACCTCGCGATCCCGTCGGCGGCCGCGATCGCCCAGCGGGTCAGCGCCACGATGGACTGAGCGGCGATCCGTCGTGGACGCCGCGTCGAGTCGAGAGGAGCAGGCGTGAGCCCGAGGTATCTGGTCCGGACGGGGAGCGACGCGGCGTGGGGCGTGCCCGCGGCGCTCGAAGGGCACGTCGACGGGTTCCGCCGATGGACGATCGTGGACGAGCCGGCAGGTGCGGTCTCCACGGGGTTCGGGATCGGCGAGATGGACCCGGGTGGGAGTATCGACTGGCACGTCCACTCGTACGAGGAGAGCCTGTTCGTCCTGGACGGGGAGGTCGTCCTCTCCACGACGGAGGCGGGGGTCCTGCTCGTGCCGGGCGACTACGCGCTGGTCCCGCTGGGACAGGCCCACGCGCTCGCGAACCGATCCTCCGGACCCGCGCGGTG
>DAIOFZ010000061.1:0-12340 GCA_036745475.1 Actinomycetota bacterium | reverse complement strand
ATCGGGGTGCCGCACATGCTCCTCGGCGAGATGACGCTCGCCGGCGTCTGATCCGCCCCGTGTTCATCGGACGACCACGGCGATGGTGTGGTGTCCGGTGGCCCCGTCCGGGAGCGGGTCGGTACGAACCGGTGTCTGGGAGGCGCCGGTCCGGTCGATCGCCCGAACCCGCAGGAGGTGCTCAGCCGATGTCGCCTCCCACCGGTACAACCATTGGCGCCAGGTATCGATGGTGTCCTCGGCGGTGAGCTCTGCCATCAGCCACGGACCGTCGTCGATGGCCACGTCGACGCGGTCGATCCCCACGTCTTGCGCCCATGCGACGCCGGCGATCGGGATCTCCCCGGCGCGCAGCTGCCGGTTCGGCGATGGCGTGTCGATCCTCGACATCGTCTTGATCGGCGCCTGCTCGGCCCAGCCGCGCTGCACCCAGTACGGGTCGTAGGCGTCGAACCTCGTGAGCTCGATGTCGACGATCCACTTGGTCCCGGAGACGTACCCGTACAGACCGGGCACGATCATGCGGACCGGAAAACCGTGAACGATGGGCAGCGGTTCGCCGTTCATCGCGACCGCGAGGGATCGCGTCCCGACCGTCCATCGCGACTGTCGTCGGCGTGCCGATCGTGAACCCGTCGACCGAGCGGCTCACGATCTGGTCCGCGCCTGGCAACGGTCCCGCCTCGGTGAGCAGCTCTCGAAGGGGTGCCCCGATCCAGCGCGCGTTGCCGATGTACGGACCCCCGACGACGTTGGAGACACACGTCAGCGTGATGTCTCGCTCGATGAGGGCACGCGACAGGAGGTGTTCGTAGTCGAGCGTGATCTCCCGCCCCACCATCCCGTGGATGCGAAGGGACCAGTCCTCGGCCGTCACCGCGGGAGCGAACAGGGCGGTGTCGACCCGGTAGAAGCGCTCGCTGGGGGTGATGAACGGCGGCAGTCCCGGCACGTGAAGATCGGCGCCGTCGATCGCCGCCGCGCGACTCGCCGGGGTCGGCATGCCGACCGCAGCCCTCGATGCATCTGCACGGAACCGGCGCGGGAAGAAGTTCCCGGCACCGCCGGCGGCGAGGGCACCCCCGAAGCCGGCCGTGGCGATCAGCAGGAACCGCCGACGATCGATCATGCGGGGAGGCTCGCCGTCGAATCCCCGGGTCGCCGCCCCCGTCGCGGAGAACCTCACGCAGCTCCGGATCGCCACGAGGGTGAGCAGACCAACGGCGGTCGCGGCGATCGCGGGCAGGAGGTCCCTGGGCATGGCCACGGGCCTCGCGAGCGCCGCGGCCACCCCGATCGCGCCGAACGCCGCCAGCCCGACCACGCCCACCCACAGGCGGTACAGGGAGGCGATCCCGAGGGCGATCGCGGCGAGGGCGAGGACGACGCCGATCCCTGCGAGCAGGACGGACTTGTCGCTCGGTCCGAACGTACGGATCGCGGCGCCCTTCAGCCACTCCGGCGTGGCGTCGATCACGCTCTGGCCGACGGTCAGGACGGGGAACGCTCCCGGGTTCACGATCCCGGCGACCAGCAGGGCCGTCCCCATCGCCACCCCGCCCACGATCAGCCCCACCAGCGAGCCGGTACCCACCGCCAGGCCTCGCCGTCGCCGGGCGGAGGGATCGGGGGCCCGACCCCCGGCCGCGGTCGGATCGGTCTCCCGAGGGTCGGATGACGGATCCCTGGCGGTCACTCACTCAGCATGAGGCACGAGAACACATCGATCCCTTACGCACCGATGAACAACGGTTCGCTTCGTGGGCGGCTCCCGGTCACCCGACCCGTTCGTCCGAACACGAACGCGAGCTCAGATCGTGGCCGGACGCGCCCCGGTCGCGATCACCAGGAGGATCAGCGCCGCCACCGCGACCCGGATCCACAGGAACAACGCGAAGTCGTGGACGCGTAGGTAGCGCAGCAGGAACGCGATCACCAGGAAGCCGCTCACGGCGGAGGCGGCGATGCCCGCGACGAACGGACCACCCATCCCGGGCGGGATCCCGTCGGACGCCAGGTCCAGGCCCTTGTAGAGCACGGCCCCCGCGATCACCGGCAGCGAGAGCAGGAACGAGAACCGGGCGGCGGTCTCGCGGTCGAACGTGAGCACGCGGGCCGCCGTCATCGTGACCCCTGAACGCGACACGCCCGGCTGCAGCGCGAGGGCCTGGGCGACGCCGAGCACGAGCCCGTCGCGGACGCCGAGATCGTCCAGGTTCCGGCGGGACGAGGCGATCCGGTCCACCGCATACAGCACCGCGCCGAACACCACGAGCATCACGGCGATCAGCCACGGCTGCCCGAGCTCGTCCTCGATGAAGCTCTCGAGCGTGGCCCCGATGACGACGGCCGGGATCGTCCCAACCACGAGGGCCCAGGCCAGGCGTTCGTCGGTCGTCCCGATCCCGCGGGCCGAGATCGAGCGGAACCATCCGCCCGCGTAGCGGGCGACGTCGTGCCGGAAGTACACGAGCGCGCCGACGAGCGTCCCGAGGTGCAACGCGACGTCGAAGGTCTTGTTCAGGCTCGGATGGGTCAGGATCGGCCAGTCGAACAGCCACGGCACGATGATCAGGTGCCCCGAGCTGGAGATCGGCGCGAACTCGGTTACGCCCTGGGTGACGCCGAGCACGATCGCCTGCAGGATGGTCAGGGGTGGTCTCCTCGGTGTCGCGGAGGTGGACGCGGCAATCCTAGCCGCGCCGGACGCGAATCTCGCCGATCCTCAGACGGGGTCGACCGGCGCGATCGTCACGGTGAGCTGTCCGAACGCCGTCGCGCGCGCAAGCTGTTCGGCGGTCTCCGGGCTGACGAGCAGGACGAGGGACGGGCCGGTGGCGCCGCCGGCCTGGAATGTCCCCGCGTCCTGCTCGACGATCGACAGGATCTGGAGCCCGCTGCCGAGCGTGTCGGTGTACGGGTGCGGTCCACCGAACGTCGCGATCACGTCGACGCGGTCGCCGGGTTCGAGCACGCCGGATGGCAGACCCGAACCCACCACGAACGCGCGGAGGCCCCCCGCGACGAGCGAGGCAACCGGCCCGCCCGCGCCGCCGACCCGCGTCCGGGTCACGGCCTCACCCTCGGCCAGATCGGAGCCGAGCGTCCTCCCCACCGCGGTCGCGACCGAGCGGAGGGCCCCGGGCGGTGCGTACGCGGACGGCATCGGTTGCAGACGGACCGACCCCTCGTCGATCACGGACCCACGCTGGATGTCTCGCTCCGCGACCACGACCGGAACGTCGTTGCCGGCGACCGGGCGGAGCGCCTCGAGCTCCGCCGCGTAGCCGCGGACGAGGGTGAACGAGCCGGCTCCCGCCACCACGGCGAGGAGCGCCATCATCTTGGAGCGGATCGACCACCGTCGCAGGAACACGCCGGCCTCCTGTCCGGGAGCGGGGTTCGGAGGCTATGCGATGGAGCGGCGTCGCGCCGTGAACCAGGTCACACCGTGGCGGACCTGTTGCATCAGCCTGGGCGAGGCCTCTTCGGCGGGGTGAGCGGCAGTGCGCGGACACGGAAGTCCTCCAGCGCCTGCCTCCCGACGATCAACGAGGTCGCCTCGCGGATCCGCTCGCCGAGCGCCCCGGGATCGTCGTCGGTCGTGAACCGCAGCTCGATCGTCACCAGGACCTTCTCGTCCATGTCACTCCACCTCGAACCGAGCGTTCGCGAGCGCCGTGGCGCATTCGCAGTCGCGTTTGGCGGGCAACGCCGGGATCACGCTGAACAGCAACTCTCGCAGGTGAACGTTGTTCCGTCCGAACGCACGGACGACCTCCTCGTGGGTGACGGGCGGCACGCCGAGCACCCCGACGTCGTAGTCGGTGATCAGCGAGACGTTGGCGTAGCAGATCTCGAGCTCACGGGCGAGCAGACCCTCCGGGTAGCCGGTCATGTTGATCGTCTGCCAGCCCTCCGAGTTGAACCAGGCGGACTCGGCACGCGTCGAGAACCGGGGACCCTCGATCACGACCATCGTCCCGCCGTCGTGCACGCCGATGCCGAGCTCGCGCGTCTTGCTCACGATGATCGGCCGCATCGTCGCGCAGTACGGGTCGGCGAACGAGATGTGCGTGGTGACGGGGCCGTCGTAGAAGGTGTGCGGGCGCGAACGCGTACGATCGACGATCTGGTCGCACACTACGAAGTCCCCGATCCTCACGCCCGTCTGTAGCGACCCCGCCGAGCACGGCCCGACGATCCGCTGCACGCCGAGCTCCTTCATGGCCCACAGGTTGGCGCGGTAGTTGATCGCGTGCGGTGGGAACTGGTGTTTGACGCCGTGCCGCGGGATGAAGGCCACCCGGTAGGGCCCGATCGACCCGACGACCGGAGGCGCCGACGGCTCGCCGTAAGGGGTGTCGACCTCGACGGTCTCTGCCTCGTCCAGGAGCGAGTAGAGGCCCGAGCCGCCGAACACCCCTATCTGCGCTTCGGCGGCCGCTCCGTTCACGACGACGAGTCTTCCTTCTTGCTCCCGGTCGTCGATGCCTTGGCTTCGTTCGTGCCCTTCGAGGACGACCCACCGTCCTTGGAGGTGGAGCCGCCCCCACGGTCCGAGCCAGCGCGCGAGGAAGAGTCCGAGGACGAGGGCGCACCGGACGACGACGACCCGCCGTCCGAGTCCTTCGTCGACGCGGCGCCGGACGAGGCCTTGGCGCGGCTGTCGGTCGCGTAGAACCCCGAGCCCTTGAACACGATGCCGGCCGGGTGGAAGACCTTCCTCAGCTTGCCTCCGCACACACCGCAGGTCGTGAGCGGATCCTCGGAGAAGCGCTGGAAGACCTCGATGTGCTGACCGCAGACAGTGCACTCGTACTCGTAGGTGGGCATGAGGAAAGTGTATCTGGGGACGCCGGGCACGCCGTCGTGGACGGCGGGTTGCCCCGGACGGGTAGACTCCGGCTCCCCGCAACGGAGGCGCGATGGCGAAGGTCCGAAAAGCCGTCATCCCGGCGGCCGGGCTCGGAACCCGGTTCCTTCCGGCGACCAAGGCCCAGCCCAAGGAGATGCTGCCGCTCCTGGACAAGCCGGCGATCCAGTACGTGGTGGAGGAGGCAGTTCGCGCCGGCCTGACCGACATCATCATCATCATCGGCCGTGGCAAGCACGCCATCGTGGACCACTTCGACCGGTCCTTCGAGCTCGAACACTTCCTGGAGGCCAAGGGCAAGTTCGACGAGCTGAAGGAGGTCCGCGAGATCTCGGACATGGCATCGATCCACTACATCCGCCAGCGGGACCCCCTCGGGCTCGGCCACGCCGTCGCGGCCGCCGAGGACCACGTCGGCGGCGAGTCGTTCGCGGTGCTCCTCGGCGACGACCTGATCGTGGAGCAGACGCGCCTGCTGCAGGAGATGCTCGGCGTGCACGAGAAGTACGGGCGGAGCGTGCTCGGTGCGATGGAGGTGAGCCGGGACGAGATCTCGCTCTACGGCTGCATCGAGCCCGAGCTCGTGGAGAACGAACACCTGGCACGCGTGCGCTCGATCGTCGAGAAGCCCGCGCCCGAGGACGCGCCGTCGAACCTGGCCGCCATCGGCCGATACCTCCTGACGCCCGAGATCTTCGATTGCCTGCGTCGGACGCAGCCGGGCGTCGGTGGCGAGCTGCAGCTCACCGACGCGATCAACCTGCTCGCCCAGGAGCAGGCCGTCTACGCCTACGTGTTCGAGGGCGGGCGCTTCGATGTCGGCAACAAGCTCGACTACCTGAAGGCCACGATCGAGCTCGCGATCGGCCGGGAGGACATCGGCAAGGACTTCCGGGACTGGCTCGCCGCCTTCGTCGAGCGCAAGAAGCTGATCTGAACCCGGCGGCTTGATCTGGCCTTTGGGGGCCCGCCGATAGACTGGCCCGGATGGCGACGCTCGGTCACGTCCACGATCACGACAGCGGCGAGGGGCTCGTGCCGGTCGACGAGGCCCGCGAACGCGTTCTATCGGCGATCAAGCCGCTCCAACCGCTTGCGCTACCGCTGACCGAGGCCTACGGCTGCGTGCTGGCCGAGAGCCTCGTCGCCGAGCGCGACATCCCCGACTTCGCGTCCTCGGCGATGGACGGGTTCGCGGTGCGCTCCTCGGAGATCGCGTTGGCGACGACGACCGCACCGGTCGAGCTCCGCGTCGTCGGTCGCGCCATGATCGGGGAGCGACCCGAGGGCACGGTGGGCGGCGGCGAGGCGTTCTCGATCGCGACCGGCGCGCCCGTCCCGGCGGGCGCCGACACGATCGCGCCGATCGAGACCTGCGAGGTCGCGGGCGGCAGCGTTCGCGTCCTCGCCCCGTCGATCGGGGGAAAGCACATCCGTCCCAGCGGCGAGGACGTTCGCGCCGGCGAGACGCTCGTGCAGGCGGGGCGCCGCCTCCAGGCGCCCGAGCTGGGGCTGCTCGCGACCGCCGGCTTCGCGCATCCCCTTGTGCATCCACGCCCGCGTGTCGTCGTGCTCTCGACCGGGGACGAGCTGATCCCGCCGTCCCGGAGCCCCGACTACGGTCAGGTCCGTGACTCGAACGCCTACACGCTGTTCGCGGCGCTGCGCGAGGCCGGTGCGGTACCGACGATCGCCGGCATCGTCCGTGACGACGTCGACGCGTTCAAGGAGGTCGTGTTCTCGCACCTCACGCAGGCCGACGCGTTCATCTCCTCGGGCGGGGTGTCCGTCGGGGAGCGGGACGTCGTGAAGGCCGCGTTCTTCCGCCGTGGCGAGGTCGATTTCTACCGGGTCGCGATGCAGCCGGGGATGCCCCAGGGGTTCGGCGAGATCGAGGGCAAGCCCTACTTCGGCCTGCCGGGCAATCCGGTGAGCGTGTTCGTCAGCTTCGAGACCTTCATCCGTCCGGCGCTCATGAAGATGATGGGCCGCCGGCAGCTCTTCCGGCCCGAGGTGCCCGCCAAGCTCGAGGAGGACGTTTCCGGGCCGATCGGCAAGACGCAGTTCGCCCGCGTGCGCGTTCGCCGGACCAAGGACGGCTGGGTGGCCACGCCGACCGGCGGCCGTGGCTCGAACCTGATCGCCACCGTCGCGAAGGCGAACGGCCTCGCGATCGTCCCGGCGGGGACCCAGACCGCGCGTGCAGGGAGCCAGGTGAAGGTCTTCCTGTTCCGTTCGATGGAGGACTAGATGTCGACGGAGCGAGAGGCCGTGGCGCGCATCGTCGAGGTCGGAGGCAAGCGAGCCACCGACCGCGAGGCGGTCGCCGAGTGCATCGTTTCGATGACGCGCGAGGCCTGCGCGCAACTGGTCGCGGGCACGCCGAAGGGGAACCCGCTCGAGGCAGCTCGGATCGCCGGCGTGATGGGGGTCAAGCGGACCCCCGACCTGTTGCCGTTCTGCCATCCGATCGCGGTGACCGGGGCGGAGGTGCTCGTCGAGGCCGACGAGGCGCGCGGGACGATCCGCGTTCGCACCACCGTGCGGGCGCACGATCGCACCGGCGTCGAGATGGAGGCGCTCACCGCGGCCGCGGTGGCGGCGCTCAGCCTCTACGACACGGCGAAGGCGTTCGATCGCGCGGCGCGCATCGATGGTCTGCGTCTGCTCGAGAAGCGGGGCGGCAAGAGCGGTCACTACTCCGCCGAGTGAGTCGCTCGCCACACGGTCGCGGGATCGGATGTCGATGCGATGACCTTCGGAGCAACTTGCGGGGGGTGTTTGTACACCCCTAACCTCGGTGCTAGGTTGCAGAACCAGCCCAACATCTTGTGCCGGACCGGGGATCCGAACACACGGGGGTTAGATAGGTGGGTTGGCTGTTGCTCGCCGCGCTGGTCCTCCTGTGGGCCGCGTTCCTTGTCCCGTCGTGGGCGAGCCCCCCAAGCAAGGCGGACATGAGCATGAAGGACTTCGAGCGGAACATGGACATGCTGGCGGAGACCGAATCGCCGGGCCGGTGGATCGTCACGCCCCGAAAGGGGACGACGTTCATCGGCCTGCGCGCGCGTGCACAGGCGAGGGCGCGCGAACGCCGACGCCGCGTGCTCATGGTGCTGATCGAGAGCCTGGTGCTCACCGCCCTGATCGGTCTCGTCCCGCCGCTGCGCGCGATGTGGTACGCGACCGCGACGCTGCTCGTGCTGCTCGTCGGCTACCTGTGGGCGCTGCTCACGATGAAGGCGCGGGCCGACGCGCATGACCCCGCTCGTCCGCGCGAGACCGCGGCGACAGCACTCTCGCGTCCGCGCCCGGCTCGGCAGCGGTACGCGGCCGACGCCTCCAACCGCACGGCGCGCCGGTCGTTCAACGGCCTGCCCGCGCTCGGCGACGACCTCGTGAACATCGTCGTCAGGCCCGCGGGCGAGGTCGACGCGGCTCGCGTCTGAACGCTGTCCCGTGGATCTGGACGGCGTCTCCGAGGATCTCCGACGGCGCTTCGACGCGCGCGTGCGGGCTCGCGAGCGCGCCCTCCCGGCATCCCGTCGAGCGATCCGCTCCTGCGCGAACGCGATCCGCGCGATCCATCGCGGCGAGTTCGAGCTCGCGCAGAGGCTAATGGACGAGGCGAGGGCGGCGATCGACGAGGGACTGGCCGCGGTCGCCGAGCATCCGGACATCCGGTTCGCCGGCTACCTGCAGGACGCGCAGAAGGAGTACGCGGAGGCGCGGCTCACCGAGGTGATCGTGGACGGCGGGAGGGGGGTCCCGACGCCCGACGCGATCGGTGTCGAGGACGCGCCGTACCTGAACGGGATGGCCGAGGCGATCGGCGAGGCGCGCCGTCGGGTCCTCGACCTGTTGCGCGCCGGGCGCGTCGACGACGGCGATGCGGTTCTGGCGGCGATGGAGGACCTGTACTCGGTCCTCGTGACGATGGACTACCCGGATGCGATCACGGGGAATCTCCGACGCTCGACCGACGTCGCGCGGAGCTTGATCGAGAAGACACGGGGCGACCTCGCGGTTGCGCGCGTCTCGCAAGACCTGCACGACGCGCTGGACCGGCACGCCCGCGAGGTGCTGGGGAAGGGGGACTGAACGTGGCCGTTCGCAAGGAGACGATCAAGCAGCAGTTCGACGATGCGCTCCCGGCGGTGCTCGAGCCGGGCGAGCGGGTGCTCGGCGGCGCCTACGGGGTCTCGGGGCCGAACCCCTGTGGCCCAGGGCATGCTTGGACTCGCCGGGTTCCTGCTCTTCGGCGTGCGCTACTACTACGTCGCGCTCACCGACCGGCGCCTGATCTTCATGAACGCCTCCTTCTGGAGCTCGCGTCCCGAGGGGTTGGCGTGGTCCGACCCGCGGGACTCGATCACGATCAGCGCCCTGCAAACCGACAACATGCTGTGGAACTGGGGGAAGATCTCGAGCCCGACCAAGCAGAACCTCCGGATGAACTTCCACGCGTTCTGGCGTCCCGAGCCCAAGGCGATGGGCGATCTCCTGGCCGACCGGATCGTTGGCCCGCGTTTGGCGCCGGGAGCCGCGGGCGATCCGGCCCCGTCCGCCGGTCAAGGGCCGGCCGCGCCGCCCTCGCCTGCGCCGCCGGCGCCGCTGCCGCCCTCGGAGGGCTGACCGGTCGGCGCGAGACCCTCTGTTACCCTGGCGCGGTTCCGGGGGTGTAGCTCAGTCCGGTAGAGCACTGCCTTCGCACGGCAGGGGTCAGGGGTTCGAGTCCCCTCACCTCCACCAAGGGAACCTGCAGGTAGATGTCCGTGAACACCATCACCGTGGACATTCCGGGCAACACGAATCGTTTGGACATCGACCTTGGCCCGTGAACAATCCTGTGTCCGCAGGTGTCCGCAGGGTGCAGACCAGATTTCTTGGCTTCCTATTCTTCAGCCTCGACCCCACGCCCGCTCTGAATGGATTCCTCGAAGCGTGATTCGCTCACCACCTGATACAGCCGCCAACGATCTGGGACGCCCTTCAGTTCGTGCTCTCCACGGTCCTCGAAGGTGAGTCCGGCGCCGGCGACGAGGTCCTTCACCGTGCTCGTGACGAGCAGATCGCCGGCTCCCGCCTGGGATGCCACGCGTGCCCCGATGTGGACGGCGATGCCCCGGATCTCGTCCCCTTCAAGCTCTATCTCCCCGGTGTGCAACCCAATCCGAAGTTCAAGGCGGAGGTCTCGCATCGCCTGGGCGATTGCCAGGGCGCATCGGATGGCTCGCGCCGGTCCGTCGAAGGTGGCAAGGAACCCGTCCCCCGCGGTGTCGACCTCGCGGCCACGGTACCGCGCAAGGAGTCCTCGGACTCGGTGATGGTGAGTGGCGAGGAGTTGCTTCCAGGCCCGATCGCCCATTTGGAAGGCGCGCTCGGTCGAACCCACGATATCGGTGACCATAACCGTGGCGAGCACTCGGTCGAAGATCCTCTCCTCTTCCCGGATCTGCGACAGGAAGAGCTCGAAGTCTCGATACACATCGGGACGCACTGGAAAGTGCTCGTTATCGGGGATTTCTACGAACCGAGCTCCCGGAATCTGCTCGGCGACCCACGGCCCGGCTCCCCAGTCGCCTCGCTCGATGTCGCCTCGGGTAGCCATCACCAGAGTTGGCACCTGGATCTGCGGCAAGATGGCGCGGACGTCGACGTCCCGCTCCACCTCCTCGATCGCGAGAGCGGCCTGCGGGCTTAGGCATAGGCGCGTGAAGCGTGCGTACCTCTCGATCTGCTCATCGCTGGCGTCGGTCTGACCCATCCCCTCCGCGTTCCAGCGCCAGAACTCCTCGGTCCCCCAGCCGGACTCGATCCGGTTCCGCCATTCCGCAGCCTCTTCCTGCGTGTATCCCCACGGAAAGTCGGGCGTCTTCCAGTAGAAGACGAGTGGCGAGAACAGGGCTAAGGCGGACACTCGTTCGGGATAGGAGGCAGCAAACAGGAGCATGACGGTTCCGCCTGATTCGTATCCGAGCAGCGCGGCACGCTCGGAGCCGACTTCGTCCAAGACGGCCAGCACGTCGTCCATGCCCTTTTCGACCGCCATCACGTCCGGCGACGTCGGGCGGTCCGACACCCCGAGGCCACGGCGATCGAAAAGGATCACTCGCGCATACCCGCCGAAGGAACGAAAGACGGCCGCCCAATCGGGCAAATCCCAGACTGCATCGACGTTGGAGAGCCACGGAAGATGGATGACGAGGTCGTTGCCCCCGTCGCCGAATACCTGATAAGCAACATGAACGCCGTCCGCGGTCTTTGCGTACCGGGTCTTCGGCCTGTTCACTTGCCCATCCTGAGGTTTCGTCGTCGCTCCTGCAATTGGCCGCTCCTATCGTGGCCACGCGGCAGGTGTGACGGCGCTCGGTGGAACGATGACCGCCTCCAGCATCGAACCCGCCCGCATCGCGACCTCGGCATTGCACCTCACCTTCGCCGTGCAAGGGAGCTTCGCGATCCTCGGAGCCGCAACGGCGATGTTCGTCATCGGGCGAGGGTGGCGTGGAAGGACTCCCGTTGCCGACTCCGAGGTCCAGGAACCAGATCGAGCGACCGCGAGGGCCGCCGCAGAGCGGCCGTCAGGAGCGATGGACTGATATGCCTCGAAGCCGGCTGCCTCGCATCAACTCGCCGGTCCGTGTCGACGAAGGCGCGAGTGAGCCGCTTGTCGCGAATGCTAGGCGGACGCGCCCTCGAGGAACGCATCGAGGCCGGCCTGGTCCTCTGGGACGAACCACGACTCCAGGACCTTGCCACCGTCGACGTGGAAGGACCTGCACCGCCCTTGCCCTCGAACGTCCCGCCGTCCGGTCGTCGCCACGTCACGTCGAGCACCGTGACGACATGGTCCTCGCCCGCGGCGACGTCGTGGATCTCGAACTCGGGCATGGCGATCTGGACGCTGTTCGCGAAGGACGCGAGGACCTCCTCCCGCCCGCGGTAGTCGCCGGCCAGCGAGCTTCTCCCGGCCGCGTGCCACACGACGTTCGCGTGGAGGTGTTCATTCAGCCACTCCATGTCGCCCGCGACGAACGCGTTGTACCCCGTACGGACGAGCTCGATGTCTTCCTTGTCGACCATGGCTGCCTCCGTCCCTGCGAAGGGTTGAGCGAGAAGGTCGAAACGAGACCAGCCGACGGATGCCACTCCCGGCAGGGCTACCGAAACCAACGTCCGATGTGCCTGCCCAAACGAAACGCCATGCTCTGATGGCTTGGCGGCTGTGTCGGTGGCTCCCCGGCGGGCTCGCTCGCGTACCGAGGCGTTTCAGGCTGTCGGCGACGGCCCTTCGCGAGGGACTGCTTCAGCCCGGTCAAGGTGCCGTACTTGAATCTCAGGCGGAAACAGTCCGTGAGGGGAGATGAATCCACGGTCAGGTACTTCACCCCCAGGTCGATCAGGTAGTTGGTTGCCTCGAAGCCGCTGTCCCTTCGGATATCGATGGCTCCGAAACCGACC
>DAIOFZ010000060.1:0-12358 GCA_036745475.1 Actinomycetota bacterium | reverse complement strand
CGGGGATGTTGGAGAGCAACGTCCGGAAGCGTTCCTCGCTGGCCCGGAGCTCCTCGAGGACTCGGAGGCGCTCCTTGAGCAGCTCGGTCTCCGCCGGGTCGTGGCGGGAGGCGTCGGCGCCCACGGATCCACCTTCCAGACCCGTCGGGGTTTGGTCGCCCGTCATCTCTTGGGGTATCGGCCCTCCCGATGATGCCTTGAAGGCGTCTCGGGCCCTCCCTAGGCGGTGCCTGAGAGCGTATCGGCTGGTCCGGGAGGCCGCTCGCCCCGTACCCGTTGCCCTCAGCTTGCCGGCGCGATGTTCTGGTTGAAGCGGAAGAGGTTGGTCGGGTCCCAGCGTGCCTTGAGCTCGGCCAGCCGTTCGTACTTCTCGGCGCCGTACGCCGCCCGGACGCGGTCGGCGCCCTCGTCGCCGAGGAAGTTCACATAGACGCCGCGCGCCATCGGCTCGAGCTCCCCGAACAGCGACCGAGTCCACGCCACGTGCTCAGGTGCGCCGTCGGTCTCCTCAGGGAGCCACACGCCGTTGATGTTCACGTCGAACGCCGGCGATCGCCCGGCGTACGCCGTGTCCATCTCCCCGACGCGCGACATCGCGCCGCCGAGCTGGAACGCGACCGCGTACGAGCGCGGCGAGGTGATCCGCTCGGTGTGGTCGACGATCGCGGCGACCGCGGGCCCGGTCAGCTCGTCCAGCTCGACGGACTTCCAGTAGTAGTGCCACCCCGGCGTGACCGCACCGTCGAACATCGCCTGGTGCTCGGCGAAGGGCTTCGGGGCGCAGAGGTCGAGCATGGGCCCGAGGGCCTTGATCGGCGCGCTCACGGCCTCCCCGGCCTCGATCGGACCGCACCAGCAGGCGACCACCAACCAGACCGGCACGCCGTGCAGCGGCTCGGGGAGCCACGGTGCCGCCGGCGCTCGGCGGATGTTCAGAAGCGTCGTGAGCTCCTCGGGAGCGTCGGCCGCCCACCCACGATACGTCTCCATGACCTCGGGACCGCGCTCGAGCGGGAAGATCATCGGTCCCGCGAGGACCGTCGGCCCGACTGGGTGCGCTCGGAACCGGAACGACGTGACCACGCCGAAGTTGCCGCCGCCGCCGCGGAGGCCCCAGAACAGGTCCGGGTGGTCGTCCTCGCTCGCGGCGACCGACTCCCCGTCCGCCGTGACGACGTCAGCCCCCACGAGGTTGTCGACGCTCAGGCCGTGCTTGCGGGTCAGCCACCCGATCCCGCCGCCGAGGGTGAGACCGGCGACGCCCGTATGCGTCACGATCCCGGCCGGAACAGCGAGCCCCAACGTCTGCGTGGCGCGATCGAGCTCGCCGAGGGTGTTGCCGGCCCCGACCTCGGCGAGGCGGTTCCCCTCGTCGACCCGGACACCCTTCAGCGCGGACAGGTCGACGACCAGGCCGTCGTCGCAGAGCGCGAGGCCACCCACGCCGTGGCCGCCGCTCCGTACCGACATCCGCAGGTCGTGCTCGCGCGCGAACCGCACCGAGCTCCGGACGTCCGATGCGTCCGCGCACCTCGCGACGAGCCCCGGCCTTCGGTCGATCGCGCCGTTCCAGATCGAGCGCGCCTCGTCGTACCCCCGGTCCGTGGGGAGGATCAGCCGGCCGTGGAAGCGCTCGCCGAACGCTCGTAGCGCCGGCCCCGGCACCGAGGTCAGGAGCGCGTCGTGGGACACCATCGCTCCGCGATGGTCCCCCACGGAGCCCGTCGAGTCGAGACCGGTCAGAGGGTCGGCTTGGTGACCATGAGGAACACGATGGCGATCACGTCGACCGCGAGCACGATCCCAACCGTCGTCCCGCGCTTCGCGAGCGCCCGGAACTCGGGCGAGCCGGCACCGGAGGACTCGAGCGTCGAGATCTGGGCGCGCAGGGTCGGGGTGTAGACGAACAGGCCGAGCCCCACGGCGACGACGTACAGCGCCAGCGCCGTCAGGAGCCAGAACTGCGCCAGATCCAGGTCGCCGACCCAGACCATCGACAGGCCCGTCACGAGCAGCAGGGCGTACGCGGGGTTCGCGATCCGATCGTCGAGGAACTTCACGCCACGAAGGGCGAACGCCTCGTGCTCGGGTTCCTTCGCGGCTCGAGCGAGCCAGACCGCGTAGGTCGCGTTGAACCCGACGGCGACGATCGCCAGGAGCACGTGGAAGAACTTGAGGACCTCGTACGTCTGGATCGCGACCATCGGCGCCCCTCCGTCTCGCGGTGACACCATCGTCCGGCTCCGCCGATCCGCCCGCAACCGACGTGCGAGACTCGTCGGCGTGGACGACGACCTCCCGGTCGGCGAACCCGTGGACCCCGGCCCGGCTCGTCGGCCCCTACGCCGTGCGCTCGAGGGACGGTTCGTGCAGGTGCGTCCGCTCGATCCCGAGGCGGACGCGGAGACCCTGTGGGACGTCTCGCACGACGGGAGCGCGCAGGCGGATCGCCTGTGGACCTACATGTACGACCCCTTCGCCGATCGAGCCGCCATGCGCGCGTGGCTCGACGGGTGCGCCGCGTCGAGCGACCCGCTGTTCATGACCGTCGTGTCCCGCGGAGCCGGCCCCGTCGGCATGGCTGCGTTCATGAACGTCGTGCCGGAGCATCGGCGGCTCGAGATCGGTCACATCTGGTACGCGCCGTCGGCGCAGCGCACGGAGGCGAACACCGAGGCCGCGTACCTGATGCTGCGGGAGGCGTTCGACGAGCTCGGCTATCGTCGCGTGGAGTGGAAGTGCGACGCGCTCAACGAGCGATCGCGCGCCGCGGCCCTCCGGCTCGGGTTCACGTTCGAGGGCGTGTTTCGCAAGCACATGATCGTGAGGGGCCGGAGCCGCGACAGCGCGTGGTTCTCGCTTCTCGACGTGGAATGGCCCGCGGCCCGCGACGCGCTCGAGCGCTGGTTGGACGCGGATCCGCAGCGCCGGCCGGCGCTGGCCTCGCTCCGCGGCGAGGACCGCTGAGGCCGGGTCGGCCCGATCAGGCGTACGCGGGCTCGTTGCCCGCGCGCCACTTGATGCTGCAGCCGATGCTGGCGCGCTGGTCATCGGACACGGGCTCGCCCGACAGGACCGCCCGGATCGCCGCGCGAAGGTCCTCGCCGGTGACAGGCAGGCCGTTCCTCGGCCGGCTGTCGTCCAGCTGGCCCCGGTACACGAGCGCGCGGTCCGAGTCGAACAGGAAGAAGTCGGGCGTGCAGGCCGCCGTGTACGCCTTCGCGACCTCCTGGGTCTCGTCGAACAGATAGGGGAAGGCGTACCCGGCCTCGCGAGCCTCCTCCGCCAGGCTCTCGGGCGCGTCCTCGGGGTACTCGGCGGGGTCGTTCGCGCTGATCGCAACGATCGCGAGCTCGGAGACGGTGAAGTCATGCCCCAGCCGCGCCAGCTCTCCGCGGACGTGTCGCACGTACGGGCAGTGCCGGCAGATGAACATGACGAGCAGCGCCCGCTTGTCGTCGAAGTCCCGGATGCTCACCGTCCCGCCGGTCACGACGTCGGGCAGCTCGAAGTCGGGTGCCTTGGTCCCGAGCACGAGCATGGTGGAGGCGACGGCCACGACGTCATTGTCTCTCAGGATCGGCGATACGCGTAACCACACCGAATCAGGCGGGCATGGTGCGGTCGACGCGCACCTCGTACGTGGGCACCGGTGCCGTCCCTCCATGGATCGACGCGGTGCGACCCCTCGCGCTCGTGCGATTGGCCACGTTCGCGCGACACGGAACCGTCCGGAGCGCACGACCGCCTCCGGATAGTAGGCTATGGATCTCGGGCGCCGCCCGGGGATCCTCGACGAGCGATCGAACGGGCCTCGCCTGCGGACCGACTCGCTTCTCGCCTACGGATCGTGGTTCGACGAACACGGAGGCGAGATGGCGCGAGGAAGCAGCGACGTCCTGTTGGGAACCCCCGAGCGCGGGAAGCGTTCCGTCGCGCGCGAGGAGAAGGGGCGGCGTTGCGCCGCGCTCGGATGTGAGACGGTGCTGTCGACGTACAACCGCTCGGCGACCTGCTTCGTGCACACGTCTCCGACACGGCGGCCACCGCTCGAGGGGTCGTAGCCAGACATCGGGGCGGCATGGACGCGCCGCCTGTGAGCGATACCTGAGCGGCATCGAGAGCGGATCAGGAGGGACAGATGCCCGACAGCATGGGCAAGCGGAAGCGCCGGGACGTGACCGCGCGCAAGCACGCCGCTCGCGAAGAGCGCCGGGTCGCCCGCGCGGGCAGGAAGAAGGATCGCGAGGCCGGTCTCATCGAGCCCGGTCCGCCGATCGGCCCCGCCGAGCAGAGCGAGTTCCTCGTCGTCGAGCCCGAGGGGGACGGCGAGGCCGCCGAGGCCCAGGATGCCTCGGGGTCGGGGCCCTCCGAGCCGAGAGCGCCGGAGCCGGCGGGATCGGACACGAGGCGTGAGGCCGAGGGATGAGTTCGCGCCGGCGTCCTCGCGAGCTTGCGGGGACGCAAACGCAGAGGACCCGACGCGGGTGCGCCGGGTCCTCTTGGCGTTCGATCGAACTAGACGGCGCGAACGTTCGCGGCCTGCGGGCCCTTCTGGCCCTGGGTCACGTCGTACTCGACCTTCTGGTTCTCCTCCAGATTGCGGAAACCCTCACCGGCGATCGCGCTGAAATGCACGAACACGTCGGCGGTGCCGTCGTCCGGAGTGATGAAGCCGAAGCCCTTCTCGGGGCTGAACCACTTCACGGTTCCGATTGCCACGTGCGATCCCTCCTTTCTTTCGCCGTCGGGGCCTGGTTGCTGCCCTTCACGGCGCCGGCCGTAGCAGCCGGGCGAGGGAACTGCTCGTAGCTGGAAAACCGCGATCGTTGCCCTCGGGACCACGGTACCATTTCGCCCACCGCCGGCGACAACTCCGCGTCCAACGTGCCCGGTGGCATCCCTCGGCGCTTGACGGGTAAGGTCCTTCCCACACCCAGCGGCCGGAGGTCGAAGGCATGCGCGAGAATCGAGCTCGGCCGGCCCACCGTACGTTCCTCGCCGTGGCGCTCCTCGCGTGCATGCTCGGGATCGCCTCAGCGCCCTTGGCGTTCGCGCAGGACGATGGCATGTCACCCGGCGATGACGATCAGGTCGTGCTGACGGGCGAGCTGGTCGTTCCCCCGGGAGCCACGGTCGGAACCGCGGTGATCTTCAACGGCGACGCGACGATCGACGGCACGGCCACCGAGAGCGTGGTGGTCTTCAACGGCGACGTCGAGATCGGCGGGGCGGTGGGTGACGACGTCGTGGCCTTCAACGGCCGCGTGATCGTCCGGTCCGGCGCGCAGGTGGACGGCGACATCGCCAGCCGACAACGCCCACAGATCGAGGAGGGCGGGACGGTTCGGGGGGAGATCAAGGGGATCTCGGGCCGGTACGACCTCGAGGGGCTCGGCTGGGTCGGGCGCTACGTCTGGTGGTTCGGTTACACGATCTCGACCTTGATCCTCGGGCTCGTGCTCCTCCTGTTCCTGCCCGGCGTCGACGCTCCGCTCGCCGACGCGTTTCGTCGGCGGATGGGCGCCTCGTTCGGGTTCGGCGCGGCGATCTTCTTCCTGCTGCCGATCGCCGCGGTGCTGCTGCTCGTCGTGGTGGTCGCGATCCCGCTGGGCCTGTTCCTGCTGCTCGCGCTCGCCCTGCTGTACACGCTCGGCTACGTCGCGGGCGCGCAGGTGCTCGGAAGGCGGCTGGTGACCCCACCGGGCTCCCGGTACGTGGCCTTCCTCGTCGGGTGGCTGATCCTTCGCGGGATCGGGTTGATCCCGTTCCTCGGCGGCCTGGTTTGGGTGCTGGCCGCGATCGCCGGTCTCGGTGCGCTCGTGATCGCCGCTCGCGGATCGACGTCGGTCCCGGGGCCCACGCCGCCGCTGCCCGTGGCTCCGATCCCCGAACCGCCCCCCGCCGTCTGACCCGCCGGTCAGGCGTTGGACTCGAGCGACGGGCTGGTCGGCCGCGCCTCCGCGAGCCGCTGTGCGAGCACCCGCATGACGCCGATCCCGATGTCGGGGCGGTCGTGGATCATGCTCTCGAACTCGCGGCGCCTGATGTAGATCGCGCGGACGTCTCCATCGGCGACGAGTGAGGCGACACGCGGACCGCCCGTGATCAGGGACATCTCGCCGAGCACCTCGCCTCGGCCTCGCCGAGCGATCTCGGAACCGCCGGCCTCCACGCGGACGGTGCCGCTCGCGACGATGAGGAGCTCGTCGCCCAGCTCGCCCTCGGACGCGAGGAGTTCCCCGTCCTCGAACGATCGCTCCTCGGACACCTCGGCGATCGCGCCCAGGTCGGCCGCTGCGAGGCCGTCGAACAATGGGACGCGACGCAGGAACAGGACGCGTTCGATCGCCGACGTCGTCGTCGTTCTCCGAGCCATCCCGTCCCCTCCGCCACGCCCCGCGATCACCGCCTCGGCGCACGCCGCGACGAACGCATCATCGTCCGCCGAGGCCCGTTCCAGCCAATCGTCGGGCAGGTCGCGGCGAGCCCCTTCGGTCGGCTCCCACAACGCGAGGATCGACGCGGCCAGGGAGGCATCGGTGGTCGCCTCGAGCGTCTCGAGGGCCTTCGCGACCTGGCCTGGGTCCCGCGCGTCGAGACTCTCGACCGCGGAGCGGACCGCGGCGCCGTCGCTCGAGATCAACGACAGCGCCCGCAGCGCGGAACGCCCGTTCGCCCGGGCCCGTTCGAGCAATGCGTCCCTCAGGAGGCCGGCCGCTTCCCCGTCCGACGAGACCGCGGCGGCGAGCGCGTCGTCCCCGGTCGCCTCACGCGTTCGCTCGGCGACGAACGAGCGAACGCGCTCGTCCCGTCCGCCGAGGTCCAGGCGCGCGAGCGCCCGAAGCGCGGCGTCCCGGGCGCCCGGGCGAGCCAGGGCATCGAGCACCGCCTCCACCGAACCGCCGCCGATCCGCCAGGCGGCGGCCACCGCCGCTTCGCGCACCCTGTGGCTCGGGTCGTCGAACCCGCGGATCGCCGGCCCCAGGGCCTCGTCGGGTCGCACCGCGGCGAGGGTCGTCAGCGCGGCGGATCGAACGCCCGCGTCCTCGTCGTCGAGCACGGGCGCCGCGAGCCCGGCGGCGGCATCGGCCGGCACCGCCACCAGGTGCCGGAGCGCGGTCGATCGCACCAGGGGGTCGGCGTCCGCGGCGAGCCGGAGCAGCACGCGAGCGGCGTGTGCCGTGTGCGGACCCGTCGAGACGGCCGCCGCGGCGGAGGCGGCCACCGCCGGATCGGGATCGTCGAGCAGCGGTAGGAACGTCTCGGCCTCGATCCGCCCGGGGGCGACCGCGAGGCCGTCGAGGGCCTGCGCGCGGACGGAAGCGTCGACGTCGCGCAGGGCGCGTTCGAGTGCGGTCGTGGCTCGGGGGTCGTCGACATCAGCGAGCAACTGAACGGAGAGCCGCCGTACCGAGGCCTGCCCGTCGTCCATCGCGACGAGCAGGCTGTCGAGCGTCTGGGCGTCGGCCGCGAACGCGAACGGGACCCCGGCCACCGCGACGTCGGGGAACACCTCCGGCCGACCCTCGCGCAACGCCTCGACGAGCGCCGTGGCGTACGACGCGCGAACACGCCACGTGACGAACACCGCGATCGCGGCGGTCGCGAGCCCGATCGCGGCGAACTGTCGAGGGGTCAGCACGTCTTGGCCGACGAGCGCGATGATCCCCGCGATCGCCGTCCCGGCCTGCGCGGGTCCTCCGTTCAGGAACGTCCGCACCTGATCGCGACGCGCATCGGGCACGACGTTTGTCAGCGTCTCCCACGCGGGGGAGGCGACGCTCTGCAGCCACACCCCATCGACGAACCGCAGGATCACGAGCGTCACGAAGCCCGCGCCGACGAGCAGGATGCCGAACGACCCTGCGTACAGCAACGGGAGCACGAGCATCATCGATGCGATGCCGAACCGGCCGAAGAGCCGGTTGGTCACGAGCACCGACACGAGGAACGCGGCGCCGGTCATCGCGGCCCAGAACAGTCCGAAGAACCCCGCGAGGTCGCCAGCGTCGGGGAACCGATCGGTCGCGGCGGTCGCCCACGGCAGGTACAAGGAGAAGAACAGGACCGAGAAGAGCACAGCGGCGAGCGTCATCCACACGAGCAAGCGCGAGCGCCGCACGTACCCGAAGGCGACGGTGAGGTCTCGCCACGGCGACGCGGTTCGGCGCCGGGCCCTGCGGGCCCGGGGTTGCGCGAGCGTCCCGGCCGAGGACAGGACCACGCGGCACAGCGCGAACGAGACCGCGAGCGCGGCCGCCCAGACCAGCAGCAGGTTCTCCGTGCCGATCACGCCAACGAGTGGATCCGTGAGCAGGCCGCCGGCCACCGAGCCGAGGATCTCGCCGGCCGCGAACAGTGGGAACAGGCGCTTCGCACGACGGGTGTCGGTGACGACGCCGGCGGTGCCCCAGACGAAGACGTTCTGCAGAAGGAGCGCGAGCGCCACGGTCAGCCACAGCACCGGGAAGATCCACCGTCCGTCGGTGAGCAACGCGAGCCGTTCGGCCAGGACGACGGCTCCGAGCCCCGCCGGGATCGCGAGGTAGGCCCGCCGACGGTCGACGCGCCCGAGCAGCGCGGCCAGGCCCATCATGAACACGAACGCGGTCGCGCCCTGCGCGAGATACATCAGCGGGAGCGCGTCGGTGCCGATCCGATCGAAGAAGAGCGCGTTCGCGCCGCTCTGCCCGATCGCGAGGCCGGCCATCCCCACGAACGACAGGGCGCTCATCGACAGGACGAGCCGCGTCTCGTCCACACGGATCTTCAGCGCTCGCTGGATCGCGCTCATCTCACGAGCCGAGCTGCATCGCCGATCGAGCCCACGGCCTTCTTCGACCGCGTCACCCGTCAGCCGGCCGGCTCGTCCCGAGTGAGTCCCCGACGTGCAGGACGAGCGCATCGAGCGGGTGACCCTTGAGGGAGACGTGCCGCCGTTCGAGATCGTCCCGCGTCATCGCCGCCGCCGCGGCCGTCGCCCCGCTCACGAGGATCTCGCCGGTAGCCGCCTGCGATGCGAGGTGCGACGCGATGTTGACGGGGTCGCCGAGCGCCGTGAAGTCGCTCGACCCCCTCGTCCCCACGATGCCGACGAAGGCGACGCCGGTGTGCACGCCGGCCCCCAGCGGCACCCAGGGAGGCTCGCCGTCCGCGTGCCCTGTCGCGTGCAACAGGGCCTCGGCGGATTCGACGGCGCGCCGGGCGTGACCGGGGCCGGTGAGGAGCGGGAGGAACAGCGCCACGACCTCGTCGCCCACGAACTTCTCGATGATCGCGTCGGCCTCGACGAGGACGTCCCTCGACACCTTGTAGAAGCGGTTCATGAGCCGGGTGAACTCCCAGGTGGGCATCTGGCGAGCCAGCTTGCTGGATCCGCGGATGTCCGCGAACAGCATCGAGAGCTCCACCTCGGCGCCGTTGATCTCTCCGTCCTCGGCCGACGTGGGACACATCTTCGCGACGGTCTCGATGCCCTTGAAGCATCGGCCGCAGATCTTGGGGTTCTTCTCCCAGGGCGTGTAGCCGTAGCGACGAAGCACGAACGTCCCCGGGCGGCCGAACGGCGCGGCGCAGAGCCTGCACCTGGGTGACGACGGGATGAAGCGGAGCGGGCTCTTGTCCTGCAAGTGCGGATGGGTCCCGCTCAGGAACGCGGCCCACTCCTGCTGGGGTGTCGGCTCCGTGGTCATCTCAGCGTGCAGCCTAGGCAATCGCGCCGCGCTCGTCCCGAACGATATGCGGGAGGGGGTATGGGCGGAGCCCACGATGGGTACAGACCCCTTTCCCGAGACGGGAGGTGGTGACCCAATGGGCATCGCGCTCATCCTGCTGGGGCTCGTGGCGGCCGGACTCGTCGTCGACTTCGCCGTCGAGAACTGGTCAGCTGCTGCGAACGAGGTGACGTTCTCGTTGTTCGGCGGCTCGCTCACGGCCACCCAGGTCGAGGTAGCGATCGGTGCAGCCGTGCTCGGCGCGATCGCGATCGCGCTGTGCGTCCTCGGCGCCGGGCTCCTGCGTGGGAGCCGCGGCCGCCGGCGGACCGCCAGGCGCCGGATGTCCGACCTCGAACGCGAGAACGCGGCGCTCCGGGATCGGGCTATCGACGAGGACGACGCTGTCGTCCGCGTCGACGACCGCCAGACCGTCCAGTCCCAGCGCTGACCCCACATCCACCCGCCGCACGCCGGCGACCCGGGCGCCCGGGTCGCCGCGGCGGGTCGAACTTCGGTTGGGATCGGCTCGAGGGGACCCACCCCTTCGAGGGGACCCCGGTGCCTGGGTCGATCTCGCCGATCTACGAATACGCGCACGGCGACGGGTCGTGCGCCGTCACGGGTGGGTACGTCTACCGCGGCGAGCGGATCCCGGACCTCGCGGGTGCCTACATCTTCGGCGACTACTGCCGGGGCGTCCTGGAGGCGTTCCTCCCGCGCGACGGCCGGGCGACACAGGCGCGCGCCCTCGGCCCGCGGTCGATGCACTCGCATCGTTCGGACAGGATGCGCGGGGCGAGCTCTATGTGCTGTCCTTGGCGGGGACGGTCTTCCAGATCGCGACCTGTCCGCGGTGCGCGGGGCATACCCGGCGTCGCGGCGGGGTGATGACGCCGACGGATCGGAGGGCGACGTGGCGGAGACGGATCAACGACCTGATGACGTGCCAGGCGCTGCGCAAGGAGGTGTGAAGGAGCTCGGACACCTCGTGCTGTACGTACGGGATCTCGAGCGATCGGTCCGCTTCTACCGGGACGTGCTCGGCTGGCGTCAGGTGGGTCCGGGCGACGGGCTTCCGTTCCCGGCGGCGATGTTCTCGGGCGGCCGAACGCATCACGAGCTGCTGCTGATCGAGGTGGGCCCAGACGCGGCGCCGATCCCGGCCGGGCGACGGGTGGGCCTGTACCACTTCGGGCTGAAGGTGGGGGACACGGACGACGAGCTCCGGGCGGCGCTCGCCCGGCTGCAGGAGGCGGGGGTGCCGCTGATGGGCACCGCCGATCACGGCATGACGCACAGCTTGTACCTGGCCGATCCCGACGGGAACGAGATCGAGCTCTACATCGACGTCGAAGGGGTCGACTGGAACGACCCCGAGGTGCTGATGGCCAGGCCGCAGGCCCTGCGGCTGTAAGCGGCCCTCCTCGATCGAGCCACCCAGGTCCCAGGCGCCGGCCCGACCGAACGCGGGCGGACCGGCCATCCGATCCGAACTTCGGGATGATGGATCGATGACCGTCGACCTGGACGCGTACCTCGAACGGGTCGGGTACGAGGGACCGGTCGAGCCGACGCTCGATGTGCTGGACGCGCTCCAACTCGCGCACGCGACGACGATCCCGTTCGAGAACCTCGACATCCTGCTGGGGCGATCGATCCGTCTCGATCTCCCGAGCCTGCAGGGCAAGCTCGTCAGGGACCGCCGCGGTGGCTACTGCTTCGAGCACAACACGCTCTTCGGCGCCGCGCTCGAGGTCGTCGGGTTCGGCGTCACGCACCTGGGCGCGCGGGTCCGCTTCGGAGCCCGGGGCGTGACGGCGCGTACGCACATGGGGCTGCTGGTCGAGACGGACGGCGAGCGGAGGCTCGCCGACGTCGGGTTCGGTGGGGGCTCGATCCTCGGCTCGCTGCCGATCGAACCCGGTCCCGAGGTCGATCAGTTCGGCTGGAGGTTCCGGCTGGTCGACGACGACGACGCTCGCGTGGTGCAGACCCGCCGGCCACGCGGATGGATCGATCTGTACTCGTTCACGTTCGAACCGCAGTACCCGGTCGACGACGAGATGGCGAACCACTTCGCCTCCACCCACCCGAGCTCGCCGTTCACCCGAACGCTCACCGCGCAGCTCTGCGCGCCGGAGCGCTCGCTGATCCTGCGCGGCCGCAAGCTGATCGAGGAGACCCCCACCGGCGAGACCGTGAGCCAGGTGCGCGACGACGAGCTGCTCGACGTGCTCGCGGAACGCTTCACGCTGTCGTTCCCGCGCGGGACGAGGTTCGACGCCTCTGCCCCGGGATCGTGAGGTCGGCTCGTTCGCCGTCCCTACGAGGGAGAGAGCGCCGCGCACGGACGCGGGCGTAGCATCGCCCGGGGGTGATCTCGGAGATGACGACTCAGGACTCGGAGATGAAGGCCGCCGCGGCGGCGGCCAAGGCTCGGGAAGTGATCGCGAACAGGATCACGAAGTTGGTGCCGGCGACCGAGAACGAGGAGCTGGCCTCGGTGGTCGTGCATCTGGCCGAGGCGTATGCGAACCTCGCGGTCGAACCCCCTCGGAGCCGGGCGGGCTGAGCCGAGATGATCGCCTAATGGCTCTCGAGCAGTGTGTGGCAGAGACTGCTCTCCGAGCCGCCGGCGG
>DAIOFZ010000059.1:0-12504 GCA_036745475.1 Actinomycetota bacterium | reverse complement strand
TACCCGACGATCTCGATCCTCGTCGCCGGTGGCGTCCGCGCTACCGATCGGTTCAGGGTGTCCATGCCGTCGTCTCGCTGTCGACCGGGCCCCGAGTCTACCCCCCGAGGATCTTCTTCTTCTGGGTCTGGAACTCGTCCTCCGTCAGCACGCCCTTGTTCCGCAGCTCGGCCAGGCGTTCGAGCTCGCCCGTGGTGGAGGCGGAGGCCGGCGGCATGGCGGGCGTCGTCGCGCCCGATGTGACCGAGGGCTGCCCCGCGGGCGCCGAGTCGCGCCCGACCCCTCGGTACATCCGGTCCTTGTTGAGCTCGCTCTGCTGGTAGATCGTCTTCTGGACGTGCTCGGGGTTGCGGATGTCGCCGAACACCTCGCGTCCGAACTCGCTGGCCGAGCTGATGATGAGGTCGCCGGCGCCGATCATCCGTTCGAACACCCGCTGGTGGAAGCGCACGTCGTTGATCGCCTCGAGGGGGATCTCCATCGAGCGCTTCGCGATCCACCCCTCGCGGTGGATGACCCGGTCGGACGTCACGACGAAGTACGACGTCACCCACGCGACGAATCTGCGTACCGGGAACCAGATCAGGACGAAGATCGCGATCGCGGTCGCGCCCCACAGTGTGACGTCGCGGCCCGTTCCGCTGTCGGGGCCGTAGGACACCGCGAGGGACCACCCGACGATCACGAGGATCGTGACGATCGCCGGCAACACCAGGGCGATCCAGTGTGGTCGCAGCTCGAGGACCAGCTGCTCGTTCTCGATGAGAAGCTTGCGGGGGAACGGCACGAGCGCATCCTACTCCAGGTGCTCGACCTCCCCGAACCGCACGACCTCGTCGCCCGCCGTGGTGTGCACGACCAGTCCGCCGCGCTCGTCCAGGTCCACGGCCTCGCCCTCGACGATCGCCCCGGCCGCCGTCGTGGCCCGGACGCGGGTCCCCAGCGTCGCGCAGACCTCCCGGTAGGCGGCGATCACGCTCCCCGCGAACGCCGGGTGCGCCGGCTCGTAGCCGCGGACGAACGCGGACAGGAACGTCCCGAGCAGCTCGTCGTCCTCGGCCGCGACGGCTCCGGCATCGGGAACGTCGGGGGGCGGGGCCCCGAGGTTCACGCCGACGCCGATCACCACGTGCTCGAACCGGACGCCGTCGAGGCGGGACTCCGCCAGGATCCCCCCGGCCTTGCGACCCGCCACCAGGATGTCGTTCGGCCACTTGCACGCGGCGCGCCGGTCGGCGAGCTCGAAGCATGCCTGCGCCATCGCCGTGCCCGCCAGGAGCGTGAGCAGCCCGCCCGATGCCGGATCGAGCTCCGGTCGCAGCACGAACGAGAACATGAGGGCCCGGCCGGGCCGATCGAGCCACGTGCGCCCAAGGCGGCCGCGGCCCTCGGTCTGATGGCCGGCGGCGACGACGGTCCACTCGGGCGTGCCCGCGGCCGCCAACTCGAGGGCCGTCGCCTGGGTCGAGGCAGTAACCTCCTCGAACCGCACGGGTGCACGCACACCCACGCGTTCGAGCGCCCGGACCAGGGCGTCTTCGGACAGCACCAGACGATTGACTCCCGTTGGGGGGTACCCGATTGTTCGGTGGGTACCGGGTTCCGCGGACCATCGGAAGGCCGAGGGTCCGATCGAGCAAGCATGACGGAGCGGAGCGCGTGGCGAAACCTCGGATCCTGATCGCGAACCGCGGCGAGATCGCGGTCCGCATCATCCGAACGGTCCGAGAGCTCGGCTATACGTCGATCGCCGTCTACAGCGACGCCGACCGCGACGCGCTGCACGTCGAGATGGCCGACCAGGCGCACCGGATCGGGCCGGCGCTGGCCGCCGACTCCTACCTGTCGATCGGCGCGATCCTGGAGGCGGCTTCGCGGGCGAAGGCGACGATGATCCACCCTGGCTACGGGTTCCTGTCCGAGCGGGCGCACTTCGCGAGCGCGGTGGCGGACTCCGGCTTCACGTTCATCGGGCCCCCGGCCGAGGCGATCGAGATGATGGGCGACAAGTCGGCCGCTCGGCGAGCGGCCGACCGTGTCGGCGTCCCGATCGTCCCCGGGACGCCCGAACCCGTCACGCTCGACCAGGCGCGGGCCGAGGCCGAACGGATCGGCTTCCCCGTCCTGGTCAAGGCCGCGTTCGGCGGCGGGGGCAAGGGCATGCAGGTCGTGCGAAAGCCCGAGGAGCTCGAGAGCGCCCTCGCCCGAGCGACGCGGGAGGCGCAGGCGTATTTCGGCCGCCCCGACGTGTTCCTCGAGCGGTACATCGACCGCGCGCATCACGTCGAGGCGCAGGTGTTCGCGGACACCAGAGGGAACGTGTTCTTCCTCGGGGAACGCGACTGCTCGGTCCAGCGTCGCCATCAGAAGCTGATCGAGGAGACGCCCTCGCCGGTGGTCGACGCCGACCTGCGGTCGCGGATCGGCGAGGCCGCGATGGCGCTCGCCAAGGAGGCCGGCTACGTGAATGCCGGCACCGTCGAATGCATCCTCGACGAGGACGGCAGCTTCTACTTCCTGGAGATGAACACGCGGCTGCAGGTCGAGCACACGGTGACCGAGATGGTGACCGGCCTCGACCTGGTGGCCCTCCAGATCCGCGTCGCGCTCGGCGAGAAGCTCGACCTCTCGGAGGTGAGGCCGACGGGACACGCGATCCAGTGCCGGATCAACGCGGAGGACCCGGCCCGCAATTTCCTGCCGGGGCCGGGCCGCGTCACCGCCTATCGAGAGCCGTCCGGGCCGTTCGTCAGGGTGGACACGGCCGTGCGCGCCGGGCGGGAGATCCCGGCCGACTACGACTCGATGTTCGCCAAGGTGATCGTCTCCGCGGAGACTCGCCTCCGGGCGATCGCGCGGATGGACCGCGCGCTGTCCGAGTTCCACGTCGAGGGCGTCCCCACCACGATCCCGCTGCACCGGTGGATCCTCGGCACGCGCGCGTTCTCCAAGTCGACGCACTCGACGACGTGGCTCGAGAAGGCGCTCCGCGACGCCGAGCTCCCCGAGACCGGCACACCGGCGCCGCCGCCGTCCGACACCAGGCAGCCGGTACCGGCCGAGCTCCTGCTCGAGGTTGATGGGCGCCGGGTGCCCGTCCGGATCTTCGACCAGCGGCGCGACACCGCCCCGAAGGTGCCCTCGCGTCACTCCGCCCACGGCGGCGACCGCGTGCACAGCGTCATCGCTGCGCCGATGCAGGGCACGATCCTGCGGGTGCTCGTCGAGCCGGGTCAGGAGATCCAGGCGGGCGACGTCGTCTGCATCCTCGAGGCGATGAAGATGGAGAACGCGATCCCGGCCCCGCGCGAGGGCGTCGTCACCGAGATCCCGGTGCAGGCCGGGCAGAACGTCCAGCCCGGGGACCCGCTCGTCGAGCTCGATTGAGCGCGATCCACCCGCGCGCTAGGACCCCGGAAGCCCCCACGAATCCCGGCCGGTGATCCGGAACCCGGCCTCGCGGATCTTGTAGGAACGATTGATCGAGATGAGCAGCGCCGTGAGCGGCTCGAGTGTCCGAGCTTGCGTGAGATCACCGGCATCCACCCAACGGAGGTTCGGG
This sequence comes from Actinomycetota bacterium, assembly GCA_036745475.1. Classification (GTDB taxonomy): domain Bacteria; phylum Actinomycetota; class UBA4738; order UBA4738; family HRBIN12; genus DASSJM01. The sequence goes on along the minus strand of DAIOFZ010000059.1, from coordinate 8,942 downwards.
ATCTGGTCGACCAGGCCGCCGACGACAGCCTTCGCCTCCGTGTCGGTTCCGCAGACTAGGACGTCGCTCTCCATCTCCTCCTCGAGGTTCTGCAACGCTTCCCCCGAGATCGTGTGGAAGGCCCCCACCATCCGGATGGGGTGCACCTGCTCGAGGATGGCCTTGGCTTGCTCGGCGGCCGAGCCGTGCCAGGGCCGAATCACCTGCCAAGCTCGCCCGCCCACCGCGGTCGCGAGCGGACTCGTGCAGTCGACGACGATCGTGTCCGCCTTCACGTGGTCCTTGATCGAGCGGTAGATCTCGGCCTGGCCACCGAACGGCACGGTGACGATGACGACGTCCGCGGTGGCTGCCTCCTCGTTGGCCGCGCCGTCGACGTTCGCGCCGGCGCCGAGCATCTCGCGGGCCGTGTCCGCGACGGCCGAACCCTTCTCGGCGATCCGCGAGCCGATCGTGACCCGATTGCCTGCCCTGGCGAGCCGGAGCGTGAGGCCGAACCCCTCATCGCCGGTCCCACCGATGATCGAGATGTGCATGGCGGCAGAGCCTACCCTGCACCGCGATGGGCCAATCTCTCATCTACGTCACCGAGCTCGCGGTCGGGCTCGGCTGCGTGGTCGCGGCCGTCGCGACGGCTCGCAGCCGGCGCCTGCTGTGGCTGGCGGTCGTCCTCGCGGTCGCCGGCGCCGCGGCGATCGTGCACGCGGTCGTCGAGCTCGCGGCCCGGTGAGGCGGCCGTGGGCGCGGTCTCGGACCGGCTCAGCGGGGGTGATACTCGCCGAAGACGCCGCGGAGCACGTCGGAGACCTCGCCGAGGGTCGCCCGCGCGCGCAGGGCGACCTTCATGGGTGGGAGCAGGTTGCCGGTGCCACGGGCCCCCGCCTCGACCTCCTCGAGCGCCCGGTCCACCGCACCCTGATCGCGCGAGGCTCGGAGCGCCCGGAGCCGCTCGACCTGTCCCGCGGCCTCCTCCTCACCGATCGTCTGGATCCGGACCGGTTGCTCCTGCGGATCCTCGAACCCGTTCACCCCGACGACCACGCGTTCGCCGGACTCGATCCCCTGCTGGATCCGGAACGCTGCCTCGGCGATCTCGTCCTGGTAGAACCCGGCCTCGATCGCCTCGACCGCGCCTCCCATCGCGTCGATCCGCTCCAGGTAGTCCCACGCGCGGGCCTCGACCTCGCTCGTGAGCGCCTCGACGTAGTACGAGCCCCCGATGGGATCCACCGTGTGCGTCACGCCCGTCTCGTGCCCGATCACCTGCTGGGTTCGAAGGGCGATCTTCGCGGCCTGCTCCGTCGGCAGCGCGAGGGCCTCGTCGAACGAGTTCGTGTGCAGCGACTGCGTCCCGCCGAGGACCGCGGCGAGCGCCTCGAGGGCGGTCCGCACGATGTTGTTCCGCGGCTGCTGGGCCGTGAGCGTCGCGCCGCCGGTCTGCGTGTGGAACCGCAGCATCAGGCTCCGCGGGTCCTTCGCGCCGAACCGCTCGGCCATGATCGTGGCCCACATCCGACGGGCGGCCCGGAACTTGGCGATCTCCTCGAAGAAGTTCATGTGGCACGCGAAGAAGAACGAGACCCGCGGCGCGAACCCGTCCACCTCCAGCCCCGCGTCGATCGCCGCCTCGACATAGGCGATGCCGTCCGCGAGCGTGAAGGCGACCTCCTGCACCGCGGTCGCGCCCGCCTCGCGCATGTGATAGCCGCTCACCGAGATCGTGTTCCACCGGGGGATCGTCCGGCCGCAGTACGCGAACAGATCGGTGATCAGGCGCATCGAGGGCCTCGGCGGGTAGATGTACGTCCCGCGAGCGGCGTACTCCTTCAGCAGGTCGTTCTGCACGGTCCCGTTCAGCGCCGACGCCTCGATCCCCCGCTCTTCGGCGACGAGCTCGTACAGCAGGAGCAGGATCGGCGCGGTCGCGTTGATCGTCATCGACGTCGAGACCGCGTCGAGCGGGATCCGGTCCAGCAACCGGCCCATGTCCTCGATCGAGTCGATCGCGACGCCGGTCTTGCCCACCTCGCCCTCGGCCCGAGGGTGATCCGAGTCCAACCCCATCTGCGTCGGCAGGTCGAAGGCGACCGAGAGCCCCGTCTGCCCGTGATCGAGCAGGTATCGGAACCGGCGGTTGGTCTCTTCGGCCGTGGCCATCCCGGCGTACTGGCGCATCGTCCACAGGCGGCCGACGTACATCGAGGGGTACACGCCGCGGGTGAACGGCGGTTCGCCGGGGAGGCCGAGGTCCCGTGCGGGGTCGAAGCCGCCGAGATCGTCCGGCTCGTACACGGGCTCGAGGTCGATCCCGGAGTCCGTCGACCGTGGTCCGGCGTCGCTCATCCTCAAGCCAGGGTAGCCGGTAGCATCGGGACCGTGGACATCGTCGATCCACGCGTCGAGGATTACATGCGCTCGCTGCTCACCCGCTACGACGAACCCGTCCTGCTCGAGATGGAGGCGGAGGGCGCGGAGCGCGACTTCCCGATCATCGGCCGACTCGTCGGGGTCGCGGTCGAACTGCTCGCGCGTTCGGTCGTCGCGGAGCGGGTGTTCGAGCTCGGGTCGGGGTTCGGGTACTCGGCCTACTGGTTCGCGCGGGCGGTGGGCCCCGGCGGCGAGGTCCACGCGACGGACGGCGACGCGGCGAACGAGCCGAAGGCGCTCGACTACCTCTCTCGCGCGGGCCTCGCGGACCCGATCCGCTGGCACGTCGGCGACGCGGTCCAGAACCTCGGCGCCGTCGAGGGCGAGTTCGACGTCGTCTACAACGACATCGACAAGCAGGGGTATCCCGACGCGTGGCGAGCGGCTCGCGAACGTATCCGCCTCGGCGGCCTCTACCTCTGCGACAACGTGCTGTGGTCCGGCGCGGTCGCCGACCCGGAGGGCGACCACGGGCGGGACCCGAAGACCACGAGCGCGATCCTCGAGCACAACCGGATGATCGCGGAGGACGAGCGCTTCGCCTCCTCGATCGTCCCGACCCGCGACGGCGTGTTCGTCGCCCTTCGCGTGGCGTAGACTCCGCGCGGCTCCGGGCAGGCGTTCGGCGGGGCCGCGTCTAGGCTAGGTGTCGAGGGCTGATGGCGAAGCGGAAGTCCGACGTCGGGACCCTGTACAAGGGCAGTCCGGGACAGTGGTCCTGGCTGCTGCACCGCATCACCGGCGTCGCGGTCATCCTGTTCCTGTTCGCGCACGTGGTCGACACGGCCGTGGTCGGGTGGGGTCCGGAGGCCTACAACCGCGTCGTCGGCGTGTACCACAACTGGGTGGTCAGGCTGCTGGAGCTCGGGCTGGTCGCCGCGGTGCTGTACCACGCGATCAACGGCGTGAAGATCATGGTCTTCGACTTCTGGCCGTCGAGCGCACGCCACATGAAGGGGATCGCGCTCGCGTCGACGATCATGTTCGTCCTCAGCATGATCCCGATCACGATCATCATCGGCCGCGGGATCCTTGACTCCGCGGGGGTCATCTGATGTCCGTCGAGGCGCCCCAACGCCCGACGCCGTCTCCACGCGGCGGGTCCCCGGGGATCCGGGGCCGCGAGCGCCCCGTCGGCGGCTTCGAGCTGTGGTCCTGGCTGTTCATGCGGATCAGCGGACTCGTGCTGCTGATCCTCGCCGTCGGGCACGTCCTGATCATGCACGTGTGGGACGACGGGGTGGACCGCGTGGACTTCGGCTTCGTCGCCGCGCGGTGGCAGAGCCCGTTCTGGCGGACCTGGGACTGGGCGCTGCTGGTCCTCGCGCTGATCCACGGGATCAACGGGTTGCGCATCATCATCCAGGACTACGTCCGGTGGCCCGCCGTCCGGTTCGCCATCGACATGGCCTTCCTCGTGATCGGGTTCGCGCTGTTCGTCCTCGGCACGGTCGTCGTGTTCACGTTCGACCCCAGCCAGTGGCCGGGGACCGTCTAGCAGATGACGACCTTCCACACGTACGACGCGGTGATCGTCGGCGCCGGGGGCGCCGGCCTGCGTGCGGCGATCGAGGCGTCGGACCGGGTGAAGACCGCCGTGATCTCCAAGCTGTACCCCACGCGCTCGCACACCGGGACCGCGCAGGGAGGCGTCTGCGCCGCGCTCGCGAACGTCGAGGAGGACTCGCCCGAGTGGCACGCGTTCGACACGGTCAAGGGCGGCGACTACCTGGTCGACCAGCCCGCCGCGCAGCTGATGTGCGAGGAGGCCGTCGACGCGATCTATCAGCTCGAGCACTGGGGGCTGCCGTTCAACCGCACGCCGGAGGGCAAGATCGACCAGCGGCGGTTCGGCGGGCACACGCGCAACCACGGGGAGGCCCCCGTCAAGCGCGCGTGCTTCGCGGCGGACCGGACTGGTCACATGATCCTGCAGACGCTGTACCAGCAGTGCGTGAAGCGCAACGTGCGGTTCTTCAACGAGTTCTACGTGCTCGACCAGCTGATGACCGAGGGCGCGTGCGCCGGAGTCGTCGCGTACGAGCTCGCGACGGGCGAGATCCACGTGTTCCGCTCCAAGGCCGTCCTGTACGCGACCGGCGGGTACGGACGGATGTTCAAGGTCTCCTCGAACGCGCACACGCTGACCGGCGACGGCCCCGCGGTGTTGTTCCGTCGGGGGCTGCCGCTCGAGGACATGGAGTTCTTCCAGTTCCATCCGACCGGCGTGTACAAGATGGGCATCCTGCTCTCGGAGGCGGTCCGTGGCGAGGGCGGCATCCTGCTGAACCGCGAGGGCGAGCGCTTCATGGAGCGATACGCCCCCACGGTCAAGGACCTCGCCCCGCGCGACATGGTGAGCCGCGCGATCTTCCAGGAGATCAGGGAGGGGCGCGGCGACGGCCCCAACCGCGATGCCGTGTGGCTCGACGTGCGACACCTGCCTCGCGACGTGATCGAGGAGAAGCTGCCCGACGTGACCGAGTTCGCCCGCGTGTACCTCGGCGTCGAGCCGACCACGGAGCTCGTCCCGATCCAGCCGACCGCGCACTACGCGATGGGCGGCATCCCCACCAACGTCGACGGGCAGGTCGTCGTCGGCGAGGACGAGACGCCGGTCCCCGGCCTGTACGCCGCCGGCGAGTGCGCGTGCGTCTCGGTGCACGGCGCGAACCGCCTGGGAACCAACTCTCTGCTGGACATCGTCGTGTTCGGCCGCCGCGGCGGCGCGCACGCCGCCGGGTTCTGCGGGGACGCCGACCTGCCCGAGCTTCCCGAACGCCCCGAGGGAGCGGTCCGCGAAATGGTCGACGGCCTGTTGAACCGCCCCGAGGGCGCGAACGCTGCGGACATCCGGAACGAGCTCCAGGACTCGATGCAGGAGCTCGCGTTCGTGGTCCGGACCGAGGAGAGCCTGCGGAAGATGCAGGAGATCCTCGGCTCCCTGCGCGAACGGCTCGAGCGCGTCTACGTGCAGGACAGCGGCAGGATGTTCAACACCGAGCTGATGGAGGTCGTCGAGCTCGGGTTCCTGCTCGAGTGCGCCGACGCGCTGGTGGCGGGCGCGCTCGCGCGCGACGAGAGCCGCGGCGGCCACTACCGGGAGGACCACCCGCTGCGCGACGACGCGAACTGGCTCAAGCACTCGCTCGCGTACCGTCAGGACGACGGTTCGATCCGGCTCGAGTACAAGCCGGTCAAGCTGGGACCCTACGTGCCCATGGAACGGAAGTACTGATGGCCGCCACCGCATCCGAAGGCCTGGGCGAGATCCTCGAGGGCTCGGACCGCCGCGCCGCCGGCGCGGCGCACAAGGTCACGCTCACCCTCAAGATCCGCCGCTACAACCCGGAGCTCCGCGGCGAGGAGTCGTGGTGGGACGAGTTCGAGATCCAGGTCGACCCCGACGACCGGCTGCTCGATGCGCTGCACCAGGTCAAGTGGTACCAGGACGGGACGCTCGCGCTTCGGCGTTCGTGCGCGCACGGCATCTGCGGCTCGGACGCGATGATGATCGACGGGAAGAACGCGCTCGCGTGTAAGGTCATCGTTCGCGACGTCGCGCCGAAGGTAACGGTGGAGCCGATCCGCGGCCTGCCGGTCCTGAAGGACCTCATCGTCGACATGGAGCCGTTCTTCGCCGGCTACCGTTCGGTCCTGCCGTACCTGATCAACGACTCGGGCGAGCCCGACACCGAACGCCTCCAGTCGCCCGAGGAGCGTCACCGGTTCGACGACACGACCAAGTGCATCCTGTGCGCCGCGTGTACGACCTCGTGCCCGATCTTCTGGGGGGACGAGGAGTACGTCGGGCCGGCGGCGATCGTGAATGCCCACCGGTTTGTCTACGACTCGCGCGACGAGGCCGGCCAGGAGCGACTGAAGATCCTGTCTGAGAAGACCGGCGTGTTCCGCTGTCGGACGACGTTCAACTGCACGGACGCGTGCCCCAGGGGCATCGAGGTCACGAAGGCGATCCAGGAGGTGAAGCGCTCGATCCTGTTCGACCGCTTCTGACACGTCGGCCGCCACGTCTGCAGATCGTTCGACGCCGATCGCCCGCTAAGGTTCGGCCGTGGCGCACCTGGTAACCCTCATCCCCGGCGACGGCATCGGCCCCGAGGTCTCCCTGGCGGCCCGGCGCGTGCTCGACGCAACGGGCATCCCGATCGAATGGGTGGTCGAGGAGGCGGGCGCCGACGTCCTGGCACGCGAGGGCACCACCCTCCCCGGACGGGTCCTCGACCAGATCCGCTCCTCGCGCGTGGCGATCAAGGGCCCGATCACCACGCCGGTCGGGTCGGGGTTCAGGAGCGTGAACGTCGAGCTCCGCCAGGCGCTCGACCTGTTCGCGGCGGTGCGGCCCTCGCGTTCGCTCCCCGGGCTGCCGACGCGGCACCCGGACGTCGACCTCGTCGTGATCCGCGAGAACACCGAGGACCTGTACCAGGGCATCGAATTCGAGCGGGGGACGCCCGAGGCCCTCGAGCTCCGCGGAGAGCTCCTGCGGCTTTCGCGGCACGAGCTGCGCGAAGATTCCGGGTTCACGGTGAAGCCGATCTCGGTGACCGGCGCGCGGCGGATCGTGCGGTTCGCGCTCGAGTTCGTGGGGGGGCATGGACGGCGCAAGGTCACGCTCGGGCACAAGGCGAACATCATGCGGTTCTCCGACGGGTTGTTCCTGTCGATCGGACAGATCGAGGCCGAGGGGCATCCGGAGGTCTGGTTCGAGGAGATGGAGATCGATCAGCTCTCGATGCGGCTGGTGCGCGAACCCGCCGAGTTCGACGTCCTGCTGCTGCCGAACCTGTACGGCGACATCATCTCGGACCTGTGTGCCGGGCTGGTGGGCGGGCTGGGGCTCGCGGCGGGCGCGAACCTGGGATGGGAGTACGCGGTGTTCGAGCCCGTGCACGGCAGTGCCCCGGACATCGCCGGCAGGGGCATCGCGAATCCGATCGCGATGATCCTGTCGGGAGCGATGCTGCTCCGCCACCTGCACGAGGCCGCCGCGGCGACCGCCGTCGAACGCGCGGTCGACCGGGTGCTCGAACGCGGTGACGTGCGCACGCCCGACCTGGGCGGCACGTCGTCGACCGACGCGGTCGCCTCGGCGATCGAGGGGGCGCTGGGGGGATGAGCGGCCGCGTCGTTCGCCGAAGGGCCGACGTCCTCGTCGCGCTCGCCGGGCTCGCGCTGTTCGTCCCGTGCGCGGTCATCGCGTCGGACGGCACGGTCGAGCCCGTGGAGCTCGCGGTGTTCCACGCGATCAACGGGCTGCCCGAAGCGCTGTCGCCGGTGATGCAGTGGGTGCAGTGGCTGGGCGTCCTCGCGGTCGGCCCGGTCGTCGCCCTCGGGGCTGCGCTCTTCGGTCGGTGGCGCCTCGCGATCGCCTGCCTGCTGGTCACGGTCGAGAAACTGGTGTTCGAGCGGATCGTCTGGCGGCTCGTCGAGCGCTCCCGCCCTGGCACGACCATCGCGGACGCGATCATCCGCGGAGACACGCCGACGGCCGGGGCATCGTTCGTCTCCGGCCACGTGGTCCTGCTCACGGGGCTCGCATGGGTCCTCACGCCGTACCTCCGCGGCGCGTGGCGCGTGGTCCCCTGGGCGGTCGTCGCGCTGGTCGCCTTCGCCCGGATCTACCTGGGGGCACACGCGCCGCTCGACGTGCTCGGCGGGTTCGGGGTCGGTCTCCTGGTGGGTGGCACCGCGAACCTCATCGCGGGTCTGGGCTCGCGGACGAGCTCGGCGACGGCGTAGTCACCTCGGGTGCGAGTGCTGTTCGGAGCCCGGACCGGGCTCCCCGGGAGGGAGCTGTCAGCAGCCGGGTTCGCCGTGATGGCCGCAGCACTGCGCGCGCGAGAACGTCGCATGCAAGCGGTTGCGGAAGGTGAGCCGAAGCTTGGTCGTCACGGGCGCGTCGTACTCGTGCCAGTTGGTGAAGAAGTTCCCAACGTGCACCCTGACCTCGTGGAGGAACCGGCGCATCAGCCTCCGCCGTTCTTGCCCGCCCACTCGTCGGTCGGGACGCGCAGCGCCTCCGGGAGCAGGTCGTTCTTGCGCCAGGGCTTGATCGTCTCGGCGTAGAAGTCGCGTCCGCGACAGTCGTTCACGACCCAGACCGGGAAGTCCTCGAGCTCCATCCGCCGGATCGCCTCGGTCTGCAGGTCCTCGAACGCGATGACCTCCTGCCCCCGAACGGTGAGCGCCGACAGCGCACCGCCGCCGCCGAGCGCCGCCATGTAGACGGCGGTGTGCTTCTCGAGCTCGGCGCGGATCGCCGGGCCGCGCCCGCCCTTGCCCATGATGCCCTTCAGGCCGAGCTCGAGCAGCCTCGGCGTCCACCTGTCCATGCGGCTCGCCGTGGTCGGACCGGCCGAGCCGGTCACGTTCCCGGGCCGCTCGGGGGTGGGGCCGACGTAGTAGACGACCTGCCCTCGGATGTCGAACGGCAGCGCCTCGCCCCGGTCGAGCATCTCGACCATCCGCTTGTGCGGGGCGTCGCGTGCGGC
>DAIOFZ010000058.1:0-12551 GCA_036745475.1 Actinomycetota bacterium | reverse complement strand
AGAGACCGCAGAGAAGACGCAGGGACGCGGAACCGGCTCCGGCAAGGAGCTGGTGATCCGCGAATACCCGCTGGCCAGGACCCGGAACATCGGGATCATGGCTCACATCGACGCGGGCAAGACGACCACGACCGAGCGCATCCTGTACTACACCGGGAAGGCCTACAAGATCGGCGAGGTCCACGAGGGCACCGCGCTGATGGACTGGATGGTCCAGGAGCGCGAGCGCGGGATCACGATCACCTCGGCCGCGACGACCACCAACTGGAAGGGCCACTGGATCAACATCATCGACACCCCGGGCCACGTCGACTTCACGGTCGAGGTGGAGCGGTCGCTGCGCGTCCTCGACGGCGCGATCGCGGTGTTCGACGCCGTCGCCGGCGTCGAGCCCCAGACGGAGACCGTCTGGCGCCAGGCCGACCGCTATTCGGTCCCGCGGATCGGCTTCGTGAACAAGATGGATCGCACCGGCGCCGATTTCGGGCGCACGGTCGAGATGATGGTCGAGCGCCTGCAGGCGAACCCGCTCGTCCTGCAGCTGCCCTGGGGCAGTGAGGGCGACTTCCAGGGCGTGATCGATCTCGTCGAGATGAAGGCGCTGCACTGGGTCTCGGAGATGGGGGAGGAGTGGGAGACCACGGAGATCCCCGCCGAGCTGACGGACGCGGCGAAGCAGGCGCACCACGACTTGTTCGAGAAGCTCGCCGATCACGACGAGTCGCTGATGGAGAAGTTCGTCCACGAGGAGGAGCCCACCGTCGACGAGCTCCGCCGAGCGATCCGACGCGCGACCCTGTCCGGCGAGGGCGTTCCGGTGCTCCTGGGTTCGGCGTTCAAGAACAAGGCGATCCAGCCGCTGCTGGACGGGATCGTCGCGTACCTGCCGGCGCCGAGCGACGTCCCGCCCGTGGAGGGCCACACCCTCAGGGGCGAGCACGCCGAACGCAAGCCGGACGACTCGGAGCCGTTCTCGGGCCTGGTCTTCAAGATCATGTCCGACCCCTTCGTGGGCCGGCTCACGTACGTCCGGATCTACTCGGGCATCCTGAGGGCCGGCTCGCACGTCGAGAACACGACGAAGGAGCGCAAGGAGCGCGTCGGCCGCATCCTGCAGATGCACGCGAACCACCGGGAGGACATGGACGCCGCCTTCACCGGCGACATCGTCGCGATCGTCGGGCTCAAGCACTCGAGCACCGGCGACACGCTCGCCAACCCGGCGAACCCGATCATCCTGGAATCGATCAGCTTCCCGACCCCGGTGATCTCGGTCGCCGTCGAGCCCAAGACCAAGGCGGACCAGGACAAGCTGGGCACCGGCCTGGCCAAGCTCGCGGACGAGGACCCGACGTTCGTCGTCAAGTACGACGACGAGACGGGACAGACCGTCATCTCGGGGATGGGCGAGCTCCACCTGGACATCATCGTGGACCGCCTGCGCCGGGAGTTCGGCGTCGACGCCAACGTCGGCAAGCCGCAGGTGGCCTATCGCGAGTCGATCCGCAGGCCGGTCGCCAAGGTCGAGGGACGCTTCATCCGACAGAGCGGCGGGCACGGACAGTTCGGCCTCGTGTACCTGGATCTCGAGCCCACCGGTCAGGGGGGCGGGTACGAGTTCATCAACAAGATCGTCGGCGGCAAGATCCCGCGTGAGTACATCCCGGCGGTCGATCAGGGGATCCAGGAGGCGATGGAGAGCGGCGTGCTCGCCGGCTACCCGCTCGTGGACGTCCGCGCCACGCTGGTGGACGGGTCCTTCCACGAGGTGGACTCGTCCGAGATGGCGTTCAAGATCGCCGGCTCGATCGGGCTCAAGGAGGCCGCGCGCCGCGCCGACCCCGTGCTGCTCGAGCCCGTGATGGAGTTCGAGGTGATCACGCCCGAGGAGTTCATGGGCGAGGTCATGGGCGACGTGACCGCGAGGCGCGGACGGATCGAGCGGATCGACGACCGGAGCGGCCAGAAGGCGATCCGGGTGCTGGTCCCGCTCGCCGAGCTGTTCGGCTACGCGACCGACCTGCGTTCGCGCACCCAGGGGCGCGCGTCGCACACACCGATGCAGCTGCAGAACTACCACGAGGTGCCGGCCAACATCTCCAAGGAGATCGTTGCCCGCGTCCGGGGCGAGTAGGGCCTCGGACCACAGGACCCGCGAGCCCAGGACGAAGGAGACGAGGAGAAGAGGACATGGGGAAGAAGAAGTTCGAGCGCACGAAGCCGCACGTGAACATCGGGACGATGGGCCACATCGACCACGGCAAGACGACCCTGACCGCGGCGATCACCAAGCGCCAGGCGGAGAAGGGCCTCGCCGAGTTCACACCGTTCGACGAGATCGACAAGGCTCCGGAGGAACGGGAGCGCGGCATCACGATCGCGATCGCGCACGTGGAGTACGAGACCGACACGCGTCACTACGCGCACGTCGACATGCCGGGCCACGCGGACTACATCAAGAACATGATCACGGGCGCCGCCCAGGTGGACGGAGCGATCCTGGTCGTGTCCGCGGCCGACGGCCCGATGCCGCAGACGCGCGAGCACGTGCTGCTCGCCCGCCAGGTGGGTGTGCCGTACATCGTGGTCGCGCTGAACAAGGTCGACATGGTCGACGACGCCGAGCTGCTCGACCTGGTCGAGCTCGAGGTGCGCGAGCTCCTGTCCTCGTACGAGTACCCCGGCGACGACACGCCCGTGATCCAGGTGTCGGCGCTGAAGGCGCTCGAGGGTGACGAGGAGGCCATGGGCCAGATCGACGAGCTGCTCGCCGCCGTGGACTCGTACATCCCCGAGCCCGTGCGCGACGTCGACAAGCCCTTCCTGATGGCGATCGAGGACGTGTTCTCGATCACCGGCCGCGGCACCGTGGTGACCGGCCGCGTCGAGCAGGGCGTCCTCAAGAAGATGGGGGAGGTCGAGATCGTCGGGATCAAGGACACGCGCAAGACGACGGCGACCGATCTGGAGATGTTCCGCAAGCTCCTGGACGAGGTGCAGGCCGGCGACAACGTCGGGGTGTTGCTCCGGGGGGTGGACAAGGAAGAGGTGGCACGCGGTCAGGTGCTCGCCAAGCCGGGTTCGGTCACGCCGCACACCGATTTCACGTCCCAGGTCTACGTGCTCTCCAAGGACGAGGGCGGCCGCCACACGCCGTTCTTCACCGGCTACCGCCCGCAGTTCTACTTCCGCACGACCGACGTGACCGGCTCGGCGAACCTGCCCGAGGGCGTCGAGATGGTCATGCCCGGCGACAACATCGAGATGACCGTCAGCCTCGGCGCGCCGATCGCCATGGAGGAGGGCCTCCGCTTCGCGATCCGCGAGGGCGGCCGGACCGTCGGCGCCGGACGCGTCACCAAGATCATCAAGTAGCGGACCGAGACGGAAGAGGGGAAGCGACGCAGTGGCCGGACCCAGGATCCGCATCAAGCTCCGCGCCTACGATCATCGGATGCTGGACGTCGCGGCCCGCGAGATCGTCGAGCACGTGACCCGGACCGGGGCCAAGGTCGTGGGGCCCGTGCCGCTGCCGACCGAGCGGTCGATCTACACCGTCATCCGCTCGCCGCACAAGTACAAGGACAGCCGCGAGCACTTCCAGATGCTCACGCACAAGCGGCTCATCGACATCGTCGACGCCACGTCGAAGACGGTTCAGGAGCTCCAACGCCTGAACCTGTCGGCCGGCGTCGACATCGAGATCAAGTTGTAGGGACATGGGAGAGATCAAAGGCATCCTCGGGACGAAGCTGGGCATGACCCAGATCTTCGACGACACGCGCGCGATCCCGGTCACGGTCATCAAGGCCGGGCCGTGCTTCGTCGCGCAGGTCAAGACCGAGGAGAAGGACGGGTACTCGGCGGTCCAGCTCGCGTTCGGTGCGACGCGCCCGAACGGGCTGACCAAGCCCGAGCAGGGTCACTTCGACAAGCACGGCGGCCAGACCGGCCGGCACGTCGTCGAGATCCGCACGGACGACGCCGGGTCGTACGAGCCGGGCCAGGAGCTCCGGGCCGACGTGTTCGATGCCGGCGAGCGCGCCGACGTCGTCGGCGTCTCCAAGGGAAAGGGGTTCGCCGGTGTGATGAAGCGCCACGGGTTCAGCGGCCTGTCGAGCAGCCACGGGACCGAGCGCAAGCACCGGTCGCCAGGCGCGATCGGAGCATGCGCGACCCCGTCGCGCGTGTTCAAGGGGATGCGGATGGCCGGACAGATGGGCAACGAGCGTGTGACCGTGCTGAACCTCGAGGTCGTCCGCGCCGACGCCGAACGCAACCTGCTGCTCCTGCGGGGCGCGATCCCTGGGCCCCAGGGCGGACTCGTGATGGTCCGCTCCGCCGTGAAGGCTCCCGCCGGCAAGGGCGGCCGCTGATGCCGAAGGTCGACGTGGTCTCCGTCGCCGGCAAGAAGGTCGGCACCCGAGATCTGGCGCCCGAGGTCTTCGAGGCCAGGGTGAGCGTGCCCCTGATGCACCAGGTGGTGCTCGCCGGGTTCGCCTCGATCCGCCGTGGCACGCACTCGACCAAGACCCGTGGCGAGGTCTCGGGCGGCGGTCGAAAGCCCTGGCGCCAGAAGGGCACCGGCCGGGCGCGGCAGGGTTCCAACCGCTCCCCCCAGTGGACGGGCGGCGGCGTGGTGCACGGCCCCCGGCCGCGCGATCACGAGATGCGCGTCAACAAGAAGATGAAGCGGGGTGCCCTGCGCTCGGCGCTCACGGACGCCCTGACGAGCGGGAAGCTCTCGGTCGTGCAGGATCTCGCGTTCGACGCGCCGAAGACCAAGTCGGCGGCCGAGGTGATCGACACGCTCGAGCTCGCGGGCAAGATCCTGCTCGTCTTGCCCTCGCCGAGCGAATCCGGCGCCGTGGAGAAGTCCTTCCGTAACATCCGGGGCGTTCGGATCGCCTACGCGCGGAGCCTGGGCGTCTACGAGGTGATCGCCGCGGACCACCTCGTGATCACCGAGAAGGCGCTCGATGTCGTCGAGGGCTCGCCGGCCGAGCCGGAGAAGACCGCCGCCCAGCCGTCGGCGGAGAAGGCCCAGGCCGTCCGCCCGGCCACGGAGACCGAGGCGGGGGGTGAGGCCGAGTGAAGACCCCCCGCGACGTGATCATCCGGCCCGTGGTGAGCGAGAAGTCCTATGCGGGCCTGGAGCACGACACGTACACGTTCCTGGTCGACCCCAGGGCGAACAAGACCGAGATCAAGGAGGCCGTCCAGGTGATCTGGAACGTCCAGGTGATCTCGGTCCGGACGCTGAACCGCACCGGCAAGGTCAAGCGGCGCCGTTTCACGCTCGGCAAGCGGGCGGACCAGAAGCGCGCGATCGTCAAGCTCGCCGAGGGCGACCGCATCGAGATCTTCGAGACGGGGAAGTAGCGCATGGCCGTTCGCAAGTACAAGCCGACGACGCCGGGGCGACGCGGCGCCAGCGTGTCCTCCTTCGAGGAGATCACGCGCGGCAAGCCCGAGCGCTCGCTCGTCGCGAAGGGGCGCAACCGCGCCGGCCGGAACTCGCAGGGCCGGGTGACCACGCGGCACCAGGGCGGCGGCAACAAGCGCCGGTACCGGGTGATCGACTTCCGACGCGACAAGGACGGGGTGCCGGCCAAGGTGGCGCACATCGAGTACGACCCGAACCGCACCGCGCGGATCGCGCTCCTGCACTACGCGGATGGCGAGAAGCGCTACATCCTGTCGCCGAACGGCCTGCGGGTCGGCGACCGGCTGGTGTCGGGGGAGGGCGCCGACGTGCGGCCCGGCAACTCGCTGGCGCTGCGGAACATCCCCGTCGGCACGACGGTGCACGCGGTGGAGCTCAAGCCGGGTGGGGGCGCCCGCATGGCCCGCTCGGCCGGCACGAGCATCCAGGTGATGGCCAAGGAAGGCAAGATGGCTACGCTGCGTCTGCCCTCGGGCGAGACCCGCCTGGTCGAAGCGGCCTGCAAGGCAACGATCGGCGAGGTCGGCAACGCCGAGCACGAGCTGATCCAGCTCGGCAAGGCTGGCCGCAACCGGTGGAAGCGAAAGCGTCCGTCCGTGCGAGGTGTGGCGATGAACCCGGTCGACCACCCGCTGGGTGGCGGCGAGGGCAAGAGTTCCGGTGGCCGTCACCCCACGAGCCCGTGGGGGCAGAAGGAAGGCCGCACGAGGAAAAAGAACAAGGCGTCGAACAAGCACATCGTTCGCCGTCGCGGGAAGGGGCGGGGCTAGTGTCGCGGAGCATCAAGAAGGGGCCGTTCGTCGACGAGCACCTCATGGTCAAGATCGTCGAGATGAACCGCAAGAGCGACAAGAAGGTCGTCCGGACCTGGTCGCGCCGTTCGACGATCGTGCCCGAGATGGTCGGTCACACGATCGCGGTCCACGACGGGCGCAAGCACGTGCCCGTGTACATCTCCGAGTCGATGGTCGGGCACAAGCTCGGCGAGTTCGCGCCGACCCGGACGTTCCGCTCGCACGCGCGCGGAGAGCGTTCGACCACGGTGAGGTAGCGGGGACGATGGAGGCGAAAGCGACGGTGAAGTACGTGCGGATCTCGCCGCCGAAGGCTCGGCGGGCGGTGGACCTCGTCCGCGGCCGGCAGGTCGAGGAGGCTCGCCGGATCCTGCGATTCTCGCCCCTCGGCGCCGCCAAGACGATCGAGAAGGCGTTGAACTCGGCCGTCGCGAATGCCGAGCAGCAGCCCGGCGTTGTCGCGCAGAACCTGGTCGTGGACCGGGCGTGGGTCGACGAGGGCCCGACGCTGAAGCGCTGGCGTCCGCGCGCCTACGGTCGCGCGACCAAGATCCTGAAGCGCACGTCGCACATCACGCTCGTGGTCAGTTCGTTGGGAGAGGATGCGTAGTGGGTCACAAGGTCAACCCGTACGGGTTCCGTCTGGGGGTCATCTACCCGTGGAAGTCCAACTGGTTCGCCGGTCGGGACTACTCCGACCAGCTCCACGAGGACATCTGGATCCGCAAGCACATCCGCTCGCGCCTGTCACGCGCCGGCATCTCGAGCATCGACATCGAACGAAAGGGCGACCAGATCTGGGTCTACATCCGCACGGCGCGTCCGGGCATCGTGATCGGTCGCAAGGGCGCCGAGGTGGACAAGATCCGCAAGGACGTCGAGCGCGTGACGAAGAAGCGGGTCGACGTGAAGGTCGAGGACATGAACTCGGCCGCCTCCGAGACCCGCCCCGAGACCGATGCGACGCTGCTCGCGCAGGGCGTGGCAGAGCAGCTCGCCGGCCGCGTGTCGTTCCGCCGCGCGATGCGCCGGGCGGTGCAGACGGCGATGCGCTCTGGCGCGCTCGGCGTGAGGGTGCAGTGCGGCGGCCGCCTGGGCGGCGCCGAGATGTCGCGCCGGGAGTGGTACCGAGAGGGCCGGGTCCCGCTGCACACGCTCCGCGCGAAGATCGACTTCGGGACGGCCGAGGGCAAGACCACGTTCGGGCAGATCGGCGTGAAGGTCTGGGTCTACCACGGCGACGAGATCCCGCAGGCCGAGCAGGAGACCGAGCGGCTCCGCGCTCGCGCGCTCGCGCAGGTCTCCAGCGGCGGCGCCTCGACCGGCGCCCTCATCACCGACGAGCGAGAGGCCGCCGAGGTCGCCGAGCCGGAGGCGCCGGCCGCAGCCGCGGGGGAGGCCGACGGGGTCGATCCCGATGCGGCGCAGGCGGAGGCTCCGACCTCCGATCCAGCGGAAGGCGGAACGGCCGAGCCGGAGGGACCGGCGGGCGACTCGTCGGCGCAGGAAGCCGCGCCGAGTACGCCCGCCGCCGCCGACGAAGAGCCCGCGGGACCTGCCGGCGAGGCCGATCCGAAGGAGCAGGCCTGATGCTCGCCCCGAAGAAGGTCAAGCACCGCAAGGTGCATCGAGGCCGTCGGCGCGGCCGCGCCAAGGGCGGGACCGAGGTGCATTTCGGCGACTACGGCCTGGTCGCGCTCGAGGCCGCGTGGGTCACGAACCGCCAGATCGAGGCCGCCCGTGTCGCGATCACGCGCCATATCCGCCGCGGCGGGAAGGTCTGGATCAACATCTTCCCCGACAAGCCGGTGACGAAGAAGCCGGCGGAGACCAGGATGGGCTCGGGCAAGGGCAACCCGGAGGGCTGGGTCGCCGTCGTCAAGCCCGGGCGCGTGATGTTCGAGCTGTCCGGGGTCTC
Organism: Actinomycetota bacterium; assembly: GCA_036745475.1. Taxonomy (GTDB): domain Bacteria; phylum Actinomycetota; class UBA4738; order UBA4738; family HRBIN12; genus DASSJM01. Next base: position 4,393 of record DAIOFZ010000058.1, on the reverse strand, counting down.
CGAGACGCTCGCGCGCGAGTCGATGTCGCGGGCCGCGCACAAGCTGCCGATCAAGAGCAAGTTCATCACGCGCGCAGGCATCGGGGGGATGGAGTGATGGCAACCGTCCAGGAGCTCCGAGACCTCGGCGACGAGGAGCTGTTCGAGCGGCTCGAGTCCGACAAGGAGGAGCTGTTCAACCTTCGGTTCCAGCTCGCGACGGGGCAGCTCGACAACCCGATGCGGATCAAGGACGTCCGGCACGAGATCGCGCGGATCCTCACGATCTTCAGCGAACGAGGATCCGAGCAGCGGAACGAGGCCCCTGGGGCCGAGGCGGAGGCATCATGAGCGAACGACCCGAAGAGACCGTGACGGACGAAACCACGCCCGACGCCACGCTCGGCGAGCCCGCCGTGTCGGCGAACCCGGCGCGTAGGGCACCGGAGGGCTCGGCGGGGGACCGGACCCGGCGCAAGGTCCGGGTGGGCGTCGTCGTGTCCGACAAGATGGACAAGACCGTGCTCGTCCGGATCGACCGGCGCGTGCGACACCCGCTGTACAAGAAGACCGTCGCGCGCTCGAACAAGCTCGCCGCGCACGACGAGACGAACGATGCGCACGTCGGAGACACCGTTCGGCTGATGGAGACGCGACGGACCTCCAAGAGCAAGCGCTGGCGGGTCGTCGAGATCGTGGAGAGGGCCAAGTAGGTGATCCAGCAGGAATCGCGTTGCAAGGTCGCGGACAACACCGGGGCCAAGGAGGTCCTAGTGATCCGCGTGCTCGGTGGGAGCGGCCGCCGGTACGCGCACGTCGGCGACGTGGTCGTCGGCTCGGTGAAGGACGCCCTGCCCGGCGGCGGGGTCAAGAAGGGCGAGGTCGTCAAGGCCGTCGTCGTTCGGACCGCCAAGGAGCGACGCCGCCCGGACGGCTCGTACATCCGCTTCGACGACAACGCGGTGGTGATCCTGACGGCCGACTCGAAGAACCCTCGCGGCACGCGCATCTTCGGACCCGTCGCGCGTGAGCTCCGCGAACGCCGCTTCATGAAGATCATCTCGCTCGCCCCGGAGGTGCTGTGACATGCCAGGCATGAACATCCACAAGGACGACACCGTCAAAGTCATGACCGGCAAGAGCGCCGGCCACACCGGCCGCGTGATCCGCGTGCTCCCGCGCGACGGACGGGTGATGGTAGAGGGCGCGGCGATGGCCAAGAAGCACCAGCGCACCTCGGGTAAGCGCTCGACGAGCGGTTCCCAGCTCCAGCAAGGCGGCATCATCGACACCGAGCTGTATATCGACATCTCGAACGTGATGCTCGTGTGCAACTCGTGTGGTCAGCCGACCCGGGTCGGCCACCGCATCGAAGCCGACGGCTCGAAGTTCCGCGTGTGCCGCAAGTGCGGGGTAGACCAATGAGCGATCAGCCGATCCCCCGCCTGAAGGAGCGCTTCAACCAGGAGATCCGGACCCGGCTGCAGCAGGAGCTGGGCTTCGCCAACCCGAACCAGGTGCCGCGCATGGAGAAGGTCGTGGTGAACATGGGGGTTGGTGACGCCCTGAAGGATGGCCGTATGCTGGAGGCCGCGGTCGACGACCTCGCGATCATCACCGGCCAGAAGCCGGTGATCACCAAGGCCCGGAAGTCCATCGCCGGGTTCAAGTTGCGTGAGGGCAGTCCGATCGGCGCCAAGGTCACCCTGCGGGGCGACCGGATGTGGGAGTTCATCGATCGGCTCGTGTCGATCGCGATCCCCAGGATCCGGGACTTCCGAGGGCTGAACCCGAACGCGTTCGACGGGCACGGCGACTACACGCTCGGGCTGACCGAGCAGCTGATCTTCCCGGAGATCGATTACGACAAGGTCCTGAAGATCAGGGGGATGGACATCACGGTCGTGACGACCGCGAGGAACGACGACGAGGGCAGGGCGCTCCTCGTGGCGCTCGGGTTCCCCTTCGAGGGGATCCCGATGGCGGCGGCGTCGTCGATCTGAGCCGGTAGGCGAACATCGCGGAGCATCGGGTAGGAGACGGGATATGGCGAAGAAGGCGTTGAGGAACAAGCAGGAGGCGCAGGCCAAGTTCAAGGTGCGCGAGTACACGCGCTGCCGGCGCTGCGGCCGCGCCCGAGCCGTCTACCGGCGATTCCTGCTCTGCCGCATCTGCTTCCGCGAGCTCGCGCACGCGGGGGAGCTGCCGGGGGTGACGAAGGCCTCATGGTGAAGCTGGCGACCAACGTCAACGACCCGGTCGGCGACATGCTGACGAGGGTCCGCAACGCCAACCTCGCGTTCAAGGACGATCTCGTGGTCCCGGCGTCGAAGATGAACCACGCGCTCCTGCAGATCCTGACCACCGAGGGCTACGTGAGCGACTTCGCCGAGGAGGGCCAGGGGATCGAGCGCGTGTATCGCGTGACGCTGAAGTACGACGCCAAGCGCAAGCGCACGATCAGCGGGCTCAGGCGCGTGAGCAAACCCGGCCGGCGCGTCTACGCGGGTCGAGACGACCTGCCGCGGGTTCTTGGCGGGCTCGGGGTCGCGATCATCTCGACCTCGCAGGGCGTGATGACGGACCGCGACGCATCCCGCAAGGGGATCGGCGGCGAGGTCCTGGCGTTCGTCTGGTGACCGGAGAGCAGAGGCCATGAGTCGGATCGGTAGACAACCCATCGAGATCCCAAGCGGCGTCGACGTCACCGTCGACGAGGGCGCCGTCGTGGTCGTGAAGGGTCCCCGCGGCGAGCTGACGCAGCGGGTGCACCCCGAGATGCGCCTCGTCCGCGAGGAGGACGTCCTGCGGGTCGAGCGCCCGACCGACGAGGGGTTCCACCGCAGCCTCCACGGCCTCACGCGATCGTTGATCGCGAACATGGTCGAAGGCGTCACGAAGGGCTACGAGAAGCGGCTCGCGATCGTCGGCGTCGGCTACCGCGCAGCGCTGAAGGGCAAGGCGCTCGAGGTCCAGGTGGGCTTCTCGCACCCGGTCACGGTGCCCGCGATCGAGGGGATCGAGTTCGAGACCCCGACGCCGACCCAGATCGTGGTGCGGGGCAACGACAAGCAGCTCGTCGGGGAGGTCGCGGCCAACATCCGCAAGATCCGAAAGCCCGAGCCTTACAAGGGCAAGGGGATCCGCTACGAGAACGAGTACGTCCGCAAGAAGGCCGGCAAGGCCGCGAAGGGTGCGAGCGCCTGATGGACGCCAAGACCAGACGCCGAGCCCGGGTTCGCCGCCACGTCCGCGTGCGCAGGAAGATCGCCGGGACCGCGGAGCGGCCGCGTCTGGCCGTGTACCGCTCCAACCGGCACATCTACGCGCAGCTCGTGGACGACGATGCGGCGCGCACGCTGATCGCCGCCTCGGATCGGGACGTGCGGGTGGGCGGGACTAGAAAGGTGGGCGGGACCAAGAAGGCGGGCGGGGCTGAGAAGGCGGGCGGGGCTGAGAAGGCGGGCGGCCAAGGCAAGACGACGCCGGCCAAGGCGGTCGGCGAGCTGCTGGCCGAGCGAGCGAAGGCGGCGGGGATCGACCGGGTCGTGTTCGACCGCGGCGGCAGGCTGTTCCACGGGCGCGTGGCCGCGCTTGCGGAGGGCGCGAGGGAGAAGGGACTGCAGATCTGATGCGGCGCTACGACTCACAGGGCGAGAAGAGCATCTACGAGGAGCGGGTGATCTCGATCAATCGCGTGGCCAAGGTCGTCAAGGGTGGCCGCCGGTTCTCGTTCGCCGCGCTCGTCGTGGTGGGCGACGGCGCCGGCCGCGTCGGTCTGGGCTACGGCAAGGCCAAGGAGGTGCCCGCGGCGATCGCCAAGGGCGTCGAGGAGGCCAAGCGCAAGATGTTCGAGGTGCCGATGATGGGCACGACGATCCCGCACCAAGTGACCGGTCGGGACGGCGCAGGCATCGTGCTCCTCAAGCCGGCGGCGCCGGGGACCGGCGTGATCGCCGGCGGCGCGGTGCGGGCGCTCGTCGAGTGCGCGGGGATCAAGGACATCCTGTCCAAGTCGCTTGGCTCCTCGAACGCGATCAACATCGTGAAGGCGGCGATGACCGGGCTGAAGAGCCTGCGACGCCCCGAGGAGGTCGCCCGTCTGCGCGGGCGCGAGCTCCACGAGGTGGCGCCCAAGCCGATGCTCGACGCGGTCGCGGCGGCGCAGACGCGCATGTCGGCAACGCGGGCGGCCAAGCTCGAGGAGGTCTACGGCGATCAGGCACAGGCATCGCCCGATGCGGGTGGTCGACGATGACGAAGCTCAAGGTCACTCAGGTCCGGAGCGTGATCCACCGCCCGAAGGACCAGAAGCAGACCGTGCGGCGCCTAGGGCTGCACCGGATCCGCGACAGCGTGATCAAGGACGACAGCCCCGAGATCCGCGGCATGATCGCCAAGGTTCACCATCTCG
>DAIOFZ010000057.1:0-12907 GCA_036745475.1 Actinomycetota bacterium | reverse complement strand
GGCGACGCACTCGACCACCTGCTCCACCATCGCCGGTGGCGGGTTGCGAACCGACCCACCCGGCACCAACGTGGTGTGGTGCACGGGATTCCACCCCGGGTTCTCCTGGATCGACCTTCCGGTGCTCGGCCCGCAAGAGCCGCGTCACCGTCGCGGGATCGTGGAATCGGAGCCCGGTCTCTACTTCATCGGTCTCAAGTTCCTGTATTCAGTGTCCTCCGAGCAGATCCATGGCGTCGGGCGCGACGCGGACTACATCGCCGGGAAGATCTCCGCGGGGTGTGTCGGGCGGATCAATCGGCAAACGATTCACCGGAGGGAGCGAGAAGCACATCAGATCTAGGCCGGCTTTGCGGCCGGCGTCGTGAACCGCATGGCTGGCAGGAGCGGCCCGTTACCGTCTCACGAGATACGTGATGTGGGTGGCGAACGGGGAGTGCCGCACCCGCTCCTGCTCCAAGGTCAGCGACCGATCGAAACCCTCGAACAGCCGCTTGCCACCACCGAGCACGACGGGCGCGATCGAGATCGTGAGCTCTTCGATGTGACCCGCCCGCAACGCCTGGCGGATCACGTCCGCCCCGCCCATGACGGACACGTCCTTGTCGCCGGCCGCTTCTCGCGCCCGCGCGATCGCCTCATCGAGCCCGTTCACGAAGGTGAACTCGTCGTCGGGATGCGGGTCCTCCGGTCGATGGGTGACGATGAAGAACGGGACGCCGAACGGGTCGTGCCCGCCCCACGCATCGGCTGCCTCATAGGTATTTCGACCGCCGACGACGGCTCCCGTCCTTCCGAAGGCCTCGTCGAGGAGCTCCTTGTCCGCGCCGGTGGCCTCGCCCCGCGGCTCCTCGTCGTAACTCCAGGGTCCTCCGAACACCCAGTAGTGCAACCGCTCTCCGCCGTCGCCGAGCCCTCGACCGGGGCCGTCGTTGGGTCCCGTGATGTACCCGTCTGCCGACGTGGTGATCCCGGCGCCGACGATCGTCATGGCCGACTCCCTTCTGGGCTCGGAGGATTTACCCGAGGTCCCGGTGACGGACCCCGGCCGCCTCGGCGCTGACGGGTCCTTCCACTCGACGGTCGTCGGAGCGTGTTCCCTCGAGGTACCACGTCTGCATCTCGCCTTTGCCCTTCACGACGATCGTTCCCCGTGGCCGGCAGACGAACTCGTCCTTCAACAGCTCGTACGTGGTGCCGGTGATCTGGATCTCGCCCGGCGTGCCGTGGGACTCCATCCGGCTCGCCGTGTTCACGGCGTCGCTCCACAGGTCGTAGATGAAGCGCTTCCTGCCGATCACCCCGGCGACGACCGGTCCCGAGTTGATCCCGATCCGCAGCTCGAGACCCTCTCGGCCGGCCACCGCCGATGTCGCGACCGCCTCTCGCATGTCCAGCGCCAGGAGCGCGGCCCGTCGCGCATGATCCGCATGCGGATCCGGCACCCCGGCGGCCGCCATGTAGCAATCGCCGACGGTCTTGATCTTCTCGAGCCCGTGTCGCTCCACGAGCGCGTCGAAGTGGGAGAAGAGCCGATCGAGGATGTCGACCATCTCGGCCGGGGGGAGGAGCTGTGAGAGCGGGGTGAAGTCCACGACGTCCGCGAACAGGATCGAGGTCGCGTCGAAGTGGTCGGCGATGGTCCGGTCGGTTGCCTTCAGCCGGGCGGCGATCGAGCCGGGCAGGACGTTGACGAGGAGGGCCTCGGACTTCTCCTGCTCGCCTCGGAGCGCCACGAGGGCCTCGTTCCGCTGGTGCGCGAAGGTGGCGAGAAGCATGAAGGCGATGGAAGCCGCACCGACGACGTTCAACGCCAGCATCGTGCTCGTGAACCACGACGGGAGGTCCACATCCGCGAAGAGCAGCTCGCCGAGGATCCCCGTGAGCAAGAAGACGAACACAAACGCGACGAACCAGCGGACGGCCTGGCGCACCTCGAGGAAGACGAGGGCTCCCAGGGGAGCCAGGATGCCCCAGAGTCCGACCGCCCCGGAAGGAAGGAAGCCACCCACGAGCATCTGACCGCCGGCCGTCGGCGCGACGAGGATGTCGAGGAGCTGCACGAGCAGGAGGAACCGGAAGTTCTTGGTTCGCGCGAACACCACCAGGGACGCAACCGAGATGGCGCAATAGACGAGCGGCGCGATGCCCACCCACGAGCCGAAGGCGAGGTACAGGATGCCCCAGACGACGGACACGGGTGTGATGAGGACCGCGAGCCGGACGAGCAGCGCCTTCTTCTGGCGCAGCTCCTCGTCGTCCTGAGGGTCTGCGCCGATCCGAGCGACCGCACCCGTCCAGCCACCGATCCGCGGTCCCATCTTGGGCCCCATCTTCACGCGCTCATCATGGCACGCCGGGTGGCGGCTCAGATCCGAACGTTGCCGAGCCAGCTGCGGTAGAGGCCGGCGTAGGTCCGGCCGACCTCGACCAGCTCGGCGTGCGTCCCGCGCTCCACGATGCGCCCGGCGTCGAAGACGAAGATCTCGTCGGCGCCCTCGGCCGTGCTCAGGCGGTGGGCGATCGTGATCGTGGTGCGGCCCGCCGACAGGCGACGCAGCGCCTCGGAGATGCGTCGTTCGGTGGCGGGATCCACGGCGCTCGTGGCCTCGTCGAGGATCAGCACGCTCGGGTTGCCGATCTGAGCCCTCGCGAGCGAGACGAGCTGGCGCTCGCCGACCGAGAGCCACTCGCCCCGCTCGCCCGCGCGCGTGTCGATGCCCGTGGGCAGCGACTCGACCCAGTCGCCGAGGCCGAGCTCGTCGAATGCGGCCTCGACCTCGCGGTCGGTCGCGCCCTCGCGGCCTGCCCGGACGTTCTCGCGCACCGTGAGGTCGAACAGGAACCCGTCCTGCGGCACCATCCGTATGGCGTCCCTGCGCGAGGCCGGCGCCGCCTCGCGCAGGTCGGCGCCCTCGAGCTCGATCCGACCCCGCACGGGGTCCGCGAGTCGCGTGAGCAACCGGCAGAACGTGGTCTTCCCCGAGCCGGTCTCGCCGACGACCGCCACGTGCGCGCCCGCCGGCACCTCGAAGGACACGTCCCGGACCACCACCGGCCCGTCGCCGTATCGGTACCAGACGCCCTCGGCCCGCACGGGGAGCGCTCCGTGGCCCAGCGTCACCCCGGATGTCGGCTCCGCGATCTCGACCGGCAGCTCGAGCAGCGCGAGGATCTTGCGCCACCCCGCGATTGCCGTCTGGGTCTGCGCGTAGATCTCCGGCAGGTCGGTGAACGGGTGCAGGAACAGGTCGGCGAGGAACAGGAACGCCGTCACCGTTCCGAACGTGAGCCCCCACTCCGGCCCGAAGGTCGCGCCGACCAGGATGACCGTCGAGAGCGCGAGTCCCCAGAAGATCGTTCCCATCGGCCAGAGCCTCGCCGTCCGCAGGTGCGCGAGGACGTGCGCCCGATACCGGTCGTGGATCGAGCGCTTGACCCGCTGGTCCACCCGGTCCTGCAGACCGTAGGCGCGCACGACGTCGGCGCCCATCACGCTCTCGGAGACCTCGGCCAGCATCTCGCCGACCCGCCCGCGCACCAGGTCGTACGCCTCGGACAACTTGCCCTGGAGCTTGCCCATGACCAGCAGCAGGGGCGCGACCATCAGCACGACGGGGATCGTGAGCTGCCACGAGTACACCAACATGATCACGAGCGTCGCCGAGATCTGCAGGACCGCCCAGATCCACTCGATCCCGCCCTCCTCGGTGAACTCGGACAACGTGTCGACGTCTGCGGTCACGCGCGCCACGAACACGCCGCGGCGCTCGCGCGACTGCGTCGCGATCGAGAGCCGGTGGATGTGCTCGAACCCCCGTACGCGAAGCGCCATCAGCGCCTCCTCGGAGGCCCGCACCAACCGGCGCGCCGCCGTTCGGCCCGCGACGAACGCGACGACGACCAGCGCGAACGCCGCGCCGCAGAGCCCGAAGACGAACCCCGGGCGGAACCCGCCCTCGAACCCGTGGTCGAAGATCTGCTGCACCAGGATCGGAACGACGAGGTTGCCCACGACGGCGCCGAGCGAGACGACGACCGTGAGCACGAGACCCCGGCGCAGCTCCGGGCTGAGGCGGAGCCCGGCGATCAGGACGCTCCACGCGCTCCGCAGGTGCTCGGGGATCGGGAGCTCCTCGCGGTCCGGGGCCTCCACCGGCGCCTCGTCGATCACGGTGGCACTCACCGCTCGCCCCGCTCGTACGCGCGGATCATCGCGGCGTAGCCCGGCTGGGATGCCATCAGCTGCTCGTGCGAGCCGGTCGCCCGCAGGCGGCCCTCCTCCAGGAACAGCACGCGGTCGGCGAGCCGGATCGTGGACAGGCGGTACGCGACGACGATCAGCGTGGTCTCCAGCTCCCGCCGAAGGCCGGCCAGGATCTCCGCCTCGATCGACGGGTCCACGGCGCTCGTGGCGTCGTCCAGGATCAGCACGCGGGGCTGCCGTACCAGTGCGCGGGCGAGCGCCACGCGCTGCCGCTCGCCGCCGGAGAGCGTGTGCCCGCGCTCGCCCAGGACGGTGTCGTAGGCGTGCGGGAGCGCGCGGATGAAGCGGTCGGCCTGCGCGATCGCGGCGGCGCGCTCGATCTCGTCCCGGCTCGCGCCGGAGTCGAGCCCGATGTTCTCGGCCACCGTGGTCGCGAACAGGAAGGACTCCTGGAACACGAGCGACGCGGCCCGGCGCAGCTCGTCGGAGTCGACCCGACGGAGGTCGACGCCGCCGATCAGGATCCGACCCTCCGCCGGGTCGTCCAATCGCACCAGGAGCTGCGCGACGGTCGACTTGCCGACGCCCGTGGGACCGACGATCGCGACCGACTCGTTCGGCTCGACGTGGAACGACACCTCGTCGAGCACGGAGGCGCCGTCGAAGCCGTACGTGAGCGACTCGGCCCGGACATCGAGCCGGCCGGGGGGCAGCGAGATGGGTTCGGCCGGCCGCGTCATCGTGTCCGGCTGCTCGAGCACCTCGAGGACGCGGCCGTGGCCGACGACGGCCCGCGGAAGCTCCGAGAGGATCCAGCCGACGAAGCGCATCGGCCACGCGAGCAGGCCGAACAGCGTGACGACCTGCACGAGGGTCCCGAGCGTGATATCGCCGGTCGAGACCCGCCAGGCGCCGATCGCGAGCATCAGGATCACGGCCAGGTTCGGGAGCGCCTCGAGCGCCTCCTCGAACCAGGCGCGGATGTAGCCGGCCGCGACGCGCTCGGTCCGCAGCCGCTCGGCCTTCTCGCGGAAGCGGTCCACCTCGGCGCGCTCGCGTCCGAGGGTCTTCACGACGAGCGCCCCGTCGATCGACTCGTGCGCCACGGCGGAGACGTCGCCGATCCGCTCCTGGACCCGCAGGGCGGGGCCGTGCATCTGCAGGGCGAACGAGCGATTCATCAGACCGAGCGCCGGTACGGTCAGGAGCCCGATCAGGGTGAGGAAGGGGTCGGTCGCCACCAGCGAGACGAGCGCGAACACGACCAGGAAGATCACGCCGATCGCGAACGGGATCGGGTAGAGGACCTCGATCGCCGCCTCGACATCGGCCTCCATGTGCGCGAGCAGCTCGCCGGTCGGCCGGGTGCGATGGTAGGAGAGCGCGAGGTCGCGGTATCGGTCCGAGACGCGCTCGCGCAGCGTCGCGGCCACGGCCGATCCCATCACGCCGCTGTAGTAGCGGCGGATCCCGATGCCGAGCGCCCGGAGGGCGGTGAGCGCCATCACCGCGCCGATACCGAGCCAGACGGCGGAGGCGTCCACGCCTTCGGGCGTGAACGCCGGCCGCAGGACCCGGTCGGTCACCCGCCCGAGGGCGATCGTCACCGCCACGGAGCCGATCGCGTACATGAACGCCCCGACCACCGCGACCGCGAACGGCCGCGGGTGCATCCGGACGTACGAGACGACCAGGCGCACGCCGCGGCCGAACAGGTCACGCGGGACCTCGCCCCCGTCGGCGAGGGTCCGTTCCGTCCGGTCGACCTCGGCGGTGTCCATGACGCCATCCATGATGCGGGACGGCGTGGTCTCTCGACTCGCCGTACGGCCGGCCTCAGCGATGAGCTCGCACGGCCGCCCACACGTCCTCGACGGACAGGTCCTCGAACGTGGGGACCACGAGGTCGGCCTCCGAGAGGTCGAGCTCCGCCGTCACCGCGTTCGGGACGCAGAGGCACGCGATGCCTGCCGCCTTCGCCGCGCGGATCCCGTTGGGCGAGTCCTCGATCGCGAAGGTCTCGGTCGCCGGGACCCCGAGGATATCGAGCGTCGCCTCGTACAGGTGCGGGTTCGGCTTGGCGCGCGCGGCGTCGCCGTCCGCGCAGACCATCGCCGCCCATCCGTCCGGGCGGCCGAGCCGCTCGAGGTTGGTGACGAGCCACTCGGTGCGGTCGCTGCTCACGAGCGCGCGCGGGACGCCGGCGTCGTCGAGTCGATGCAGCAATGCCTCGACGCCCGGGCGCAGCGGGACGTCTCGCACGGCCTCCCGGATCCGCCGCTCGGTCTCCGCGCGGAGGTGCTCGACGTCGAGCCCACCGCCGACGAGTTCGTTCAGCGTCGCGTACGCATCGAAGCCACCGAACGTGCCGATCGCGGCCGACCACGTCTGCAGCGTCAGCTCGTGCCCGTGCTCTCGGTACAGCTCGCGGAACACGCCGAACACGGCCGTCTCCGAATCCCAGAGCGTCCCGTCGAAGTCGAACAGCACCGCTCGCAGGGGCGGGCTAGTCTTCACGGCGTCCGAACAGGGCGACCGTCCACGCGCACGGTGTACCCGTGGGTGACGAGCGTCAACCGCCCCGGCGATTGCGCGGGGATCGAGATGGGAACAGGGGTGCCGTGTCCGGTCCACCGTCTCGTGATGACGCCGAGCCGTTCAGCGTCCAGCTCGAAGGCTGGCTCCAGGCCGACACGCCCAAGACGTTCGGCGGGCTCGAGGAGCTGTTCGGGGAGAAGAGCTTCGCGGTCACGATCCTGTTCCTGATGTTCCTGCCGGCGTTGCCGCTGCCGACCGGCGGGATCACCCACGTGTTCGAGGCGATCGCGGCCCTGTTGGGCGCCGAGATGGTTCTCGGGGCGCGAACGATCTGGATCCCGGCCAGGTGGCGGAACCGCGAGCTCGGTGACACGACGACGCGCAAGGCCATCCCGTTCATGCTCCGGCGCATCCGATGGTTCGAGCGGTTCTCGCGGCCCCGAGCGGCGTGGCTGTTCGAGCAACGATGGTTCCTACGGCTGCTCGGCCTCGTCTTCATCGCCTTGGCGGCCGCGGCCGCGTTCGCGCCGCCGTTCAGCGGGCTCGACACGGTCCCGGCGTTGGGGGCCGTCGTCGTCGCCCTCGGGGTCATCCTCGGCGACGTCGTGGTCCTGTCGATCGGCGTGGTGATCGGTGCCGGCGGCGTCTTCCTGATAGTGACGCTCGGGGCGCTGCTCGTGCGGTTCATCCGGGACCTGTTCTGAGGCGAGCCTCAGTGAGGTCCTCTATCCGTACTGCCGTTCTCCACGTGATGGGGATCGGCGCCGACGTGGGCCGACCGCGGACTCTGGGGACGCTAACCGGGACGCTAGCCGCTTGGCCGGCGCCGTGCCTCCTCATCAACCTCGGGTATGCCGACGACTTCCTCGGCCCGTCGACGAGCGGCCTGAGGATCGGCCTGCTGCCGAATCTCGGACGCCGTCATCTCGGCGCGACGGCTGACACGCTCCCAATACCCACGGGCCGTTTGGATGCCGCCACCTCCGAAGGCCACGATGGCCACACCGGCGATGATGGCGAGCAAGGCGTAGAAGAGCCCGTTCACGATTTCCGGAGCGATCTGAAGTTGATTCAAGGCAGCGAACACGCCGATCACGAGGATCGCCATCCCGGCCCCCCGAGCTATCCATTCGCCGCTCGGGACCGCTCCGAGAGTCGCCGACAGCAGGTCGGTGACCACCCGGGCCAGGGCCGCAACGATCACGAGGATGACCACCGCTGCGAAGAGGTTGGGCAGGTACGCGATGATGCCTTCGATCAGATCGCTGACAGGATTTGGCCCGAACACGCCGAATGCGAGCTGAAGAGCGATCAAGAAGATGGCCCAGAAGGCGACCACCGACAGGATGTCCGAAGCATCGAATCGAGATCTCTCAAGGGTTGTCTTCAGCGCCCCTCGCTCAACCCAGCCGTCGAAGCCGACACGTTCCAGGAGTCGATCCACGACACGCGCGACGATCGTTGCGATGAGGTAGCCGATGAGCAAGATCGCGAGGAATCCCAAGAGCTTCGGGACGAAGGTGGCAATCCGCTCCCAGGCCTCGCTCAGTCCCGCCTCGATGTCGATCGCCAGCATGTCTGTCTCCCTTCGCCGGATGCCGATGCCTTCCGATGACTACCCAGGCCAACGCCGGTCAATCGCCGGGCCGGAAAAGCCGTGCATCCTCGACACGCTGAATTCCGCTTGCCAGCGGTCGAACTCGAGCGACGTGAGGTTAGACCCTCGCGTCAGTCATCCGCGGTGGGCGCAGTGGCCGCCGGATCCCGTGCCGGGGATCCGTTCGACGGCACGCCTTCGTGCGCCTCGATGAGATGCTTCGACAGCTCCTCCTGAGTCGGGAAGGTCTCCCCGCACACATGGCACACAGCGACCTCGGGGGCTCCCTCGAAGGGCGCGTCCTCATCGTCGCGGGTCAGCTCGCGGATCTCTCGTTCGGGTCGGGACTCCACGCCACGGAGGTCATCGCGAGCCTCCGGGTCGACGCGCACGACCTCGTCGAGCTTCACGTGGAGCGCGGCCGAGTGACGGTTCTCCGTGTTCTGGAGCACGAGCACCATCAGCAACGTCACGATCGAGATGACGAGGTTGGTCGTCGCCATGTCCGTCGTGAGCAACCCGACCAGGACCAGGAACGCGGCGACGAGGAAGGCCCATTGGCTGCCGGTCCACTTTGCGACCCATGTGGCGAACGAAGAGAACGAATGGTCCATGCCGCGCGGCCGTTCCTCGTCGGCGTTCTTCGGCTGACCCGGTCGCTCAGGCATATCGTGCTTTCTTACCCTGAGCGCCAGCCGTCGAACCGCTGAACCCTCGGGCGGACGATCCGTGCGAGGTCTTGCCTCCATCATTCTGATCGTGGCGGTGCCGGCATTCCTGTTCCTCGTCAGACGCTGAAACTTCCGACGCTTGATCCCCCGCGTTTCTCCTCTGGAGGCAGAGGGTATGACCGGAGTCTCGCAAGAAGGAAGACGCCCGCCTCGCCCCCTCGCAGGTGGGCGTCTTCCGTTTTGCTCGATGCCTCAGGTCGTGACTTGAGTGGCCAGCGCGACCGCCTCGTCCAACGACATGGCACGGCCCTCTGCTCGTAGACGTTGCAGCTCGGCTTCGCCGAGAGCGTTGCCCAGCAGCTCGATCACCGTTCGTAGAGCCTCCGCCCTCGGTCCCTGCGGATGCATCCCCACCTTGTCCTGCATGGCTGCCGCCGCACCGAGCACGAGGGCGGCGCGTTCGTGCTCACCGATGTAGGCCAGCATGCGTGCAACGCCGGTCAGGCCGAAGGTCGTCTCCCACTCCGATCCCTGAGCGTGGGCGGCGCCAAGCCCGTTCCGAAATTCGCGGAGGGCGCCCGAGTGGTCCTTCTCGGCCTCTTCGAGATGGCTGGCGCGAACGTACCGGCCCAGGACCTCCGCTTCCGGGGTCCCCTCCGCCTTCACGACCTCCAGAGCCTCGTCGACCGCTCGCTTCGCTCCCTCGAGATCTCCCTCCAGCCTTCGTCGATGAGCCAGCTGCCGAAGCCACACGATCAGCATCATCCGATTCCCGGTCTGTCGCAGCACTCCGACCATCTCTTCGAGCGCCGGGCCGGGATCGACGTCTTCGCTCACATACGACAGCCCCACCAGGACGTTCATGGCCATCCATCGCTCTCCGACCTGCTGAGAGAGATCCAGCGCCTCCGAGTAGAGCTCGCGCGCTCGGTCGTTGTCGCCCGCACGGATGGCCAAACGGCCCAGCGCATACAGAAGGTAGATCCGGGAGACGGCATCTTCCCCTCCCCGCGCCACCTCGAGGCCCTCCTCGAGTCGAGCGCGGGCTTCGTCCGGACGGTCAGCCGCCAACAGCCGGCCGAGGACCTGCAGGGCGAAGGCCAGGTCGGCCGAGGCACCATGAGCCCGACTCAGCTCGGCCGCCTTCTCGGCGGAATCGATCGCGGCCGCGAGATCCCCCATGCGCTGCTCGATCACCGCCTCGAATCGAAGTCCGCGCGCCTCGGTTGGCTTGTCGTGGGCGCGGACGGCCGCGGCGAGGCCCTCGGTCGCCATCGAACGCCCCGACTCGAGCCGGCCGCGATAGAAGGCGAGGAAGGAAGCCGCGACCAGCGCGCGCCCGCGGAGTCCGTCCTCCGCGTCGGGCGCTCGGGCAAGCGCTTCTTCGAGCCAGCCCAGCCCTTCGGACCAGTGCCCCCGTACCTCCCAGAATCTCGAGAGCGCCGCACCGAGTCGGAGCCCGAGCGCGGGATCCCCGTCGCCCAGACTCCAGGCCAGAGCGGTCCTGAAGTTGTCGAGCTCCGATTCGATGCGGTCGAACCAGCGCGTCTGATCCGGCCCCCCGAGCATCGACTCGGCTCCGGTCTCGGCAAGGACCGTGAACCACTCGGCGTGCCTGCTCCGGAACGTCTGCGCCTCGGAAGACGAGACGAGCTTGTCCAGCGCGTACTGGCGCGAGGTCTCCAGCAACCGATACGCGGCGCGGTCACCCGAGCGTTCTCTCATCACCCAGGAAGTCGCCACCAACCTTCGAAGGAGACTCACCACCTCCGTACGGTCGATCCCGTCGCCGACGCAGACCGCCTCGACGTCCTCCAGTGAGAACGACCCCGACATCACCGACAGCCTGCGCAACAGGACGCGCTCGGGTTCGGACAACAGATCGTGACTCCAGTCGACCGTTGCCAGGAGCGTCTGCTGCCGTCCGAGGTTGCGCCCGCCTCCACCCGTCAGCAACCGGAAACGGTCGTCGAGCCGGGAGAGGATCTCTCCGACGCTCAACGTCCCGACGAGGGCGGCGGCCATCTCGATCGCCAAGGGGATCCCATCCAGGCGTTTGGTCAGCTGCGCGATCTCGGCGAGCTCCTGTTCGCCGTCATCGAACTCCGGCTCGTGACTTCTCGCCCGTTCGATGAAGAGCTGGACCGCTTCGGAGGACTCGCCGGCATCGGTGTCCGACGCGACGCGCAGACCTCCCACTCGGCGGATCACCTCGCCCGCGACACCGATCGGTTCCCGCGCGGTCACGAGGATCGTGAGGCCCGGGCAGGCCGAGCACCACTTCTCGGTCAGCTCCGCGCAGGTCGGGATCAGGTGCTCGCAGTTGTCCAGGATCACCAGAGGTCTCCCCTGTGACAAGAAATCGATCAGGGCGGAGTCGGCCGAGGCGGCCCGGCTCTCCTGAACCCCCATCGCGTTCGCCGCCACCGAGAGAACGAGCTCCCGATCCGAAACCGGCGCGAGGTCGACGAACCAGATCCCGTCCGGTCGCACGGGAAGGGACGCGGAAGCCGCCTCGATGGCGAGGCGCGTCTTCCCGCAACCTCCCGGCCCCGTCAACGTGACGAGCCGGGCCGTCTCCAAGAGCTCGGCGAGCTCCGCCACGTCGCGGTCCCGGCCGACGAAGCTGGAGATCGCCTTGGGAAGGTTGTGTCGTGTGCCGGGGGCGGTGCGCGGAGCGGGGAAGTCGTCTTGCAGGTCGGGATGCTGCAGCTGGAACAGGTCCTGGGGCTCCGGGAAGTCCTTGAGCCGGAAGCGTCCGATCGGCCTCAGTGACACCTCGGCGGGTACCCGCCGTTCGGCCAGGGTCTGCATGGCCTTCGAGGTCAGGACCTGGCCCCCGTGCGCGGCGGCCGAGATCCGGGCGGCCTGATGCACGGCAAGGCCGACGTAGTCGTCGTCCTCGTCGATGGTCACCTCGCCGACGTGGATGCCCATCCGAACGCGCACGTGCGAGCCGGCGGGCCACGTGGCTCTTGCCAGCGCCACCTGTCCGTCGATCGCTCCGAGGATCGCCGACGAGGGATCGGCGAAGGTCACGAACAGGGCGTCTCCCTCGCGCTGCAGGACCGTGCCGCCGTGGGCGGCGAACGCGTCGCCAAGCAGGCGCCGGTGTTCGGCGAGGAGCTTCCGGTACTCGGCGCCAAGGGATCTCAGGAGATTCGTCGAACCCTCGATGTCGGTGAAGAGCAGAGCAAGCGTCTCGACTCGCTCCGCCATCGGTGCTCCTACGCGGGTCGGACGAAGCGGCGGACCACGTCGATCAGGCTCTCGAGCTCGGGGGCGGTCGGTGGCAGCTCGTAGGAACCGTGATGGCAGGCCTGCGTCAACGCCCACCATGCGAGGTTCACGTCGTGCGCGGTCTCGGCGTCCTCGAGGTAGGACTGAAGACACAGCAGCTGCACCCGAACCGGAGCGTGCCGTATGCCCGGGACTCTTTCCGAGAGCGCCTCGTGCAGACCGACCTCGAGGGCCTGTCGCGCCAGGACCGCGGTCGCACGCGGCCACAGCCCGGCGGTCTCGGCGGTCGGATGGTGCAGCAGACCGGTGGCCCGCTCGAGGATCTCGGCCGACGTCATCTCGCTGGATCCGCTCATGTCATCAGGGAAGTTGAACCAGTCCGCGGGCGAGCCTCTCGCTCTCCTTGACCAAGGTCTGCACGGCCGCCTGGCTCACCGGCTTGTGCGCCGCCTCCTGCACCCGCCGATAGGCTTCGACCGCCCATTTCCCGATCCCTCTGTCGAGCCGCGAGGCCAGGTCCTTGGTCATGGTGATGTCGTCGAACAGAGCCAGCGCCATCAGCTCCGCGAGGCCCTTCGCGGAGTCGAGGAGCGCCTCGATCGACTCGTAGTCCTCGCCGTTGGCCAGCCTTCGCCGCGTGACCGCCTCGGTGCA
>DAIOFZ010000056.1:0-13021 GCA_036745475.1 Actinomycetota bacterium | reverse complement strand
GCGTTGAAGTCGCAGTAGCCGCAGCGCGTGAGGCAGAACGGCACGTGGACGTAGATGCCCGTGCTCACTTCTTGGCCTCCGCCCTCTGGTCCACGCGCAAGGCCGCGATGAACGCCTCCTGCGGGACGTCGACACGACCCACCCGCCGCATCCGCTCCTTGCCCTTCTTCTGCTGCTCGAGCAGCTTGCGCTTGCGGGTGATGTCTCCGCCATAGCACTTGGCGAGCACGTCCTTGCGCTTGGCCTTCACCGTTTCACGCGCGACGATGCGCGAGCCGATCGAGGCCTGGATCGCGACGTCGAAGAGCTGTCGCGGGATCAACTCGCGCAGGCGTTCGACCATCCGCCGCCCGTACTGCGGGGCCTTCTCGCGGTGAACGACGCTCGAGAACGCGTCGACGGGCTCGCCGTGGAGCAGGACGTCGACCCGGACCAGCTCGGCGGGCTCGTACCCGATCGGCTCGTAGTCGAGCGAGGCGTACCCGCGGGTCTTGGACTTCAGCTGGTCGAAGAAGTCGAAGATGATCTCGGCGAGCGGGAGCTTGTAGTGGACCTCGGCGCGCTCGGGCGAGAGGTACTGCATGTCGAGCAGTTCGCCCCGCCGAGCCTGGCAGAGCTCGAGGACGGGGCCCAGGTACTCACTCGGCGTGATGATCGTCGCGCGCACGACCGGCTCCTCGACGTGGTCGAAGGTCCCGGGCTGGGGCATCTCGCTCGGGTTGTGCACCACGATTGTCTCGTCGCCGCGGATCACGTCGAACTCGACGTTGGGGGCCGTCGCGATCAGCTCGAGCCCGAACTCGCGCTCGAGGCGTTCCTTGACGATGTCCATGTGGAGCAGGCCGAGGAACCCGCACCGAAACCCGAACCCGAGCGCCCGCGAGGTCTCCGGCTCGTAGACCAACGCCGCATCGTTCAGCTTCAGCCGGTCAAGCGCCTCGCGCAGCTCGGAGTAGTCGCCGCCCTCGGCGGGGAACAGGCCGCTCCAGACCATCGGCCTCGGCTCCCGATAGCCCGGCAAGGGCTCGTGCGCGCCCTGCTTTCCGGTGAGCGTGACGGTGTCGCCCACCTTGACCTGGTGGACGTCCTTCAGGCCGGTCACGAGGTAGCCGACCTCTCCCGCCTCGAGCCTCGGGACGGGGGTGGCCTCCGGCGCGAAGACTCCCGCCTCCTCGGCCTCCGAGTCGATCGCGCTCGCCATGAACCGCACCTTCGAACGCGACGGCAGGAGGCCCTCCTTCACGCGGAGGTAGGCGATCACGCCGCGGTACGGGTCGAACGATGAGTCGAAGATCAGCGCGCGCAGCGGCCGGTCGCGTTCGCCGGCCGGGGGCCGGACGCGACGCACGACCTCCTCGATCAGCTCGGTCACGCCCTCGCCGGTCTTGGCACTGACGGCGAGGACGTCCTCGGGCGGGCACGCCACGACCTCGGCGAGCTCGCGCCGGGTCTCCTCCACGTCGGCCTGCGGCAGGTCGATCTTGTTCAGCACCGGCACGATGACCAGCCCGGCGTCCCGAGCGAGGTGGAAGTTCGCGAGCGTCTGGGCCTCGATCCCCTGCGCGGCGTCGACGAGGAGCACGGCCCCCTCGCACGCGGCCAGCGAGCGCGAGACCTCGTACGAGAAGTCGACGTGGCCGGGGGTGTCGATCAGGTTCAGTGCGTGGTCGACGCCCTCGAACCGGTACGCGAGACGCACGGCCTGCGCCTTGATCGTGATCCCGCGCTCGCGCTCGAGATCCATCTTGTCGAGGTATTGCTCGCGCATGTCGCGGTCGGCGACGGTGTGGGTGAGCTCGAGCAGGCGATCGGCCAGCGTCGACTTGCCGTGGTCGATGTGCGCGATGATGCAGAAGTTCCGGATGTGAGTGAGCTCGGTCACCGCGCGCTTATCGTACGGGCAGGGGGCACGGCGACACCTTCGGGCGTGCCTGGGGCCGCTGGTACACTCGACCGTCCATGGCCAACATCAAGTCCCAGATCAAGCGGAACCGTCAGAACGAGAAGCGGCGCAAGCGCAACCAGGGCGTCCGCTCCTCGCTGAAGACGGCGACCAAGAAGGCGACCACTGCGGCCGAGAGCGGGGACGCCGAGACCACCGCCGCCGCCGTCCGCGAGGCGTCA
Organism: Actinomycetota bacterium; assembly: GCA_036745475.1. Classification (GTDB taxonomy): domain Bacteria; phylum Actinomycetota; class UBA4738; order UBA4738; family HRBIN12; genus DASSJM01. The sequence goes on along the minus strand of DAIOFZ010000056.1, from coordinate 10,897 downwards.
CGCGCCTACGACAAGGCCGCCTCGAAGGGCATGCTCCACAAGCGCGCCGCGGCCCGGCACAAGTCGCGTCTGGCCAAGGCCGCGAACCGCGCCGCCGCATCGGCCGACTAACCCCTACACGGGCAGGGCGGCGGGCTCCCCCGCGATCGCCGCGACCAGCATCGGAAGGACGACGTCGTCCGTCGCCCCCGACTTCAGCGCGCGGTCGGCCCACGCGATGCGTTCGTGGAGGCCGGCGAGCCCCTCCGGCGAGAAGCGCTTGGCCTGTTCGCGGTAGCGCCGCACCTGCCAGTCGAACCGGAGCCCCGCCTTTTTGGCCGCCTCGGTGGGCGCCAGGCGCTCGGGCAGCGCCTTCACGCGGATCAGGTCGCGGAGCCTAGACGTGATGGCTCCGAGCAGCATCAGCCCCGCCTCGCCGGCCTCGAGCAGCGTCCGGAGCGAGCGCATCGCACCGGGCAGGTCGCGCGAGAACGCCTTGTCGCAGAGGTCCCACACGTGCTGCTCGCCGAGCCCGCGGAACTGCCGAGACACGATCTCGCGCGAGATCCGCTCGCCCGCGAACGCCGTCGCGAGCTGGTCCAACGCGCGTGCGAGGGTGCCGGGTTCCTCGCCGAGGGTGTCGACCAGCGCCGCCGCGCCATCCGGCGCCAGGTCGAGCTCCCTGGTCTTCGCTCGCTTCAGGATCCAGGCCGGCAGCTCCTTTCGCTGGATCTTGACCTCGGTCACCGTCCCGACGCCCTTGACGAGCTTGACGAGCGCCGCCGGCGCCTTCGCACGATCGCCGACCACCGCGACGAGCACGAGCGGCGCGCCCGGATCGGGCGCCTCGAGGTAGCGGGCGAGTTCCCGGACGCCATCGTCGGTCAGCGCCCTCGCGTTCGAGACCAAGAGCGCCCGTCGCTCGCCGAACAGCGAGGGGGTCGCGAGGTCTCCCGTCTCGCCACCCTGCCACTGTCCGCCGTCCACCTCGACCGGCTGCAGGTCGCCGAGGAGCTCGACCGCGGCCTCCCGCAGGAGGAACTCGTCCTCGCCCCAGAACAGGGTCACCGGCGCGGCCTTCGGGCTCACGCGGCGGACTCTACAACCACGCCTCCACGCTCGAAGGTGACCGTCAGGGTCCCCGCCCGATCGGTTCGAAACACCTCGGCGCCCGTGGCGCGGATCCAGTCCAGGACCTCGGGGACGGGGTGGCCGTAGGTGTTCGGACCGACGCTGACGATGGCGACGTCCGCGTCGACGGCGTCGAAGAAGGGCTCGATCGACGTCGCGGCCCCGTGGTGCGGCACCTTGAGGACGTCGGCGTGCAGGTCGGCGCCCTCGTCGAGCAGGACCTGCTGGGCCGGCTCCTCGGGCTCGGTCGCGAACAGCACCGAGTCCTCGCCGATGCTCGCGCGCACGACGATCGCGTCGTTGTTGGTGTCGGATTCAGTCCCGGACCAGCAGCGGTCCGGCGACAGGATCTCGAGGCGGACATCGCCCACCCGGAGCACGTTGCCCGCCCTCGGGTGACGGACCGTGATCCGCTCGGACGTCACGGCCTCGTCGAGCGCCGCGCCGTCGGGCGAGTCGTCCTTGCACCCGGGTTCGAGCAAAAGGGCGACCGGGATCCTGGCGAGCACGGCGGGGAGCCCGACCAAGTGGTCGGCGTGCGGGTGGCTCGCCACCACTAGGTCGAGCCGCTTGACGCCGAGCGCGACGAGCTCGGTGGCCACCTGATCGGGTTCGGGCCCGCCGTCGACCAGGATCGCGACCCCGCCGGGCGAGGTGAGCAGGGCCGCATCCCCCTGGCCGACGTCGAAGAAGTGAACGGTGAGCCCGCTCGGCGGGCCGGCGGAGAGGGCACCGGACCAGAGCAGGAGCGGCACGAGCCCGAGCCCGACCACCATCGCCGTCCTCGAGAGTCGCCGGCCCGAGCGCAGCCACCACGCGATCAGGACGGCCGCCGCGAGCCCGAGGATCAGGCTCGGGAGGCCGCCGCCGGTGATCCACGGGATCGGCGCTCGCGCAAGGCGATCCGCGACGACCTCGAGGTAGCGCATCGGCACCTGGGCCACGACCGAGAGGAGGCCGCCGAGCGGCTCGAACACGATCCCGGTCGTGGCCGCGGCCAGCCCGATCAGCAACGAGGGCGGCACGGCCGGGAACGCGAGGACGTTGGCCGCCACGGTCGAGACCGGGACCTCGTGGAAGTAGTACAGGAGCAACGGGGTGACGCCGACCTGCGCGGCGAGCGTGGCTGCGGTCGCCAGAGCGAGCGACCCCGGCATGAAGCGGAGCCGCCGGGAGATCGGCGTGGCCAGCGCCACCATGCTGGCCGTCGCCGCGACCGAGAGTTGAAAGCCGACCGACCATACGAGTGCCGGATCGATCACGAGCAGGACGACGACGGCGCCCGCGAGGATCGACCCCGTGCTCCTCGGCCTGCCGAGGAGCACGCCGATCAGTGTGAGCCCGGCCATCACGCCGGCGCGCATCACCGAGGGCTCGGCGCCGGTCAGCACGACGAAGAACGCGACGGTGCCCAGACCGAGCGCGAACCGCGGCCATCGGGACCATCGCAGGGCGGCCCCCAGCGCCACCATCGGGGCGAGCACCATCGCGACGTTCTCCCCCGAGACGACGAGCAGATGCGAGAGCCCGGTCGCGCGGAAGTCGCGTTCGAGGACCGGATCCAGCCTCGAGTCGTCGCCAAGGGCGAGCCCCATCAGCAGCCCCGCTTCGCGCGGTGGGAACGAGGACTCGATCGAGCGGCCGGCGAGCGCCCGGAACGCCTGCGCCCACCGGACGGGGGCGAACGGCGCGGGCCCGAGACGCGTCACCTCGTCGACCTCCAGGTCGGCCGAGATCCCGCGCCGGAGCAGGAATTCGGCGAAGCCACCGTCCTCCACGGGTCGGAGCGATCCGGTGACGCGAACGATGTCGCCGCGGACCGCGGCGGGAGGCTGGTCGCGTCCCGAGAGCCAGACGGTCTCTCGGACGGCCGCCGCCCCGCCGTCCCAGGTGACCGAGCGCACGTCCATGACGGCGGACCACCGATCGTGTTCGCCCGAGGGATCGACGCGGAGCGGACCCTCGACGGTGACCGTGGCCGGCGCGAGGCGAGCGACGACCGCGCCCTGGACCCGGTGCTCGTGCACGCTCCCCCACCCGACAGCGAGCAGCACGGCTCCGAACAGCGCGATCGCCGGCGGAAGCCACACCGGCCGGTCGTGTCGGGTGGGCGCCGGCGCCACGGCCGCCCGAGGATCGCGTTCGAGGAGCCCGGCCCGCTCGAGCGATCCCGTGCCCTCCGCCGGTTCGGGCGCCAGGGCCAACGCGGCACCGAGGAGCCCGCCGCCCGCCGACAGCCAGACCCATGGGTCGACGACATCGCCGAGCCACGGCTGCACCAGCAGGCCGGCCCAGAACACGGCCGCGAGCGTCGGCGCGATCCAGGCGCTCACACGGTGACGAGTTCCCGGATGCTCTCCAGCGTCACGTCCCCGATCCCGCTCACGTCGAGCAACTGGTCGACGGAGGTGAACGGCCCGTTCTCCGTCCGGAAGTCGAGGATTGCCTGGGCGATCACCTCGCCGACGCCGGGCAGCTCCTCGAGCTCGGTCGCCGTCGCGGTGTTGACGTTGATCAGTCCCGCCACGCCCGCGACCGCTCCCCCGGACGCGGGCGGTGCCACGGTCTCCCCCTGGCGCGGAACCAGGATCTGGATCCCATCGGCGAGCGGCGCTGCGAGGTTCAGTGACTCCAGCAGCGCGCCCGAGCGGGCGCCCCCCGCCGCATCGATCGCGTCGATCACGCGCGCGCCCTCTTCGAACTCGTACACGCCGGGACGGTGCACCCAACCGGCGACGTCCACGAGGATCACGACCTCCGGCGACGGGCTGGCCGACGCCGTAGCCACCGGGGCAACGCCGCCGCCCGGCATCGCGGCCACCTCGACCGAACGAGGGAGCGACCGCGCGTACCACAGAGCCGCGCCGCCGAAGGTGACGGCGAGGAGGGCGACCAGGCCCACCAGCTCCCCGCGCGAGAGCGTCGCCAGGCGCTCGCGGATCGAGCCTTCGGACATGAGCTCCCCCTCCCGGGGGAGACCGCGACCCCGAACGCTAACGCCGATCGAGCGAGGGAACCGTGATGTGGCTCACGGCGGGTTCGATCGCGTCGTCGTCCGAGGGCCCGACGCTGACCTCGCGCTCGCCCGGATCGATGACGGGCAGCCAGAAGGTGAATCGGGTCCCGCCCTCCGGCGCGTCGCCGACCTCCAGCTCGCCGCCGTGCGCCCGCACCAGTCCGCGGGAGATGTACAGGCCGAGTCCCGCGCCGGGCGCCCCCGACCGATCCGCGCGGCGGAACCGCTCGAAGATCGCCTCCCGATCCTTCGGCGCGATCCCGCCTCCGGCGTTGCCGACGTCGACCGTGATACGCCGATCGTCGCCGGCGACCCCGACCTCGATCGGCGTCCCCTCGGGCGAATACTTCCTCGCGTTGTCGAAGAGGTTCGTCAGGACGCGAACGATCGCGTCGGCGTCGCACACCAGGCGGGCGGGGCCGTCGGACTCGAGCCGCAGACGCTCGGCCGTGCCGGACGCTCGCGCCGCGTCGGCGACCAGGTCACCAAGGTCGACCGGCTCCATCGACAGGCGGAGCACCCCGTCCTGGATCCGGGAGACCGTCAGCAGGTCCTCCACCAGTCTCGTCAGGCGTTCGGCCTGCGCCTCGGCCCCGTCGATCAGGTCGACACGGACTCGATCCTCGAGTACCGCGCCGTGTTCCTTGAGCGTGCTCAGGACCCCGAGGATCGCGGCGAGCGGGGTCCGGAGCTCGTGCGCCGCGACCCCCACGAACTCGGTCCGCGCCAGATCGACCTTCTTGAGACGCTCCACCTCCGCGCGCTCCATGCCGAGTTGACGCGCCCTCGACTCGGCGATCGCCTCCATCTCGAACCGCTTCTGTCGCTGGTCCGCGCGCTGCAGCGAGAGCACCCCGACCGCGAACCCGGTGACCAGCAGCAGGGTCGGCCGGTACAGCCTCGACGTCCACAGCACGCCGTGCTCGACGAGCTGCGCCAGCAGCAGGACCGCGAGCCCGACGGCCACGCCGATGGTCTCGACGATCCCGAACCGTAGCGCGACCGCCGCGATCACGATCAGGTACAGGGTCCAGAACTCGCTCCGGCCGCCGCCGGTCGCCTCGATCCACGCCGTGATCAGGGCGACGTCGATCGCGAGCGTCACGGCGCGCCCCCACGGCGAGGCCTCCTGGACCCGCGTGGAGAGCACTAGGCATGCCAGCGCATAGACAAAGGCGTCGAACAGCAGGACGAGCGCGCCGGGCTCCGCAACGGTACGGACGCCGACCGAGCTCAGGGACAGGACCGTGACGACCGCGAGCACGCAGATGCGGAGCAGCGCGATCGTCCGCCTCGTCCGCAGGACGCGGGGCAGCGAGCCGGATCCCTCGTCTCCGTCCGGCATTGGCGTTCGGGAGGCCGTCGCGCTCATCGGTGTCCTCGGTCAGGCGGAAGCAGGCCCACTCCGGCCTCGACCTTCCTATCGGGACGGCTCCGGCGGATGTTGAGGGGCGTGGTGGGGCGTGCCTAGCGGGAGGTGACCAGGTTCACCAGGCGAGGCTCTCGGACGATCACCTGGACGAGCTCGCGCCCGTCGATCGCGCGCCGCGCCTTCTCGGAGGCGAGGGCCAGCTCTCGACAGGTCTGCTCGTCGGCATCTGCTGCGACCTCGATCCGGTCGCGGACCTTCCCGTCGACCTGGACCACCAGCGTGACTCGCTCCTCGCGCGCGAGCGTCTCGTCGAACGTCGGCCAGTCCGCGGTATGCACACTGGAGGGGTTGCCGAGCACCTCGCGCCAGAGCTCCTCGGACGCGAACGGAGCCAGCGGCGCCAGCATGAGTGTGAGCGCGGCCGCGGCCTCCAGGGCACCGTCGCCGGCATCCAGCGCCGAACGCATCCCGTTCGACAGCACCTGCAGCTTGCTGATCGCCACGTTGAACCGGAAGCGCTCCATGTCGTCGGTGACCTCTCGGATCGTCCGGTGGGTCAGGCGCCGCAACGGCTCGGGGTCGGGAGCGTCACGCTGGCACGCCTCGCCGACGGCCGCGAAGACGCGGCCGAGCCACGTCGTCACGCCGGGACGCCGATCGGGATCGGGCGCGATCAGCTTCCAGTCGATGTCGTCCTCGAATGGCCCGGCGAACAGGATGTTCAGACGCATCGTGTCGGCACCCCAGCGTTCGACGAGCGGCATCGGTTCGACGATGTTGCCCTTCGACTTGCTCATCGACGCACCGCCGAAGATCACCTGGCCCTGGTTCATCAGCCGCAGCATCGGCTCGGTGAAGCCGACCATCCCCATGTCGAACAGCACCTTCGTGAGGAAGCGGCAGTACAGCAGGTGGAGGATCGCGTGCTCGACGCCACCGATGTACTGGTCGACGGGCATCCATCGCTCGACCGCCGCCGGGTCGAACGGCTGCGTGTCCTCGTGCGGCGAGCAGTAGCGGTAGTAGTACCAGGCGGAATCGACGAACGTGTCCATCGTGTCGGTGTCGCGAGTGGCCTTTTCGCCACCGATCGGACAGACGGTGTTCACGAACGCCTCGTGGCGGGCCAGCGGCGACTCGCCGCCGGGCCGGAAGTCGACGTCGTCGGGGAGCAGCACGGGGAGCTGGTCGTCGGGAACGGCCACCTCGCCGTGCTCGGGACAGTGGATGATGGGGATCGGAGCACCCCAGTAGCGCTGGCGGCTGATGAGCCAGTCGCGGAGCCGGTACGTGACGGCGGGGCGTCCCTTCCCCTGCTCCTGGAGCCAGGCCGTGACCTGCGCGATCGACGCCGGCGGCCGCACGCCGTCGAACGGCCCCGAGTTCACCATCACACCCTCGTCCTCGTACGCCTCGGTCATCGTGGCGGCGTCGCGCTGCTCGCCTTCGGGCTGCACCACCACTCGGATCGGCAGGTTGTGGGCGCGCGCGAACTCGAAGTCCCGCTGGTCGTGCGCCGGCACTCCCATCACCGCGCCGGTGCCGTACTCCATCAGCACGTAGGGCGCGACGAAGACGGGTACCTTCTCACCGTTCACCGGATTCACCGCGTGGACACCCACGCGGATCCCATCGCGGCTCTCCGCCAGTTCGCGGTTGGCCAGGGGCGTAGCCCGCACGGCCTCGAGCATCGCCTCCACCTCGGTCTTGGTGCCACCGACGTCGGCGAGCCTGGGTACGAGCGGATGCTCCAGCGCGAACACGAAGAACGTGACGCCCCACAGTGTGTCCGGACGGGTCGTGAACACCTCGACGGCGTCGCCGGTCTCGGCGATCTCGAACGTGACGCCCGCCCCCTCCGAACGCCCGATCCAGTTGCGTTGCATCGTTATCACGCGCTCGGGCCAGTCGAGCGGCTCGGCGTCGTCCAGCAGCCGCTGCGCGTAGTCCGTGATCCTGAAGAACCACTGTGTGAGGTCCCTGCGGACGACCGGCGTGCCGCACCGCTCGCAGGCGCCGTTGATCACCTGCTCGTTCGCCAGGACCGTCGCGTCCTTGGGGCACCAGTTCACCGGCGCGTTCTTGCGATACGCCAGACGGCGTTCGAACAGCCGGAGGAACAGCCACTGGGTCCACATGTAGTACTCGGGGTCGCTCGTGTTGATCCGCCGGGTCCAGTCGAACGACATCCCCATCCGGCGGAACGAGCGCGCCTGCTGCTCGATGTTCGCGTACGTCCATTCCTTGGGGTCGATCCCGCGCTTGATCGCGGCGTTCTCGGCCGGGAGCCCGAAGGCGTCCCAGCCGATCGGATGGAGCACGTTGTGGCCGCGCATCGCGGCGAACCGCGCCACCGCGTCCCCGCCGCTGAACGCCTCCGCGTGACCCATGTGGAGGTCGCCCGAGGGGTACGAGAACATGTCGAGCGCGTAGAACCGGGGTCGAGGGTCCGCGGGGTCCTCGGACGCCCGGTAGAGCCCCTCGGCCTCCCACCGTTCGACCCACTTCGGCTCGATCTCGGAGGCGTCGTAGCGGCGCATGGTCTGCAGATGCTACCGAACCGACCCGGGCGGATCGCTCAGGCGAGCGAAGACCGGAATCAACGATCCGTCAGCTTGTCCAGTGCGTTGACCAGGCGCTTGCGCTCGAGCGAGACGCCCCGGAGCTCCGCTTCCGCCGCCCGTAGCCGATCCTTGGACTGCGAACGCCGGCGGTCCAGGTCCTGGATCGCCCCACGCTCGCGTTCGACGGCGGCGGCCGCGCGACGCTCCCGAGCCTGGGCCGCCGAGAGCTCGCGGCGCAGCTTGGCCGCGTCGGGCCTGGGCTTCGGCGCCTCGGCGGGCGCCGCCGGACGGGACGGCCCACCTTCGAGCACTCGGAGCCCGGCGCCGGCGAAGGTCGCCGGCGGGCGGACGGGCCTGGTGAGTCGACCGGCGCGGAGGAGCTCCCCGGTCTCCGCGTCGACCGTGGCCGCCTCGAGGGTCCCGGCGATCGCCTCGGTCGTCGCGGTCGTGGCGCCGCCCGCACCCTCGAGGATCGCTGCCGACTTGCGCGTGAGCTCGTTCACGAGCTGACGACGCTCCTCGGTCGCGGCGCGGAACGGCTCGACGTCCCCGCCCGACACCGCTCGGCGATGGGCCGACCGGAGGGCATCCCCGAGCTCGATCAGCGCTCGGACACCGTCGGGATCATCGCGGGCGAGCGCGTTCACGGCCCACGCCGCGACCACCGGCTTACGGAGGGCCTTCACTCGAGCGGCGCCGGCGCGGTCGCCGTTCGCGGAGAGCTCCTTGGCAAGGGCATCCCGTTCTGGCGTGAAGCGCTCGAGCGGAAGCGCGTACAGATCATCGATCCGCTGTTCGAGTTCGTCGGCCACGCCTCCAACCTCTCACCCGGGGGTCGAGGACGCCACCTCCGGGAAGCTCCGTTCGTACCAGGCGACGTCCCAGTATCGCCCGAACTTGCGGCCCTGCTCCGTGTAGTAGCCCGCTCGGCGGTACCCGCACCGCTCGTGCAGGCGGACCGACGCCCCGTTCGGGATCGCGATCCCCGCGTACGCGCGGTGGACGTCCTCGCGCTCGAGCTCGGCGAGCAGCGCCCCGTACAGTTCCGATCCCACCCCTTGCCCGATGTGGCTCGGCGCGACGTAGACGCTGGTCTCGACCGAGGACGCGTAGGCGGCCCTCGGTCGGTAGGAGACGCTGGCGGCGTACCCGACCGCCCTCCCCTGGCTCTGAGCGACCAGCAGGCGGTGACGTCCGTACGTGTCGAACATCGAGAACCACTCCCGGCGCCACGCGGCCGATGGCACCTCCACATCGAAGCTGATCGCCGACGTCCGCACGTAGTGGGCGTAGATCTCCGAGATCGCCTCGAGATCGTCGAGGGAACCGGTCGTGATCCCGACCGTCATGCCGCCGATCTTCCCGAACGACCGCATCGACGTGGTTACGTCATCGTTACGACTCCGTGACGAACGAATTCAGCCCCTTCCAACGTCCGGGAAGGGCGGGGTTGCTGCGGAAGGCGCCGAGGCCGCCGGCCACTGCCCTCCTCTAGTCCGGGTGCGTCTCCTCGGGTGACAGATCCATGCCTTCGGTCGTGGATCGCGTGGGTTCGAACCCTGCCGGCGGTGGCTCACTCGCGATATGCATCGTGATGCGCCTCGCGAACCGGAACCCCTGGCGGTTCGGTCCGGGCTCCGCGGGCTCCTTCTCAGGGCTATCCAGGTAACGGCGCATCCCGTTCGCGAACTCGATCCCCTCGGTCTGATTGTCCGAAAGCATCTCGCCATCGACCTCCTTCGCAGCCAGAACGTCGCGGACCATCGAAAACAGCGTCGGATGGTCGAGCGAACCCGGGTCCCCAATGTTCGTCGGCGGGGATCTCGACATGGCCGTACACGAACGGCTCGTCCCAGACCTCGCGGCGTCGGTAGTACGTGTCCACGGCCGCCGGAAGGTGATCGAGCCGGACCGGCCACCGATCCGGACGTCTCAGCGCTGTCGCAACGAAGCCGCGGCGATGCAGGAGCGCCATCAGTGCGACGAGCGGAGAGGGCTCTCCGGTTTCGGTAGCCATGGATCCAGCTTCGAGAACCCGACGATCTCGATCTGGAGCAGATCGTGGTCGTGTTCGTCCACCGCCGAGCCTCTCGCCCACAGCGGTCGGTGTTGACCGATGACGTCCTCGCCGACCTGGAACTCGCTTGGGAAGCGAAGTTCCTCAACGTAGCCTTGGGTCTCGGTCGTGTGCAGGCAGAGCATGGGGTTGTTCCGCTGCCGTCGTTCGTAGGGTCCCTGAGGGAAGTGCCTGACGGGGATCAGCGCTCCGTCCGGTCCCGGGAGCTTCCCCACGATCCAACCGTTGATGATCTCGTAGGTCATCGGTCGAGGAAGGGTAGGTCAACCGTGGCGCTTCCACGACGTCCGCGGATCATGCTAGCTCCGACGCGCACCACGGTCCCCGCATGTCGGCATCTGGCTGGCCGCGCTCGTCACGACGGGTCTCACGGTCTGGTACTCGTTGGGTCCGACTCCTCCGAGCCATGGCTCGGACAAGGACCCCCACGTCGCCGTCCATTTCGTCGACGCGTTCGCGATCCTGCTTGCCGTCGTCTGGCGTCCAGGGCGTGGAACGCAAACGTCTGAAGGCCGGGATGCTGCCGGTCGCCGTCGGGCTGCTCATCGTGGCGGCGTGATCGAGATCGCACAGGGGGCTTCGTCGACCGAGACGCGCAGTTCGGTGATTGGGTGGCGGATGCCGTTGGGATCGGGCTCGCCATCTTGATCTACGCCTTGGTTCGGACGCGTTTCAGCCGCACCCCCCCGAACGGCACAAACCAATCGCTTCCGGCGCGCGACCCGCGGCTGAACGACGTGACCTCGAGGACGCCCTCG
>DAIOFZ010000055.1:0-13112 GCA_036745475.1 Actinomycetota bacterium | reverse complement strand
GGCCTGCTCCTCGCGGCAACCGCCGCCGGCTACAGCCTGGGAGCGGCCGCGGCGCCGCGGATCGCGAGGCGGATGGCGCGTCGAACGGTCGTGCTCGTCGCCGTCGGCGCCGTCGCAGCCTCCCTCGCGATCGTGACGGCGGGACTCCTGGTTCCCGCCCTGCTCGCCCTGGGGGCGATCGGCGTGGCCTCGGGGCTCTGGGACGTGATCGCCGTCTCGTACCGGCAGGCGGCCGTGCCCGACCGGCTTCTCGGCCGGATCATGGCCGCGTACCGGTTCATCGCCTACGGGGCCTTCCCGATCGGTGCGCTGATCGGCGGGGCGATCGCGAGCGCGGCGGGGCTCCGGGCGCCGTTCGCGTTCGGGGCGGTGCTCACCATCGTGCTGCTTCCGTTCCTATGGTCGGCACTCTCGGGTGTCGAGCTCGATCCGGCCGAGGTCTGATCGGAATCGACGACGAAGTGAACGAACGTGGGACACGACGACCCCGGGTCGACACCGCGTGAGGACGGTCGAGATAGCCTCGTGCGCGGAACGCGAGAGGGGGTCGGCGATGGGGAAGGGTGGCACGGGAGCGGCGGCGGGTGGCGGAGCCCTCTACGGGGTCGGGATCTTCGGCGCGTTGTTCTACTACTGGCAGCAGGCCAACTCGTTCTGGGAGTACATCTGGGCGATCTTCCCGAAGGCAATCTTCTGGCCCGCCTACATGGTCTACGAGGGGTTCAGGGCGCTCGGGGCCTGATCCAGATCGGCGATCTGGCGATCTGGCGATCTGGCGCGCTGACCCTCATGACCGCAGCCCGGGCCGCCCGGGCGTCACAGCCACGAGCTGTCACAGGACACCGGGAGATCTCGTCACACAGGTGAGACCCGCCCCGTCGGGGCACCTTGACCGATGAGTTCCTGCGCGACGTCGGGTCGTTGTAGGAACCACCTGGGAGGAGGCGGTCGTGAGCAGCTCCGGCATCTCCAACTCGAAGCTCCGGACCGACGTGGGCGGGCGGGTCCTCGGACCCGAGGATCCCGAGTACGACGAGGCGCGAGCGGTCTTCTACGGGGGCATCGACCGTCGACCGGCGGTCATCGTCCGGGTCAAGGACGATATGGACGTCTCGCGCGTGGTCTCGCTGGCGCGCGAGACCGGCGCCGAGCTCGCCGTTCGGAGCGGCGGCCACAGCATCCCGGGGCACGGCGTGACCGACGGTGGGATCGTGATCGACCTCGCCGACCTGCGTGCGCTCGACGTCGACGTCGAAGGACGCACCGCGTGGGCCCAGACGGGGCTGACCGCCGCAGAATTCAACACCGCGGCCAACGCGTACGGCCTGGGAGTCGGGTTCGGCGACACGGGCTCGGTCGGGATCGGCGGTATCACGCTCGGCGGCGGGATCGGGTACCTCGCACGCAAGCACGGCCTCACGATCGATGACCTGCTGGCCGCCGACGTCGTGACGGCCGACGGCGAGGTCCGTCGCGCCGATGCCGAGACCGAACCGGACCTGTTCTGGGCGATCCGGGGTGGCGGCGGCAACTTCGGCGTCGCGACCCGGTTCCGGTTCCGTCTGCACGAGCTCGACACGGTCGTCGGCGGGATGCTCATGCTCCCCGCGACGGTCGACACGATCGCCGGGTTCATGGCCGAGTCGGAGGCGTCGCCCGAGGAGCTCGGGACGATCGCGAACGTGATGAAGGCTCCGCCGCTCCCGTTCGTGCCCGAGGAGGCGCACGGCAAGCTCGTGATCATGGCGCTCATGGCCTACGCCGGGGACACGGATGCCGGGCAGCGCGCCCTCGCGCCCTTCCGAGCGCTGGCCGAGCCGGTCGCGGACATGCTCCGGCCTATGCCGTATCCCGAGGTCTACCCGCCCGAGCAGGAGGGCTACCACCCCGTCGCGATCACTCGGACGATGTTCGTCGACCACATCGGCCGCGCCGAGGCCGAGACCATCCTCGAGCACCTCGAGACCTCGACCGCGACGTCGGGGGGTGGGCCCGTCGGCGGCGGCGTGGCGCAGCTCCGGACGCTGGGCGGAGCGATGGCACGGGTGCCGGTCGATGCGACGGCGTTCGCGCACCGCACGAGCCCGATCATGGTCAACGTCGTGGCGATCTTCGGGCGACCCGACGAGAGCGAGGTGCACGGGCCATGGGTCGAAGGGTTCGCCGGCGCGCTCCATCAGGGCGACGACGGGGCGTACGTCAACTTCCTCGGCGACGAGGGTGAGGTGCGCATCCGCGCTGCGTACCCGGGCGCCACCTGGGATCGCCTGCGACAGATCAAGGCGCGCTACGACCCGACGAACCTGTTCCGCCTCAACCAGAACATCCCACCGGCGGCCGCCTGAACGATCGCGCCGGCCGGGCCGAGCCCGCGCCCGTCGGGAGCGTGAGGCTAAGGTTCGACCATGCCGGCCTGCCCCCTGTGCGATGCGGACAATCCCGTCGGGGCGAGGTTCTGCAACGCGTGCGGCGCGCGCCTGACGCCGTCCGAGGCCCCGACGCCGGAACCCGCCGGCGAACGACGCGTCGTCACGATGCTGTTCTGCGACGTGCGGGGGTCGACCTCGATGGCCGAGCGCCTCGATCCCGAGGAGTGGACCGACGTGATGAACGGCGCCTACGAGCACCTCATCACGCCCGTGTATCGCTACGAGGGCACCGTGGCACGGCTCATGGGCGACGCGATCCTGGCGTTCTTCGGCGCACCGAGGGCACACGAGGACGACCCGCAGCGAGCCGTCATGGCCGGGCTCGAGATCGTTGGTTCGATCGCCCCGTTCCGCGACCGACTCGCCCGTGAGCGCGGCCTCGACCTGAACGTTCGCGTCGGCATCAACACCGGACCCGTCGTCGTCGGCGAGGTGGGCAGCGACCTCAGGCGCGAGTACACGGCCATGGGAGACGCCGTGAACGTCGCCGCCCGCATGGAGCAGACGGCCGAGCCCGGCACGGTGCAGATCACCGAGGACACCTACCGCCTCGTGCACGACCTGTTCGACGTGGAGCCGCTCGGCGGCGTCGAGCTGAAGGGGAAGAGCCGGCCGGTCCGCTCGTATCGCGTGCGCGGGCGGCTGGCTTCCCCGTGGAAGGTTCGTGCGGCCAGACCGTTGGAAGCGGCGTTGATCGGCCGGGACCGGGAGATCGGCGTCATCGGATCCGCCCTTCGACGCGTTGAGCAGCGGGGAGGCTCGGTCGTCGTGATCACGGGCGATCCGGGCCTGGGGAAGACCCGGCTCGTCGATGAGGCGAAGGCGATGTGGGCGGATCTGGTCCCCGGCGACGACCTTCGATGGGACACCTGGCAGTGCGTGCCCTACGACACGATGCAGCCCTACGCGCAGTACCGCCGAGTGATCCGCGAGCGAGCCGACATCGCCGAGACGGACGGGGCCGAGACCGTGCGGGGCAAGATCGCCGAGCTGATGAAGACCGCACCGCCGGGTTGGGTGGAGCGAAGCGAACGCGTCGCCCGAGCGCTCCTCGGTGTCGAGCGCGAGGACGAGCCGCGCCTCGAGGGGGAGCGGTTCCAGCGGGAGGTGACCGAGCTCCTGGTCGGCTCCACGCTCGCGCAGGGCGGGCGTCGGCTGATCGTGTTCGAGGATCTGCACTGGTGCGATCACGCGTCGTTGGAGCTGATCCGGGCGACCGTCAGGCTGATCGACGAGGCGCCGATCGTCTTCCTGATCACGTTCCGGCCCGACCGGGCGGCCGCCTCGTGGCGGTTCAAGGAATGGGTCGAGACCGAGCTCCCGGATCGCTCGAGCGTCATCGAGCTCGCTCCTTTGTCGCGGGAACAGAGCGACCGACTGATCGGCGAGCTGCTCCCGCTCGGGGAGGCGCCCGACGCGGTCACGTCGCGGATCATCGCCACCACCGAGGGCAACCCGCTCTTCGTCCAGGAGGTCGCCCGGGCGATGATCGATCGCGGTGTCGTGGAGCCGATCGAGGGCGGGTGGCGGCTCGCCGGAGACTCCTTCGAGGTTGCCGTCCCGGACAGCGTGCAGAGCCTCATCACGGCCGGCCTGGATCGTCTGCCGGAGCGCGCACGCGGGACGCTTCAGGCGGCGTCGGTCATCGGCAGGTCGTTCGACGGTGGGCTGCTTCGTGCAGTCGTCGACGGCGAGGCCGTCGAGGGCGACCTCGACGAGCTCGTGCGGCGCGACCTGATCTGGCCCACGGCCGGCGGGTCCCGATCCGAGTACACGTTCCGGCACGCGCTGACGGCGGAGGCGGCGTACGGGTCCCTGTTGGTGAAACGTCGTCGGGAGTTGCATCGCCGCGTCGCCGAGGCGGTCCGGGCGGCGAGCGACGACCACCTGGACGAGGCCGCGTCGCTCCTCGCGCATCACTTCCGCGAGTGCGGTGACGACGAGCAGACGCTCGTGTACGCCGAGAGGGCCGGCGACGCGGCTGCCCGCCTCTACGCCCACGTTGAGGCGGAGGGTCACTACCGCAACGCGCTGACCGCCGCTCGGCGCCTGGGCGTCGGATCGCCGCGGGTCCGGTCGCTGTACGAACGACGGGGCAACGCACTCGAGCTCGCGGGGCGATACGACGACGCCATCGACGACTACGAGGAGATGCGAACCGAGGCGCGAGACCGAGGCGACGAGTCCTTCGAGCTCGCCGCCGCCACGAGGATCGCGCTCCTGTACTCGACCCCGACCCCAAAGTTCGATCCCGAACGAGGCCGCCGGCTGTCCGGCGAGAACGTGGCGATGGCCCGCCGTCTCGGCGATCGTGGGGCCGAGGCACGCGCGCTCTGGAACATCGTGGTGGCGAACGTCTACGGGGGCGGAGACGCCGCACGAGCCGTCGAGGCGGGAGAGGCGTCGCTCGCGATCGCGCGGGAGCTGGGCGACCGCGAGCAACTCGCCTTCACGCTGAACGACGTCGGAAGGGCCCACATGGGGAATGCCGATCTCGCGACAGCGACGGAGCGCCTCGAGGAGGCCCGAGGGCTCTGGGAAGACCTCGGCAACGGCCCGATGCTGGGAGAGAATCTGACCGTCACCGGCAACATCCACGCGCTGCACGGAGACGAGGAGGCAGCGCTCGCGGACGCGCGGCGAGCGCTCGCGATCTCCGAGGAGATCGACAACCCCTGGGGCCAATCGATCGCGCTGATGTCGATCTATCGGGCCGAGATCGTGCGTGGGGAGCTCGGCGCGGCCATGCGATCCATGGAGCGCTGTCGCGAGCTCGGAGAACGCGGTGGGTTCTCGTTCGCCGGGATCGGGACGCGAGCCGATCTCGCAAGGGTCCATGTCTACGTGGGCGACGGCGCCGGAGCGCTCGCGTTGGCGAACGAGGCGCTCGAGATCGCCGACGAGCAGCTCCCTCCCGCGGCATCGGTCGCGCACGCCGCCCGGGCCGAGGCGCTCATCGCACTGGGGGACGCCCCGGCGGCGCGCGAGGCGGTCGATGCGGTCGACTCGACGAAGCTGCCGGAGCCCGACCGGACATTCATCCTGGTCTCCGGCGAGCGAGCGCGATCCCGCCTCGAGCTCGATGGGGGGGATCCGGCGAAGTCTGGAGCGATCGCCCGCGGGCTCGTTGACCGTCTTCGATCCGCCGGCGTGCGGCTCATGGTGGCCGAGGGGCTCGTGTCGCTCGGGAGGGCGCTCACCGCATCCGGCCGAGTCGACGACGCCGAGCGAGCGCTCGCCGAGGCGATCGAATCGGCGGAACGCACCGGCGAGCGACGGGTGCTGTGGGAGGCGTTCGCGCTGTCGTCCTCCCTCCACGCCGAGCGCGGAGACCACGAGGCCGCGCTCAACCTCCGCCGTCGGGCCGCGACGATCGTCCGGGAGATCGCCGCGGGCCTCGACCACGACCTCCGAGCTCGATTCCTCTCGCAGGACGACGTCCTGGCGATCCTCGAGCCTTAGGCCTCGACATCAGGCTACGTGCTCGATCACGGATCCCATGAACCGGACGATCCGTCGCGCGTGGACACGCGTGGGATCGAGGTCCGGGTTGTAGATGGTGACATCCCAGCCGCGCGGGGCGGCGCTCAGGGCCGTGGTCGCGACGACCGCGAGCTCGTCCCAGCCGAGGCCCCCGGGCTGCGGGTAGTCGACCGCGGGAAGCGCCTGCGTCGACAACACGTCGAGGTCGAGATGGAACCACCAAGGCCGAGGAAGCGACGCGCAGGCCGCCGCCGCGATCCTGGCGGGGTCGTTTGCGAGACGCGCGCCGTCCACGAGTGCCACCCGGTCATGCAGCGACGCGACACCCTCGGCGCGAAGGAGTTCCCCGTCACGTGCGCCGAGGATCCGGACGTCGGTAGGCGCGACGAGAGGAAGTAGGTTGGAGAGCTCTGGAGACCATGAGGCCTGCGCCATCCCCAGCGCGAAGCCGAGCTCCATGTCGGCCGCCTCGCCGGTCGACGACTGCATGGGGAGGTAGGCATCCTCGTGTCCGTCGACGAACAAGAGACCGACTCGCTCCCGTCCCGAGGAGGCGGCGAGACACCCGAGCAGCAGGGCGCAATCGCCGCCGAGGATCAGCGGGAGGTGCGCGTTATCGAGGATCTGCTTGACCGCGTCACGAACACGGACGACGAGCGCATCGAGGCCGCCCGGATCGATAACGTGCGACCGCGATGCACGTATCGGGGACGGGTCGGGCAACGTGAGGTCGCCGTAGTCGTTTACCTTCGCGTGCCGATGGAGGGCATCGACCAGACCCGCTTCCCGCAACACGAGTGGGCCCCGTGCGACCCCGTCGATCTTGCCCGCCGAGTTCGTCGGCACGCCGAGAAGCCCGATCGTGCGCATCCCGACCGAACCTACCGGTTCGAGCACCCACCCGACGCGGTGATCGCCTCGGGATGCGGCCGCCGCGCTGAGGCCCTAGACGCTAGCGGGGACGAGTACCTCGCGCCCGCCGGCCAACTTGACGACCGCCTCCGGTTGGCCTGGAGGTTCGGGTCGGCAGGCGCTCCCGCGATGGTTCATCATCCGACGGGGCCGGTTCCCCCGGAGGCGCAGATGTCCTCGATCCCCTCGCTCGTTCCGCGCGATCGGTACGCTGCGCTCGAGCGCTGCACCTATCTCAACCAGGCGTCCCTGGGGCTGATCCCCCTCTTCACGATCGATGCGATGGAGACCTTCCTGAAGGAGACGGCGCAGTTCGGGAACCTGTATCTCAGCGACGACCAGGAGGCCGCGATCCTGGACGGCGTCCGTTCGGCCGGCGCCAAGGTGCTCGGAACCTCATCAGACGCGGTGGCCGTCGTCGCGGGCGCGAGCGAGGGACTCGGCCAGGTGACCTCGCTCCTCGAGCCCGAGCACGGGACCGTCCTGCTCGTCGGGTCGGACTTCCCGAGCGTGACGTACCCGTGGCTCGCGGCCGCCCGGCGTCGCGAGATCCAGCTGCGGTTCATCGAGGACCGCGCCGACGGAGACCTGACGCAGGATCTCGTCGACGCGATCGATGCGGCAACGGCGGTCGTCGCCTTCGGCGTGGTCCAGTACGCGACGGGCACGCGGGTCGACGCCGCGCGGGTTGCGGAGCGGGCGCACGAGGTCGGCGCCCGCGTCGTCGTGGACGCCACGCAGCTCGCCGGTGCGGGGATCGTCGACGCGATCGGATGGGGTGCGGACGCGCTGGTGACGAGCGGCTACAAGTGGCTGTCGTCCCACGGAGGCGTGGCGCTGCTGGCGCTCGCTCCGGATCTGGTGACGCGCCTTCCCCGCCTCATCGGCTGGATGGGGGCCCTCCACCCCTTCGATCTCGATCCGCTCAAGCTTCGCCTTGCAGACGACGCCCGTCGCTTCGAGCTCTCGACGATGTCGTACGTCTCCGCCATCGGGCTCGAGTCCACGATCGCGATGCTCTCGTCGTTGGGCTTCGACCGCATCGGCGAGCATGCGGAGCGTCTGGCGACGCATCTCGTCGATCGGGTCGCCGAGCTGGGATGGCGCCCGTTCCGCGCGCCGAGCGATCCATCGGCGGCGCCTCACATCGTGTCCCTGCGGCACGCCGATCACGATCCGGGGATGACCGCGGAACGTCTGGCTTCCGAGGCCCGGATCGTCTGCGGCCGTCGAGCGGGCGGGCTCAGGATCTCCCTGCACGCCTACAACGACGGCGACGACGTCGACCGGCTCGTCGAGGCCCTGAGCCATCTCTAGCCTTCGCCGGAAGGTCCCGTTCGCAGCCGCAGTAGGCTTGCGAACGTGACCTCGTACTCACGCGAAGAAGCTGCCGAGCGGGTCGGTGTCGAGCCCTCCTACCTCGCTCGACTGGTCGATCTCGGCATCATCGTCCCCGAGTCCGATCGTTTCTCGCCCGGCGACGTGCGCCGGGTGCTGCTTGCCAGATCGCTCGAGGATGCCGGGATCTCTCTCGAGGAGGTGGCCGCCGCCATCCAGCGTGGTGCCCTGTCGCTCGCCTTCCTCGACGCGGCCAGCTACGAGCGGTTCGCCGCCCTTGCCGCCGAAACGTTCCGGCAGGTCAGCAACCGGACCGGGGTCCCGCTCGAGCTGCTGATCGTCATCCGCGAAGCGATCGGCATGGCCCAGCCCTCTCCCGATGACCGGCTTCGCGAGGACGAGCTGGCGATCGTGCCGTTCATCGAGCTCCAGCTGGCCGAGGGATTCCGGCCGGTCGCCATCGAGCGCCTGCTCCGTGTCCAGGGCGACGGCACACGGCGGATCACCGAACAGGAGGCGGCCTGGTGGACCTCCGAGGTGATCGAGCCGGCCATCGCGGCAGGCAAGGGCCCGGAGGAGATCGGGAACGCCGAGCTGGCCGACCGCATCTCCCCGGCTTCGGAGCAAGCCCTCCTGGCCATGTATCACTCGGAGCAGGCGCACGCATGGACAGCCAACATCATCGAAGGGTTCGAGGTGTTGATGGCGAACGCCGGAATCCGCAGCCGTCTCGAGCGACCACCGGCGATCTGCTTCCTGGATATCACCGGCTACACGCGGCTGACCCAGGAACGCGGCGACGATGCGGCCGCCGACCTGTCGGCGACGCTCGCTCGGCTGGTGCAGCGCAGCTCCGTGCAGCGCGGCGGCAGGCCGATCAAGTGGCTGGGCGACGGCGTGATGCTGTACTTCGGAGACCCCGGCGCGGGAGTGCATGCCGCCCTCGAGATGCTGGACGGGCTCGCGGCCGCCGGGTTGCCGCCGGCCCACGTCGGCCTGCACGCCGGGCCGGTCCTGTTCCAGGAGGGCGATTACTTCGGACAGACCGTGAACCTGTCGGCGCGCATCGCCGACTACGCGCGGCAGGGCGAGGTGCTGGTGAGCCAGGCGGTCGCCGACGCCGCGCCGCATGAGGCGATCACGTTCGCCGACATCGGCCCGGTCGAGCTCAAAGGCGTATCCGGAACGGTGCACCTGCTGCGGGCAGACCTCGCTTGATCACGCCCTCGAGCGGACAAAGGAGGTCCAGGCGATGAACGAACTCGGCGCCAGCGGCTCGATCACCATCGGCGCACCCATCGACGAGGTCTGGAGGGCGATCACCACCCCCGAGCTGATCAAGCACTGGTTCTTCGGGGTCGACACGGAGAGCGACTGGAAGCCAGGCAGCCACCTGATCCATCGAGGCGAGTGGCAGGGCAAGCCGTACGTGGACAAGGGAGAGATCTTGAAGATCGAGCCACCCGCGCTGCTCGTCCACACACACTGGAGCGAGGTCTCGGGTGTGCCCGACGCCCCGGAGAACTACCAGGAGGTCACCTGGGAGCTCTCGGCGCGCGACGGCTCGACCGAGCTGACGATCACCGAACGCAACCTGCCCTCGGAGGAGGCGAAGACCGTGTCCGAGGAGGGCTGGAGGACCGCCTTGACGGCCCTGAAAACGCTGCTGGAGCGGTAGACGAGACGGTTCGGCTCCAGTCCAGACGTAGGATGCGGACGACGTCACCCTTGTCCAGATGAACCCCATCCTCGACGAACTCGACGCCCGCGATCGTCGCCTGCTGCGCCGTCGCACGATGCCGGCCTTCACGCCGCTGATGCTGGCCACGCTGGCCAAGGACCCGTTCTCCGACCCCGCGTGGGTGTTCGAGGCCAAGCTGGATGGGCAGCGCTCGCTGCTGTGGAGGCGTGGTTCGACCGTCCGGTTGATCACGAGGAACGAGAAGGATCGCACCTCCCACTACCCCGATCTCGTCGAGGTCATCCTTCGCCACGACAGCCCTCCGCTGATCGCCGACGGTGAGATCGTGGCCTTCCAGGGAGACATCACCTCGTTCTCCCGCCTCCAGGAAAGGATGCAGAACGCGAGACCCAGCGCCGCACAGGTGGCGGCGGTGCCGGTGGTCTTCTACCTGTTCGACGTGATCTGGTTCGACGGCTACGACCTCTCCGCGCTGCCGCTGCTCGCGCGCAAGTCGGTGCTGCACGGCGCGCTCGCCTTCACGGACCCGATCCGTTTTTCCGAGCACCTGGACGAGGAAGGCGAGGTCGCGTTCCGCGCCGCGTGCGAGAAGGGGTGGGAGGGCCTCATCGCCAAGCGTGCCTCGGCCCCCTACGCGCACGGGCGCTCGAAGGACTGGCTGAAGTTCAAGTGCGTGAACGAACAGGAGTTCGTTGTGCTGGGGTGGACCGATCCCCACGGGTCGCGCTCCGGACTCGGTGCCATCCTGGTCGGCTATCACGAAGACGGCGCACTGCGCTTCGGCGGCAAGGTGGGTACGGGCTTCAACGAGCGCGAGCTCGCCAGGCTGACCGGGCTCCTCCGCCCCCTCGAGCAAACGGTTCCACCGGTCGCCGACGCGAAGGGCATGTCGACGAAGGGCGTGCACTGGGTCCGACCCGAGCTCGTCGCACAGGTCGGCTTCAGCGAGTGGACCCCGGACGGCAAGCTCCGGCATCCCCGCTACCTCGGCCTTCGCGACGACAAGCGTCCGAAGCAGGTCGTCCGCGAGCGGGCGTAGGACCTGTTGTCGCAGGGCTCTACGTGATGTCCCGACGTTGCATCAAGACCGCGCCGGTCGCGAGCGCCACGAGGGCATACCCGGCGAGCATCACGGCGCCCAGGCTCGGCGTCAGCAGCTCGGCCGCGTTGATGCCGACGAGCGCGAAGCCGGCCGCACCAGGGAAGTACCTCGCAACATCCGGTACCAGGCCCGAGAAGATGCCCTCGGCCGCCAGGATCCAGACCAGCGCTCCGGCGATCGCCGCCACCTGGTGCTTGACCGCAAGGCCGACCCCGACCCCGATCGCGGTCCACAACACGGTCGCGCCGATGAGACGCCCGACCACACCCGCCAGCCCTGTCGTCGACCACGTGACCTCGATGCCCTTCACCATCAGGATCGGCACCCCGACGGCGATCGAGATCGCCACCGCGGCGAGGGCGAGCACGACGGCTCCACCGGCGGTCGCGACAAGCTTCGCACCGACCACGCGGCGGCGGACCGGGCTCGCGAGCAGTGTCGGGACGATCGAGCCATACCGGAACTCGTCGGTGAACGAACGGAGCCCGAGCAGCAACCCGAACAGCGGCGCGATCGTCAACGATACGTTCAAGAACACCTGGTGCTCGAGCGGCGCGAGCAGGCTGCCCGGCTGCCCATCCGTGGTGGTCGCGACCACGCCCAGCGCGACGATCACGACCAGCCCGGCGAGCATCGCGTAGACGCTCCGGGTGGTCGTCAGCTTGCGGAACTCCGACGCGATCTGATTCCTCATCGTGCGTCCTCCTCCGTGAGCTCGAGGAACGCGTCCTCGAGGCTGCCCTCCTTCTCAGCGAGCCCGAGCACCGGGGCACGCGTCTCGAACGCGATCATGCCGACGCGTGCGGCGTCGGCCCCGGATACGTGAAGCTCACCGTCCTTCATCTGGACCTCGAGCCCGCGCTCGAGCAGGGCGGCCGCGAGACGGCCTGCCTCTGGTGTGACCACGACGAGCTCGCGGGAGTCGCTCGTCAGCTGGGACAGGGGCGCCTGCCGGATGAGTCGACCCCGGCGGATCACGATCGCCTCGTCCGCGAGCTGCGCCATCTCGGTGAGCACGTGGCTCGACACGACCACGGCGTTGCCCTCGGCGGCGAAGGCCCGCAGGAAATCGCGGAGCCAGCGGATGCCCTGCGGATCAAGGCCGTTCGCCGGTTCGTCCAGGATCAGGATCTGCGGGTCGCCCAGCAGCGCCGCGCCGAGACCGAGCCGCTGGCGCATGCCGAGCGAGTACGTGCCCGCGTTGCGCCGGGCCGCCGCCTCTAGGCCGACAAGGTCGAGGACCTCGTCGACACGTCGCTCCGGGATCCCCGAAGCGGACGCGAGGACGCGCAGGTGGTTCCGGCCGCTCCGCAACGGGTTGAAACTCTGCGTCTCGAGCACCGCGCCGACGGTCTCGGTCGGTTCGGGCAGGCTGCGGTACGGCATCCCCAGCACGCTCGCTGAGCCCTCGGTCGGCGCGACCAGCCCGAGCACGATCCGGAGCGTGGTGCTCTTGCCGGCACCGTTCGGACCGAGGAACCCGGTGACCACGCCCGGGTGGACCTCGAGGCTGAGGTCGTCGACCGCCTTCACCGACCCGAAGCGCTTGGTCACGCCACGGACCGAGATCGCCGGCGAGCCGAGCGAGGCTCGTTCGACCGACGGCCGGTCCGTCATGCGCTTGGCACCCATCGCCGTGCTCCTTCCGGTCGTGTTCCGACGGGAGCCACGCTAGGGAGAACGGGTCGGTGTGCCGTCCGCCCGTGGAGTGAACCTGCGGGTCCTCCTGGAGGAGGACGGGTACAGCTTCAGTCGCCGGGCTGCACGAGGCCGGACTCGTAGGCGAGCACGACGGCCTGGGCGCGGTCGCGCAGCCCGAGCTTGCGGAGCACGCGGCCGACGTGCGTTTTCACGGTGGTCTCGGCGACGAACAGCGCTCGGGCGATCTCGGCGTTCGATAGGCCCCTGGCCATGAGGACGAGCACCTCGCGCTCGCGCTCCGTGAGCTCGTCGAGCTCGGTCCGCGTGGCCGTCGGGGCTCGCCTGGCGAACTCCTCGATCAGGCGGCGCGTGACCGAGGGCGCGAGCAGCGCCTCCCCCGCCGCGATCACGCGGACCGCCCCGACGAGCTCCTCGGAGGGCCGGTCCTTCAGCAGGAACCCGCTCGCGCCGGCGCGCAGCGCCTCGTACACGTACTCGTCGAGGT
>DAIOFZ010000054.1:0-13184 GCA_036745475.1 Actinomycetota bacterium | reverse complement strand
CGTCGGCTCCGACGCCGCCTCCATTGCCGGGGGCCGCGCCGGCGATCCGCCGCTGGCCGAAGGCGACGATGTTGTGCACGACAACGCCGCTGCGGCCAGGAACGTGACCAGGGCGACAACCCACCGCTGCTGTCGAAGGCCCATAGGGCATACTCCAGCTCGTCACAGGCGAATACACCCTGGGGAAGCGTCGGGTTCCGGCCGCCGCACGGTTGGTGACTCGCGTCCGCCACCAGCCGTGGGCGCGCTCCCCGGCTGACAGGCCGGGTCTCGAGAGGGCATCATGTCGGCCCGGGAAGCGTTCGGCGAGGGACATATGGACCAGATCGAGACGTCGATGCCAGCTGAAGAACGATCGCGATGGTCAGTCAGGGTTGGCCAGCTACGGCTGCGGTTCCGCGATCCGGGTCTCGAGTCCGCGTATCGCGCCGACCGTTTCCGCCACGATCTCGGGAACATCCGCTTCGGCTTCCTGGCCGGGATCGCCATCTGGGTCGCGTGGGGCGTGCTCCTACGCCCCCAGATGCTAGCCCTGTCCGACCAGCGACTCGACCTCCTCATGCGCTTTGGCGTGTTCATCCCCATCCTGATCGTCGGCCTCGCGCTCACGTACACACGGTTCTTCGGGCGCGTCTGGGAATGGGTGGCGGTCGCCATCGCAGCGGCGACGCTCCTGTTCTGGGTCTTCTACGTCTCGCGCATCCTTACGTTGCCTGCGGAGTATGGATACGTCGGCGTCATCTTGATCACGGCATTCACCTACGCGCTGCTGCGCCTGCGGTTCGTCTTGGTCGCGCTGGTCACGGTGATCGGCATCGCCGCGTACCTTCCGTACGCCATCACGGCTGCGTACATCTCCGAGGTGAGTCTGTTGCTGGCGATGCTCTACCTGGTCTCGTTCGGCCTGCTGGGCGGGCTGGCCGCCTATCGGACGGAACGGTTCACGCGAGACCTGTTCCTCCGCGAACGCCAGATCGAGCAGGAACGGACGCGATCTGACGGGCTCCTGCTCAACATGCTGCCCGCTGCCATCGTCGAGCAACTCAAGACCTCGTCCGGCGGACGGATCGCGCAGCACATCGATCGCGTGAGCGTGTTCTTCGCCGACGCGGTGGGATCGACGGAACAGGCCGCGCGGTCAACCCCGGAGGCGTTCGCCGATGCCCTGGATGCGCTCTTCCGCCATTTCGACGCCATCGCCGATCGGCACGGCCTCGAGAAGATCAAGACGATCGGAGACGCGTACATGGCCGTCGCCGGCGCGCCGACCCCGATGGCAGATCACGCCGACGCAGCCGTCGGGATGGCGATCGAGATGCTCAGGGACGCCGGAGGGATCCGGTGGCCATCGGGCGACCCCATCGTGGTGCGAGGCGGGATCGCCACCGGGCCCGCCGTCGCCGGAGTGATCGGGGACCGGAGGTTCGCGTACGACCTGTGGGGCGACACCGTGAACCTCTCGAGCAGGCTCGAGGAGAGCGCGGGGCCCGGCCAGGTCCTGGTGGCCGAGTCGACGGTAGGGGAACTGACCGGCGGGTACGACTTCGGACCCTCCGAGGTCCTCGAGGTGAAAGGCAAGGGGCCCACGGTGGTCCGCGTCCTCCTGGGCCGCCACTCGAACGATCCCGTCCTGGCGCCGCTTGCCTCCGAGGTCGAATGACCGCAACGAGCAAGATCGCCCGAACCATCCGCCGACACCTCCACGACGGCGTCGCGCGCGCGGCAGCGGTCGTCGTGGTGGTGGTGGTGGTGGGCACGCTCGCTGGGTGTACCGACCCCGATGAGGGCCCGCCGCGGCGTCCGTCCGCCGGAGCTACCGACGTGATCGTCGTGGGCGTCTCCGGCGCCTTCGCCGAGAACCAGCTCGTCGCGGAGATGTATGCGCAGGTACTGGAGCACGCCGGCTACGCCGTCGAGCGACTGCTGGATCTGCGGTCTCGAGAGAGCTCGCAGAATGCCCTGGAGGCGGGCGTCATCGACGTGAAGCCGGAGTACCTGTCGTCGTTGCTGCTGTTCCTCGACCCGAACGCGGAGGGGTCCGCAGATGCCCCCGATGTGGCCCGGCAGACCGCCGAGCTGCTCCGCTCCGATGGGCTCACGCTGCTCACACCCTCGGCCGCCGAGGACACCAATCAGTTCGTGGCGAACGCGGAGACGGCCCAGCGTTTCGACCTGACCACGATGAGCTCCCTCGCCCCCGTCGCCGGCCAGCTGACGTTCGGCGGGCCACCGGAATGCCCCCAACGACCGTTCTGCCTCCCGGGATTGCACGAGGTCTATGGGGTCCTCTTCGACGACTTCGCGCCGCTCGACGCGGGGGGGCCGCTGACCGTCGACGCGCTTCGGCGCGATGAGGTGCAGATCGGGTTGCTCTTCTCCACCGACCCGAGCATCGAACGGAACGGGTTCGTCCCACTCGAGGACGACAGGCACCTCCAGAACGCGGAGAACATCACGCCCGTGATCCGGTCGGAGAAGCTGAACGGCGAGGTCCGTGCCTTGCTCGACGCGGTGAGCGCTTCACTCTCGACGGGGAAGGTGACCAGGCTCGTGGGCAAGGTCGTGATCGATGGGCAGGACGTGGGCGCCGTGGCCAACGGATTCCTGACGGCGAACGGCCTGCTGTAGGGGCGATTCGGGTGTCTGGAGGTGGCCCGGCCGATCGCTGGGGTGCCTGGTTGGAGCGCTGGGGGTGCCTGGTTTGGATGGAAGCCGTCCCTCCGCTTTCACCGGGTGGGCCGACCGGCCGATGAGACATAGGTGTCCAGACCCGCCGAGTTCCTGAGGTCGCAGCTGCGGCTGCGGATCGCCGTCTTCGCGGCGACGGTCGCGGTCGCGGGCGTTCTCGCCCTCATGGGCGCCTGGTGGTGGCCGGCGATCTTCCTGGCGCTCGGGCTCCTGTTCGTCTTGCACCGCCTGGCGGGGGCGGGCCGCGTCCTCGATCCCCAGAACCTCAGAAGGGGGATCCTGGGTGAGGAGGCGGTCGCGAACGCCCTGGCCGCGCTGCCGTCCTCGTACTGGGTCCTGCATGGCATCCACACGGGGCACGGGGACGTCGACCACGTCGTCATCGGCCCCACCGGCGTGTTCGCGCTCGAGACGAAGGCCTGGGCGGGCAATTTCTACCGCAGCCGAGGTCAGCTCTACTGCAACGGGAAGCCGGCCGAGTACGTCTTGCGACAGGCGAGGGGCGCCGCGGGGGAGGTCCGTCAACTCCTCCTCGAGGCCGGCATCGACGAGTGGGTCGAGGCCGTCGTCGTCGCCGCGCGGGCCTCCGTCTCGCGCTCCCCCGTACGCTTCCGGAAGTCCTACGTCGTCTCGATCAAAGACCTCGTGGGTTTCGTCACCGGCCGGCCTCGCTCGCTCAGCAGCTCGACGGTCCAGCAAGCGATGAGGACGCTGATGCGACCGGACGAGGAGGATCGCTCGAACGACCCTGGCGGAACGCCCTCGGCGACCTGACGCGCAGGCGCGGCGACCGTTCGATCCGGATCGGGCCGCTGGACGCATCGGGTCCGCGTCATCGCGGGAAGTCAGGGCGTTGGGGCATCCGGAACCCCGCCGGTACATCCCGGGACGTACGGCGAAAGCCTCCTCTCGGGCGACGCCAGTCGGGTCCCTGCTGGCGACGATGGGGACGAGGAAGAGTCCGGAAGAGGAAGTGGAAGATGAGTCGCGCTGGCTCCGCCATCGACACGAGCGACCTCACCAAGGTCTACGGGAAGCACCTGACGGCCGTGGATCGACTGAATCTCTCGGTGCGAAGGGGCGAGGTGTACGGGTTCCTCGGACCGAACGGGGCGGGGAAGACCACGACGCTCCGGATGCTCCTCGGGCTTGTTCGCGCCACCTCCGGCACGGCGAGGGTGTTGGGGGAAGCGCCGGGCTATTCGGAGAACCTGGCCCGCGTCGGCGCGATGGTGGAGGAGCCCGCCCTCTACCCCTATCTATCGGGCCGAGACAACCTGCGCGTGATCGCCCGGTACGTGGGCCGCCCGGACGACGGCATCGACGCCGCGCTCGATGCGGTCGGCCTCCTGCAAAGGGGCGGCGACCGGTTCAACGCCTACTCGCAAGGGATGCGGCAGCGCCTCGGGGTGGCCGCGGCGCTGCTCAAGGACCCGGAGCTGTTGATCCTCGACGAGCCCACCAACGGGCTCGATCCCGCGGGCATGGCCGACATGCGCACGCTGATCAGGACGCTTGGCTCGGGCGACCGCACCGTGCTGCTCTCCAGCCACCTTCTAGGTGAGGTCCAGCAGGTCTGCGACCGGGTGGGCGTGATCTCGCACGGGGCCTTGATCGCAGAAGGCCGGGTCGACGAGCTCCGAGGCCGGGGATCGATCCTCGTTCGCGCCGAGCCGCTGGCCGCCGCCCGGGAGCGCGTCGAGCGGCTCCTGGGAGCGGGCCATGTCGAGGTGCTTGATGGAACCCTTCGGCTCGACTCTGACCCGGCCGACTCCTCGCGCATCAACCGCGAGCTGGTGCTCGCGGGCATCGCGGTCAGCGAGGTTCGTCGGGTGGAACGGACGCTCGAGGACGTGTTCCTCGAGCTCACCGGAGAGGACCCTGGGGACCATGCGCGGTAGCTATCGGGCGGAGATGCTGAAGCTGGTGCGGTGGCCCGCCATGTGGGTCCTCTCGGCGCTCCTGCTCGTCCTGTCGCAGGTGTTCGGATACCTCATCCCGTACGTGGGCTACCGTGCCGGAGGCGGGAGTGGGTTCGCCGCGGGAGAGACGCCCGCGCAGCTCTTGGCCGACATCCTGCCCGGGAGGCTGGTTCCCAACACGCTCGGCGGGTTCCCGATGTTCGCGGGCGCCATCGCGCTCATCATCGGAGCGCTCGTGACCGCCAGCGAGTACGGATGGGGGACGCTGAAGACCATCCTGACGCAGCGGCCGAGGCGCCTCGTCGTCATGGTGGACAAGCTGCTCGCGATCGCGACGATGGTGCTCGTCCTCGTCTTGGCGGTGTTCGCGCTCGACGCGGTGTGGAGTTGGGCGATCGCCATGACGGAGGGGCGAGCCGCCGACTGGCCGTCGGTGTTCGAGCTCGGTCGCGGGATCGGAGCCGGTTGGCTCATCCTTGGGATGTGGAGCCTCCTCGGTGCGCTGCTCGGGGTCCTCTTCCGAAGCACGTCGCTCGCCGTGGGCCTCGGGCTCGTCTGGGCGCTCGCGATCGAGAGCCTCGTCCGCGGCTTCGCGGGTTTGCTGGGGTTCCTCGACGCCTTCCAGCAGGGGTTGCCCGGCACGAACGCTGGGTCATTGGTGGCCTCGCTCGGCGCTCCCACCCTGGATCAGCGGGGCGGCACACCGGGCGTCACGGACGCCGTGAGCGGGCCGCAGGCCCTCTTCGTTCTCATCGGGTACGTGATGGCGCTCGCCCTGATCGCGGGCCTCACGATCCAGCGTCAGGACGTGACGTGATCGCTCTCACGGATCGGAAGAGGCTCCTGTGCCGAACGTAGAGCTCGCATCGGGGACAGCGGAGGACGAGAACGTTGGAACACCCCTCACGCGCGGTCCTCAGTCGGGCACGATGAGCACGTGGTGCACGGGCGGGAGCCCCGTCGCCAGCTCGACCCACGAGGCGCCGTCATCCGAGCCGTAGACGCGTCCGTCGGCGGTGCCGAATGCCGCGTACGAGCCGTTGTTCAGCGCATCCAGACAGTAGCTATCGATGTTGTCGTCGAACCACTCGGGAAGCCCGACGCGGCAGCGCTCGAACCGGCCAGTTGTCAGGCCCGCGCGGTAGACGCCGGCGTGTCCGCCTCGAGGTCCGCTCGAAGCCGACACGAGCACCTGGTCCCCACAGACCACCACCGCTCGACAGTAACGGCTCTCGAGTCCGTCACTGCGCAGCGACCACGTCGCCCCTTTGTCGGTGCTGGTGGAGAGTCCCCGCGCGCCCGCCGCCAGCACGAGTCCGTCGGCCGTCGCGACCTGGTGCACATCTGCGTCGATGTCGATCGTCGGTTTCCACGTCTGGCCACCGTCGCTCGTCCGCACGATGCCACCGACGTGCACGTTGACGAAGACGTTCTCTCCCCATTCCGAGATCGACCGGGTGTCGGGTGGGCCGCCCCAGGGTGTGTACCAATCGTCGCGTCCCTCGACGGCGTCGAACCCCGAGACCGGCTCGAGCGTGTCGACCATGAGACGGAACAGGCGTGCTCCCGATGACCCGACATGGATGGCGTCGGTCATGGCGATGCAGGTGGCCTCCGCGCCCTCGAGCGTCGAGACCTGGCGCCACTCGCCCTTGGGCGCGTGCCAGATCTCGGCACGATCCACGATCGCCCACAGTTGCGGGCCGTCGCGCACGACCGCATTGACCGGTCGGCCACCAAGCTGCGTGGGCCCTTCCTGGGCCCGCTCGTCGAACGTGTGCAGGCCGTCCCTCGCCGCTATGAGGATCTGAGGCACCCGTGCATCCTCTCACGGACATGAGGGACGCCGATCGGCGCATCTGCAGGCACGTTGCTCGCTTGGTCGCCGGGTGGGGGGAGCGTTGGATCCAGTCCTGAGGCCAATCGGTTGCGCAGGGCTCGCGGCTCTACGATGCGTCGGACAGCCTCGCCGGGATCTGCTCGTCGGCGATCTTACGCTGGAGCATGATGATCCCGTCGAGCAGCGCCTCGGGCCGCGGCGGACACCCGGGAACGAACACGTCGACCGGCATGATCTGGTCGACCCCTTTGGTCACCGAGTACGAGTCCCAATATGGCCCTCCGACGTTGGCGCACGATCCGAACGAGATCACGTACTTGGGCTCGGCCATCTGCTCGTAGACGCGCTTGAGGGGCGGCACCATCTTGTCGGTCACCGTGCCGGCGATGATCAGCAGATCCGCCTGGCGGGGTCCGTGAGCCACGGGGATGACCCCGAAACGGATGAAGTCGTGCTTGGACATCGAGGCCGCGATCAGCTCGATCCCGCAGCAGGCCAGACCGAAGTTGAGCAGCCACAGGGAGTAGCGCCGACCCCAGTTGAGGATGAACTTCACGGGCTGGAGCGAGGCCACCTGGCTGTTCTGCCCGAGGGTCATCGTCGCCTCGTCCGATCACGCTTGCCGGTCATGCCTGCCCTTCGACAAGCTTCGCCTCCTCGGCCAGAGCGAACCGCACCGGCCGGTATGTGCACCTAGCGATCTGCGAGGCGTAGGCCGCGAGGCCGACCGCGAGCCGCTCGGTTGGGATCGGCCCCACGGCTCCGTGGAAGTCCTCACACACGATGATCCAGACATCCCGTCGAGGACTCGACGGCCGGCCCACCGCAAGCCCATCTGCCCTCGCCGTCTCCATAGCTCTTACATCACCCGTGAAGACGGCTCGTTCGCTCGAGAGTCATCGCTCGCCCCCCGTTTCCTCCAGGAGCGGCCCACCTCCTCAAGCGCTCCTGGATCCGTATCACCGCCAACCCCTCAACCCGGCCTCCGTCATCGCCAACCCGAAGAAGAACAACGGGAGACCGATGAACACCAGGAGAATGCTCAACATCAGCATGAACCCGGTAACCCAGATCGCGGTCCCGATCCCCACGAAGATGGCCCGCTGCCAGAAGTCTGGAACTAACCATTCCTGACGAGGTTCCTGGCGGGCGCGTTCCTCGGTACGAGGTTCCTGGCGGACGCGTTCCTCGGCCAACATGGCTCCGTCCTTTCTCGACGCCGCTCCCGACGCCGCGCATCTCTTGACCATGTAGACGAGACCAGCGCCTCCCATGTGACACACGCCAGGCGCCTGCACGTGCCCACGTCGCGGGGCCCGGTGCGTGCCGCGGCGGTCCACCCTTCCTATGGGCTCGTTGCCCGGGCCGTGAGACGACCCCCGGACCCCGATGAGTTCTCGGGGTGGGAGAAGTCTCCACGGGCAAGAGTGAGGGGTGTGCCCAGATGCCAGGACACGAGCGGCGTTCCACCGGAGGTGAATACCGATGCGAAGGTTGATCCTTGAGGAATGGTTGTCCCTCGACGGCTACGCCGTGGATGGGGAGGGAACGTTGGATTTCTTCCCCTCGAGCGAATCGGACCGGTTCTCGGACAGGGACCAGCTCGAGTTCCTCGAAAGCGTCGACACGATCCTTCTGGGACGAAGGACCTACGAGCTGTTCGTGGACTTCTGGCCGACGGCGACGACGGACGAGGAGGTCATCGCGGACCGCCTGAACTCGCTGCCCAAGCTCGTCTTCTCCAACACGCTGAGAGAGGCTCCCTGGGGGGAATGGCCGCCGGCGCGTGTCGTCCACGGCGACGCCGTGGTGGAGATCAAGCGATTGAAGGAGCAGGATGGGAAGCACATGGTCCTATGGGGGAGTCTCTCCTTGGCCCAGAAGCTCATCGCGGCGGACCTCATCGATGAATATCACTTCCAACTCTGTCCGACGGCGGTCGGAGGCGGGCGATCCGTGTTCCCCACCCTTCAGGGCTACGCGACGTTCGAACGAGTGAACGTGCGGCTCTACGACACGGGCGTGGTGTTCCTCCACTACGAGCCGAAACGCTGAGACTCGCTAAGCTCGAGCTCGATCTGCGATTGGTCATCACGCGCTGCGCCGCGACTCGAACCCCGAACCTGCGGGTTCAGGCCCTCGAGCTCAGGCGAAACAGTCGGTGCGGAGCGGCAGTGGATCTGGTGGGTGCGAGCGCTTCGTGAAATCGAAATCGTACGAGAGGTCGGTCGCTTCCCCGTCGCGGTCCGTCAACGGGGAGAGCCCCCAGTTGGTCTCGATGAACCGGAGAACGCTCGAGAATTCGCCGACCTGATGATCGATCACGCCGCTCTTCGCGTACGGAGAGATGACCAGCAACGGCACGCGAATCCCAAGCCCGAATCCGTCCACTTGCGGCGGTGGCACATGATCGTAGAAGCCGCCGTAGTCGTCCCATGTCACGAAGATCGCTGTGTTCTTCCACATGGGGCTTCGCATGATCGCGTCGATCACCCGTGTCGACCAGTTCTCACCCAGGCAGAAGTTGTACTGCGGGTGCTCGGAGACCTCGTAGCGAGGGGTGATCCAGGTGACCGGCGGCAGCAGGTCGTCGCGGATGTCGCGGAGGACGTCGTCGACCGCCAGCACGTGCTGGGACCACTGCCTCGTCTCCCTGATGTGCCGGATGGCCGAGTATGCGGACCAGATGTAGCCGAGCTGGTCGGGCTCGGCCGCGTAATAGGCCCAGTCGATCCCGGCCTTCGTGAGGAGATCTCCTTCGGTCAGGAAGTCGAAGCACGGCTGCACCTTCTTCTCGTGACCCTCCGAGTCGACGATCGTGACCGTCTGGCCCTTCGGTGCGTCACAGCCGAACGTGTTGCTCGATCGGAACGGCCCGGTGCGCCTGGGATTGTCGTGAGCGCCGCCGGACTGGGCGGAGATCGAATACAGGTGGTTCGGGAACGAGGGCCCCTGAGCCGAGGAGAAGAAGTTGTCCGCGAGCACGAACTCGTGAGCCCAGTGCCAGTAGTTCGGAAGCTGGGCTCGGTGAAGCTGTGTGTAGGCCCATCGGTCCGACACGGCACCCTGGTTGAAGCCGTCCATCTTCCCGTGGTTCCAGGCGGCGAGTGAGCACGTGTAGCAGTGGGGGATGTCCTCGGAGCCGATGCCGCCGTCGGTCCCGGGTGTGAGCGGCCGCCGCACGCCGCGGTCGTAGCCCACCGTTACGCCGTTCGCGCCCGGGAACGTCCCGAACAGGTTGTCGAAGGTGCGGTTCTCCTTGATCAGGAAGACCACGTGTTCGATCGGCCACCTCGTCGTGGCGCGCCCGCCCGCCGGGGCCGACGGCACGCGAGAGGTGGCGGGCGGAGCGGGGCTCGTCGATCCGGCAGCCCCCGAACCCGAAGGGCGCCGCCCGGTCGCGGGCTCCGCGTCACAGGCCCCGGCGAGCAGTGCGAGCGCGATCCCCCCGGCGGCGATGCGCCGGCGCACCTCGCCGGTCGTGCGTGGCGTGTCGCGATCGGATCCCATCGCGATGCAGACTCCATCAGGGCCACCGACGTTCCCGGTCGGGAGGGGTCGGGCGACTCCACGGAGCCTGAGGAAGACCGCTGCCGGGAACCACGGCGGCTTTGGAGCTGTCTATCGTGGGTCTTGATCGGGGGCGCGAG
This sequence comes from Actinomycetota bacterium, assembly GCA_036745475.1. Lineage (GTDB taxonomy): Bacteria > Actinomycetota > UBA4738 > UBA4738 > HRBIN12 > DASSJM01. The sequence goes on along the minus strand of DAIOFZ010000054.1, from coordinate 3,084 downwards.
ATGGACTGGAAGGACGAGGATCCGGGGCTGCCGATCAAGTTCGGGCCGTGCTCCAACGCCGAGTACGATCCCGAGCCCCTCCCGTCGATGCTGCGGGAGACGATCAGACGGGCGCGCGAGGCCACCGAGCGGAACGCGCGCCGTGTCGGGATGAGCCGGCGTGAGTTCCTGCTGTCGATCTGCGGTGCCGCCACGACGCTCCTCGTGCTCGACGCGTGCACCCGCGAGGCCGTACGAACGGTCTCGCCGGGAGCGACGCCCGGGGGCGGCTACGCCATCCCCCCAGAGGCCACGACCGACCCCGAGGTCGCGCACGAGGTCATCGGTGGCGAGGAGTTCGTCTTCGACATCCAGGGCCATCTCCTCGAGTACGACCTGAACCCGATCCTCAACGGGCAGGAGTTCTGGCAGCGATTCCCGCAGCAGAACTGCGGCGAGGACGACCCTCGAGTCTGCTACTCGATCGAGAGCTTCCTGGAACTGATGTTCCTGCGAAGCGACACCTCGATGCTCGTGCTGTCGGCCCTGCCGATCTACCCGGAGGGGAGCCCGCTCTCGGCCGAGATCATGGACGAGACCCGGAGGATCGCGGAGGGCCTGTGCCGGGACGAGCGCGTGTTGCTCCACGCGCAGGCGCTGCCGAACCTCGATCCATCCGAGTCCTCGCTCGATGCGATGGACGAAACCGTCGACCGTTATCCCATCGCGGCGTGGAAGACCTTCACCCACTTCCCCGACGTCTTCGAGCACAACGGCAAGGCCTGGTGGCTCGACGACCACGATCCGGCGCTTCCGCAGGTCGGTGATCGGTTCATCGAGCGCGCCGTGCGTCTCGGGGTCCCGACGATCTGTGCGCACAAGGGGTTCAGTGGCGACAGCCCGTACGCCTCGCCGCAAGACATCGGCCCGGCGGCGAGGAGGCATCCTGAGGCGAACTTCGTCGTGTACCACTCGGGGTTCGAAGCAGGCCTTGCGGAGGGCCCGTACACGGGCGCGACGGCGACCATGGGGGTCAACCGCCTGATCACGTCGATGAGAAGGGCGGGGATCGGGCCGAACGAGAACGTCTACGCGGAGCTCGGCTCGACCTGGTGGTACATCATGCGCTACCCGGTGCAGGCGGCCCACGTCCTCGGCAAGCTGTTGAAATTCGTCGGCGAGGACAATGTGGCGTGGGGCACGGACTGCCTCTTCTACGGCTCACCACAGGATCAGATCCAAGCGCTTCGGTCCTTCACCATCAGCGAGGAGTTCCAGGAGCGGTACGGCTATCCGCAGCTAACGAGGCAGATCAAGAACAAGATCCTCGGCGCGAACGGAGCGCGCCTGTACGGCGTGGACCCCGTCACGGACCGATGCGAGTTCACCCGGCGCGAACTGGAGCGGATCAGGCGTCACCTGCCGGGCCGGAATCGCACGCTCGGCCCGTCGACGCCGGGGGAGGCGCGAGCCTTCCGAGCGCTCGACCACGCGGCCATCGCGCAAAGCCCAGGATGATCACGAAGCAACGACAGGTCCGGGTCCGGCGCGGCGACCGATGGACCCGATCGGGTGAGGCGTTCCTTCCTAGAGGTCGAAGAGCGGGTCGGTCAGCATCGGCCCGAACTCGCCACCGTAGGCCGTCACCGCGAAGAACACGAGCGAGGCGCCGAGGAGCGCGAGATCCTTCGTGAACTGGGTCATGTCCATCTGCCGCGCCATGGGATCGCCCCTCAGCGTCCAGAAGTTGTGGATGAAGAACGTCGTGAAGAATAGGAACACGGCCAGGCCGAGCGCCGCGAGATCGGCCCAGATCCCGACGATGATCGCGATCCCGCCCGCGATGATCCCGACGCCGCTGATCAGGACGGCTGGCCCCGGGAACGGGATCTTCTTGGCCGCGGCGTAGCCCGTGAGCTGCTGGGAGCCGGCCAGGTGCCCGCCCGCCCCGCTCACGATGAACAGCAGGCCGAACAGGAACCGGCCGATCAGGAACAGCGCGTCCATCGGCGCCTCCTCTCGATGAGGGACTCCGCTCTCGACACGCACTCTCCGCCGGGCGCAGCCCCGCTCAAGGCGCGCCCGCCGCGCTCACGGCCTCCTCGGCATCTCCGCCGCCGTTCGGTCGCCTGAGCCTTGCCAAGCGAGCGCGGATCGATCGGGTTCACGAGTCCGAGCCCGTATCGTAAGGGCTCCCGTGAGGCTCCCGTAAGCCCTCGCCGGCACGATGCACATGGAACGGACCGCCTCGCCGAGGGACTACGGCGGGACAATGGAGCGGAGATGCCTGTCGCTTCGTCCTCAGAGGAGCGATCCGCCGATACCCGCGGGGCACCGAGATGGTCGCACCGATCAGCCGCTGTCCGATGACTGGCACGTGTGGGACGACCGCGAGCTCGTGGACCTCGGGGCGCTGAAGGGCAACCTGGGGAGCTCCAACTACGAGATCCCGCTGAGCCTCGATCTCGGCGACTTCCAGACGGCGGTGATCTGGTGCCGCCGATTCGGTGTCGGGTTCGCGGTGGCACCGCTCGCCTCGTCGCCTTCCTAGCGACACCTACGTCACGTACTTCGGTCGTTGCTGGCGGTTGCATACCGCGGGCGCCCGGTGGGCCGGTAGACCTGGATCGTTACGCCCTTCGGGGTGGCTCGGGAGTCGACCAGGTCAAGCGCGATGTCTGGGCCGATGTCGGGGAACAGCCGCGTGCCCTGGCCGACGACCACCGGCACGGTGAGCAGGGTGATCTCGTCGACCAGGTCGTTGTCGAGCAGCCAGCGGATCAGACCGCCGCTGCCATGCACCTGCAGCTCGCCGTCCGGCCCCGCCTTCAGCTCGCGAACAGCGCCGGCGACGTCGCCCGAAAGGACGGTCGTGTCCGCCCAATCGGGGTCTGTGAGCGTCGTCGACGCCACATATTTCGGTTTCGTGTTCAACGCCTCCCAGATGAGGCTGTCGCCCGGATCCGGCCAGGTTCCCCAGGAACCGGCAAAGATCTCGTAGGTCCGCCGGCCGAACAGGAACGCATCGGCGCGATGGTAGACCTGGTTGAGAAACGCCATGGCCTCGTCGTCGAACACCGGCGCGACCCACCCGCCGCGCTCGAA
>DAIOFZ010000053.1:0-13403 GCA_036745475.1 Actinomycetota bacterium | reverse complement strand
GGCCCGCCACAGGAGCTCGGGGCTCCGGCGGGAGGAGCCGATCCCCGAGCACGGCGCGTCCACCAGGACGCGGTCGAACCCGCCTCGGACGGCGGGCCGGCGACCGTCCTGCACGAGCAGCTCCGTCCGAACGCCGAGTCGCTGGACGTTGGCGCGCACGAGCCCGAGCCGCGCCGGCGATACATCCGCAGCGACCGAACGTCCCTCGGGCCCGATCACGCAGGCGAGATGGCCGGTCTTGCCGCCCGGACCGGCGCACACGTCCAAGACCCGGTCGCCCGGCCGAGGATCCAGCGCCGACACGACGAACGAGGAGGCCTGGTCCTGAACCGCGAACCATCCCTCGGCGGATCCTGGAAGCGCCGAGGGGGCGCCCGAGCCGATCACGAGCGAGTCCGGATGCATCGCTCCCCGTTGGGTCCCGACCCCGGCGGCGTGCAGCTCGCGCTCGAGCTCGTCGACCGTCGTGCGACAGGTGTTCGTTCGGATCGTGAGCGGCGCCCGTGCGGCGAGCGCGGCGGCGGCCCGCTCCGTCTCCTCGTCGGACGACACGATCCGGCGGAGCTCGCGCACGGCCCACTCGGCGAGCCCGGTCCGCAACGAGATCGCGAGATCGGTCCGACCGTCGGGCACCTCCGGCTCGAGCGTCGCGAACCGCCGCAGAACCGCGTTCACGAAGCCGCGGTGGCGCGGGTCGGCGAGGGCGACGGTCTCCGACACCGCGGCGTGGGCGGGGACGCGCAGGAAGCCCAGTTGGTAGGCCCCCAGACGAAGCGCGGCGCGGGCGCCCTTGGGGGCGGTGTCGATCGGACGGTCGAGCAGCGGCGCGAGCCGATGGTCGATCGGGATCAGTCTGCGTAACGTGCCGTAGACGAGCTCGGTCGCGAACGCCACGTCGCGTTCGGACAGGCGGACCCGTGCGAGCGTCCGCGCGAGGGTGAGGTTGGAGTACGCGCCCTCATCGGTGACGCGCCTGATCACGTCGAGCGCGACCGAACGCGCGGACGGCGCGGGCGTCGGCCGCCCCGGGGGCCCGACCCTGCGCGTCGACCCGGCCCGCCTCCGGCCCGCGGGACGGGTCACCCGAGCGACTCGCCGACAACGGGGTGGTAGCCGTTCAGGAAGTCCGACGAACTCATGCGCCGCCGGCCCGCCGGCGCGAGCTCGATCGCTCGGTACCCGTCCTCGCCCGTCGCGACGACGAACCCCCCCTTGCTCGCCCCGACGATCGAGCCGGGCGTCCCGATCGCGGGGACGGCCTCCGCACGGAAGATCTTCAGGTCCTCGCCGCGGAACCTCGTGGTGGCGCCCGGTTCGGGCGACATCGCCCGGGTGCGGTTGACGAGATCGCGCGCGGGTTCGATCCACCGCAGGACGCGATCGTCGGAGCCGAGGCGCCTGGTGAACGTCGCGGCCGACTCGTCCTGCGGACGGGGCTCGGCCGCGCCCTCCGCGAACAGGTCCGCGGTCTCGACCAGGACCTCCGCCCCGATCGCGGCGAGCCGGTCCCCGAGCGAACCCGCGTCGTCGCCGGCTTCGATCGCCTCGGCGCGGCGGAGGATCACCGGGCCCGTGTCGATCCCGGCGTCCATCACGATCGTCGTGACACCGGTCTCGTCGCGTCCCTCGAGCAACGCCGTCTGCACCGGGCTCGCGCCCCGGAGCTCCGGCAACAGCGAGAAGTGCAGGTTCACGGGCGCGACGGCCGGGAGCTCGAGTACCGCCTGCGGCAGGATCTCGCCGTAGGCGACCACGATCAGGAGGTCGGGGGCGCTCGCGGCCAGCGCGCCGGCGCCCGGGCCCGACGTGACCGTCTCGACCTCGTGCAGCGACAGCCCTGCCTCCGCTGCGGCGTCCGCAACCGGCGTCGGGCGGAGCTCGTTGCCGCGACCGGCGGGCCTGCGTGCGGCCGTGATCACCGCCACGACCTCGTGGCGGGAGCCGGCGATCGCTCGTAACGACGGCACCGACCATCGGTCGTTGCCGAGGAACGCGATGCGGAGCGAGCGGATCACGGGTGCGAGGATACGCGGGCCCGCTCGCCCTTCCGGAGGGGCGACCGGTCAGGGCTCGGAGCGTTGCACCTCGAACTCGCGGAGCTGGCGCATCACGTCACGCCTGCCGGCGTCGTCGAGACGGTCGATGTAGAGCATCCCCTTCAGGTGGTCGGATTCGTGCTGGAAGATCCGCGCCAGGAGACCCTCCGCCACGATGTCGAGCGGTTCGCCGTCGAGATCGGCGCCGACCAGGCGGACCCGTGCGGCGCGGACCGTCGGGTGGTAGGGACCCGGGATCGACAGGCATCCCTCCTCGAGGGACTCCTCGCCCTCCGGCTGGGACAGCCGGGGGTTCGCGACGAAGCCGGCGTGTCCCTCGCGATCGTCGTAGACGAAGCACGCCGTCCGCAGACCCACCTGGTTCCCGGCAAGACCGACGCCGGGCGCCGCGTACATCGTCTCGAGCATGTCGTCGACGATCCGACGGAGCGCGTCGTCGAACACCTCGGCCGGCGAGGCCGTCTCCCGCAGGACGGGGTCGCCGAGCGTTCGGATCTGCATCACGGTCACGATGTCTCCCCCACCAACGCGGGTCGGCGGTCACAGGTGCGGCTCGGCCTCGACCCGAGTGACGATCCCCGCCGCCGCGAGCCGGCGCATCTCGGCCCCGAAATCGGGGACACGGCCCGCATCGAGCGCGACCAAGCATATCGTCGCCCCGCCGACGTTCGATGAGAGCAACGTCCCGGGTTCAAGCGCCGCCAGCTCGCGGTCGAGCTCGGCGGCGCCGGTCACGCGGAACACGGGCGACCCCACCGGGAACCCGGCCTCGGCCCGGCGCGGGGCCTCGGCGCGCCGGAACCGGTCGGGTCGGCCCGAGACGAGGGCCTGGATCGCGGGGTCGTTCGGCGCGTCGGTCTGCACGATGACCCGTCCGTCCGGACGGGCCCAGGCCGCCGCCTCGAACCACGTCACGAGCACGCGCTCCCGAGCGTCCACGCCGGGACGACGGAGCGAGGCGTCGGCGTGCAGGATCGCCACGAGGTCCAGGCCGGGAGAGCCCATGTCCTTCAGCGCGTCGACGCCGCCCACCAGCACCTCGCGTTCGATCGGCGCGCGGGACGGGTCGTCGCGACCGATCAAGGACACCGGGACGGTGGCGACGCCGCGCGCCCACTCCTCGACCCGTTCGGCGCCTCGACGAGCGATGCCGAAGTCGGTCGCCCCGCAGGACGCGCACCGCCCGGGGGCCTCGCACACCACGCACCGGATGCTTCCTCGTTCGAGCCGGAGCATCCCGAGGCACGACGCGCACGCGGCGAGTTCACCGCAGGACCTGCAGACCCTGGCCACCCCATAGCCGGGTAGCGGCTCGAACACGAACGCGCGCGTGGCCGAGCGGAGCGCTCGGATCAGGCGGGGCGACCGGTCCTCGGGACCCGGCCGGACGACCTCGACGGGCGCCCACGGCCGGACGGCCGGCTCGACGAGGACGTGGTCACGGACCGTGGCCTCGAGCGAGGGGCAGAACGCACTCAGGACGCTCACGGCGCCGACGATCTCGGCACGCATCCGGGCCACGTCGCGGACGTGGTAGGACGGCGAACGCTCGTCCCGGTGCTGCGGGTGACCCTCACGATGCACGTAAATCAGGCCCAGTGCGACGAGCGGCGCGAACACCGCGGGACGCGTGCCCACCACGACCCGGTACCGGCCGGCCGCGATCTCGAGCCAGGTGCGGTACCTGACGCGCTTGTCGCCCCCCAGGAACAGCACCGCGTCGTCTCCGAACGCGTCGACGACCGCCCCCGCCGTCGCGGGGACCGGGTCCGCATCCGGCACGATGACGATCGCCGTGAGCCCGGCGGCGAGCGTCGCCGCGACGCAGGTCACGGCGACGTCCGCCTCGTCCGTCGGCGCGGGCCGGACCACGAACGCGCCCCGCCCCGACCGAAGCGCCGCCAGCAGCAGCGGGCCGTCCCGGTAGGCCTCGATGGGTGAGGTCCCCAGCGCCCGCGGGGGGTTCCCCCCCGGCGGCGGGGTCCCGAGGGATGTCTCCTCCGAGGCGACGCGCGGGGGCACGGCTCGGCCGATCACGGTCGCGAGCGGCGCGACGTACCGTTCGCTCATCGCGCGGAACAGCGCGAGCGAGCGCTCGTCGAAGGATCGGACCGCCGAGACGACCTTTCGGACCCGGAGCATCCGTTCGGGCACGTCGCCGGTCTCGCCGAGCACCCACGCGCGGGTGGCGCGCCCGTGGAAGGGGACCTGCACCACGGACCCGAGACCGGCGCCGAGCTCCTCGGGGAGGTCGTAGGTGAAGGGACGATCGAGGGCGAGCAGCGGCCGGTCGATGCACACGGTGACGGGGCCCGACAGGACCCGCATCGGCGTCACCTGCGGTGCCCTCGGGACGAACCGGGAGGCCGCGCTACCCGAACGCGCGGCGGAGCTCATCCGCGCGGTCGGTCGTCTCCCAGGGGAACTCCTTGCGGCCGAAGTGGCCGTAGGCGGCCGTGTCCTCGTAGATCGGGCGTCGGAGATCCATGTTCCGGATGATCGCTGCAGGCCGGAAGTCGAACGCGTCCCACACGACGTCCACGAGGCGGCCGGAATCGACCTGCTCGGTCCCGAATGTGTCGACCGCCAGCGAGACCGGGTGTGCCGTCCCGATCGCGTATGCGACCTGGATCTGCAGCCGGTCCGCGGCGCCCGCGGCCACGAGGTTCTTCGCGACGTACCGCGCCATGTACGCCGCCGAGCGGTCGACCTTCGTCGGGTCCTTGCCCGAGAAGCATCCGCCGCCGTGCGGCGCCATCCCTCCGTAGCTGTCGACGATGATCTTGCGGCCCGTGAGACCTGTGTCGGCCTTGGGCCCCCCGATCTCGAACCGGCCCGTCGGGTTGACGAGGATGCGCGCGCCGTCGGCGTCGAGCTCGAACTCGCGCAGCACCGGGTCGATCACCTCCGAGCGGACGTCGGGGGTCAGCAGGGTCTCGACGTCGACCTCGTCGCGGTGCTGCGCGCTGATCAGCACGGTGTCGACCCGCTTGGCGGTCGTCCCCTCGTACGCGATCGTGACCTGGCTCTTGCCGTCCGGCCGCAGGTACGGGATCACCCCCGCCTTGCGCACGTCGGCCAGCCGCTTGGCGAACCGGTGCGCCATCGCGATCGGCAGCGGCATCAGCTCGTCCGTCTCGCGGCAGGCATAGCCGAACATCATCCCCTGGTCGCCGGCACCGAGCGCGTCGAGCTCGTCGACAGATCGACCCTCGCGATGCTCGAGCGCGTCGTCGATGCCGCGTGCGATGTCCTGGGACTGTTCCTGGATCGATGTGACCACCCCGCACGTTTCGCCGTCGATCCCGAAGTTGGCGTCGGTGTACCCGATCTCGGTGACCGTCCGGCGCACGACCGCGGGGATCTCGACGTACTCCGATGTCGAAATCTCGCCGGCGACCATCACCAGCCCGGTCGTCACCAACGTCTCGCACGCGACGCGGCACTCGGGATCCACCGCGATGATGGCGTCCAGCACAGCGTCGGAGATCCGATCGGCAAGCTTGTCGGGGTGCCCCTCGGTGACCGATTCGGATGAGAACAGGTACGCGTGGCTCATCGTGGCGGAGCATAGCAGCGGCCTCCCACGGCCCCCGCAGACGGCGCGGGATCGGTCCCGGGGTCGCGACGGGCCGGGCTAGACGGTGAGCAGCTTGGCGAGGCGGTCACAGATCGCGGACGCCAGCTTGGCCTTGGTCCATTCGCGCATGCCGACGTCCTCGCCGTCGGCGGCCAGGATCGCGGCGCGATCCGTGTCCGAACCGAATCCCGTGCCTTCGCGCCCCACCTCGTTCGCCACCAAGAGCTGCACGCCCTTGCGCCGCAACTTCTCACGTCCGGACGCCTCGACGTCCTCGGTCTCGGCCGCGAAGCCCACGAGGACGGTGTCCCCCGCCGAGCCGAGCTCCGCGAGGATGTCGCGGGTGGGAACGAGACGGACCTGGGGCGGACCCTGGTCCTTCTTGATCTTGGCGTCGGCCACCGTCTCGGGTCGGAAATCGGCGACGGCCGCCGCCATCACGACCGCGTCGGCCCCTTCGGCCGCGTCGAGCACGGCGCGGCGCATCTCCTCGGCGGTGGTCACGCGTACCAGGGCGGGACCCGCGGGGGGTTCGACCGTGCCGGGACCGACCACCAGCGTGACCTCGGCTCCGCGTCCGAACGCCTCCGCGGCGACGGCGAACCCCATCTTGCCCGTCGAACGGTTCCCGACGAATCGGACGGGGTCGATCGGCTCCCACGTCGGTCCGGCCGTCACGACGATGCGCGTGCCGGCGAGATCGCCCGCCGCGGCGAGCGCATCCTCGATCGCCTGCATGATGCCCTCGGGCTCGGTCATGCGACCCGTCCCCTCGTCGCCGGCGGCCAGCGAACCGTACGCCGGTCCGACGAGGCGTGCCCCTCGCGACGACAGGGCGCTCACGTTGGCCTGGGTGGCCGGGTGCTCCCACATCCCCGTGTGCATCGCCGGCGCGAGGACGAGCGGGCAGCCGGCCTCGAGCAGCGTCGACGTGAGCAGGTCGTCCGCGATGCCCTGCGCGAGCTTGGCGATCACGTTCGCCGTGGCCGGGGCGACGACGGCGACGTCGGCCTCGTGGGCGAGCCGGACATGCGGGACGACGCCGGGCTCCTCCCACAGGTCGGTGTAGACGCGGTGATCCGAGAGCGCCGCGAAGGTCGCCGGGCCGACGAACCGTTCCGCCGAACGTGTCATCACGACCCGGACGGAGGCGCCCCGCAGGCGGAGGAGCCGCACCAGGATGCACGCCTTGTAGGCGGCGATCCCACCGGTGACGCCGAGGAGCACGCGACGGCCCCCAAGGGCGGAGCGCTCGGTCGTCACGCGGCCTCCTTCGGCCCCCGATCCCTCGGGCGCCAGGGTCGATCGGTTACTTGATGCCGACCCCGTCCGGCCGCTCGGCGTTGATCTTCCCCTCGGCGATCTCCTCGAGCGCGATCGACAGGGGCTTGTTCCGCAACCCGGTCTCGACCAGGGGCGGCACGAACTCGGCGCGGCCCTCGCCCAGCTGGTTGTAATAGGAGTTGATCTCTCGGGCGCGTTTGGCCGACAGCGTCACGAGCGTGTACTTGGAGTCGACCTCGGCGAGCAGGTCGTCGATCTTGGGCTCGATCATGGGTTCGAGGATCCTTTCTCTTCCGTGCCTTCGCCCTTGGCGTGGCCCCCTCGGGTGGCCTCGGGCAGGCCGTCTACCTGGGCAGACGCATCGATGATAGCAGCGACCTCGTCGGCGGCCCGCTCGGCGTCGTCGTTCACGATCACGACGTCGAACGCGTCTCGCTGCTCGAGCTCCCGATCGGCCTTCGCCAGTCGCCGAGCCAGACCCTCCTCCGTCTCGGTACCCCTGGAGCGCAGCCGTCGCTCGACCTCCTGCATCGTCGGCGGCTCGAGCAGGATCAGCACCGCCCGGGGGATCACCCCGCGCACGTGCCTGGCCCCGGTCACGTCGAGCTCGAGGAGGACGTCGATCCCGGCGTCGAGCGCCCGACGGACCGGCTCGGCCGGCGTGCCCGAGCGATGCCCGAAGATCTCCTCCCACTCGAGCAGCTCGCCCGCCTCGATCATCCGATCGAAGGCCTCCTCGGACACGAACCGGTAGTCGACGCCCTCGCGCTCGCCCGCTCGGGGTGCGCGCGTGGTGGCCGAGACCGAGAGGCGGATCGCGGGATTGCGCTCGCGGACCAGGCGGACGACCGTGCCCTTGCCGACCCCGGAGGGTCCGGCGACGACGAACAGCCTCCCGAGCCTGGCGGCCAGCGGTCGCTACTTCTTCGCGAACTCGCCCAGGAGCGACTCTCGCTGCTTCGCGCCGAGACCCCTGACCCGTCGGCTGGCGGAGATATCCAGACGCTCCATGATCTTGCGCGCCCGGACCTTCCCCACACCCGGGAGCGACTCGAGCACCGTGGAGACCTTCATCTTGCCCACCGTGTCGTCGTCCTGTCTGGACAGCACGTCCCTCAGCATGAGCTTGCCGGACTTCAGCTGACCCTTCAGCTCGGCGCGCCTCTTCCGCGCGATCGCGGCCTTCTCCAGGGCCTGCTTGCGCTGTTCATCGGTCAGGACGGGTAGGGGCATCACACCACTCCTTCGCTCGGGGGCTGGAAGCCCGCGAGTATAGCCAGGGCCCCTCGACGGCATCAACGCGACTCATGCGCTCTACCTGCAGGTTTCCGATGGCGGCGACGTCAGCGAACCGTCGCGAGGATCGCGCGCGCGACACCCGCCGGGTCCGTCGATCCCGTGATCGGCCGGCCGACGACGAGGTAGTCGGCGCCACGTTCGACCGCTTCCTCCGGTGTGAGGATGCGGACCTGATCGTGACCGTTCGAGCCGGCCGGCCGGACGCCGGGGACGACGAGACACGCCGCCGGGCCGAGCACCTCGCGGACCGGCGCGACGTCCTCGCCGGACACGACCACGCCGTCCGCACCCGCCGCGACCGCCTCGAAGGCGAGCGACGGCGCCGAGGCGAGCCCCTCCCCCGCGAGGCTGGACAGCACCGTCACGGCCAGGACCATCGGGGCCGGATGCCCCGTCTCCTCGGAGCCCGTGGCGGCGCCGCGGACCGCGGCGGCGACCATCGCCTCTCCCCCGAGCGCGTGGACCGTGAGCATCGCCACCCCGAGCCGCGCGCAGTTGCGCGCCGCGCCCTCGACCGTGGCGGGGATGTCGTGCAGCTTCAGGTCGAGGAACACCCGGGCGAAGGCTCGCATCCGCGACACGGCCACGGGACCGTGTGCCGCGAACAGCTCGAGCCCGACCTTGAGGATCCCGGCCGCACCGCCGAGCCGCCGGGCCATCGCCTCGGCCGCGTCGACCTCCGAGACGTCGAGCGCGACAATGAGTGGGTTGTCCGGGCGCGGGATCACGGACCGTTCCCGGCGTCGGGGACCCGAACCCGGCCGCGCAGCTCTTCGGGCGAGGCGAACCCCTTCTCGCGGAGGTATCCGAGGATCCCCTGCGCGATGTCGATGTGGACCGAGGGGTCGACCAGCAGCGCCGTGCCGACCTGGACCGCCCACGCACCTGCCAGCAGGAACTCGATCGCGTCCTCCGCCGTCGCGATGCCTCCGACGCCCATCACCGGCACGTTCGGGAGCGCCCGCGCCACCTGGTACACGGCCGCGAGCGCAAGGGGCTTGATCGCGGGGCCCGAGAGCCCACCCACCGGTGTGGCCGTCCGCGTCCGCAGGCGATGAGGATCGACGGCCAGCGCCGGGACCTGATCGATCAGGGTGAGACCGAAGGCACCAGCTCGGACACACGCCTGGGCGGTCTGGACGAGCCCCGGCAGCAGGGGAGGCAGCTTGGCGAACACCGGCACGCGGGACAGCCGGGCCACGGCCCCCACGACCTCGGTCAGCCGCTCGGGACGGACGTAGAACGGCTGGCCCTCGCGCTCTTCGTCGGGACACGAGACGCAGACCTCGAGCGCGACGATCCCCGGCTTGAGATGCAACGAGCTCGCCACGTTGACGTACTCGCCCAGGCTCCCGCCGGCCACCGAGGCCACCACCGGCACCTCCGCCTCGCGGAGGCTCGGCAGGTCCTCCTCGACGAACGCCAGCACGCCGGGGTTCTGGTACCCCACGGCCGTGATCAGCCCCGCCGAGGTCTCGGACGCGCGCGGGGTGGCCGATCCCTTCGAGGGCCCGAACGTGAGGCTGCGGGTCACGACGCCGCCGAGCCGGCGCAGGTCGACGAGGTCGGGGAGGTCGTGACCGGTCGCCAGGCAGCCCGAGGCGGAGAGCACCGGAGGGGTGAACCGCAGGCCGTTCAGATCGACGCCGAGGTGCGGCTTCACGCGACCTCGAGCCGGTTCATCCCGGCCACGTCATGACTACCGGGAACCCCTCGGGCGGCGTACCGATCGTGAGTTGCTCATCGGCCATCCAGCGATCCCACAGGATGCGGGCCGGGTTGAAGACGGGTCCGTCGATGCACGCTCGGAGGTTGTCGTAGCCCGAACCGTCCTTGCGGATCACCGGCACAGTGCAGGTGAAGCACAGGCCGAAGCCGCACGCCATCTCCTCCTCCACGGCGACCTGCGAGGGGATCTGCCGTTCGGAACAGAACTCGGAGATCCGGCGTAGCGTCTGCCGGCCCGCCGCCGCGTAGATCACCTGCGCCCCGGTGGCCTCGACGACCCGCGGGAGCAGGTCGGCGACGCTGCCGGTCTCCCCCAGGCTTCCGTCCTCCGTCGCGATGACGATCGTCTGCGCCAGGCGCTTGCCCTCGATCGGCTTGAAGACGAGCTCCTGCGTCTCCGCGCCCATCAGCATGTCGACGCGCTTCCCCCGGGCCAGGAGCTCCTGACCCAGGAAGAACATCGGCGCGGCGCCGTGTCCCTCCCCGACGAGCAGGCACGTCGAGAGCTTCGCCGGGTACGCGAACGCCGTGCCGAGCGGCCCGATCACGTCGAGGAACTGGTGTGCCTTGACCTCGGCGAGCCAGCTGGACCCGCGACCACCCCGCGGATCGAACACGAACTCGAGCGTGCCGGCCCACCCCCCGCGCCGCGACGCCTGGTGGATCGAGAAGTGGCGCCGTAGCAGGAAGGTTCTGCCCTGGGGCATCGCGACCGAGACGAACTGCCCGGGCCGGACGCGTTCGGCCACCTCGGGCGCGACGATCGTGATCGAGTGATACGCGCCGACGCGCTTGGCGTTCAAGACCTCCGCGCGGACGCGCCTCACCGTCCGCCCTCGAGAACCCGGAGCATCAGGACGCCACCTCCGCGGGGTCGTGGCCGAACACCAGCCGTTCTTGCACGGCCGCCGCCGCCTCGGCGGACTCGTGGTACTCCTGCAGCGAGCGGGGCTCCCCTCCCCCGCCACGCACCGACTCGATCCCGCGCAGGGCCGCGAGGACGGCCGGCAGGGTCGTGATGCACGGGATGCCCGCCTGCGCTGCGGCGGCGCGGATCAGCGGCCCGTCCGTGCGCGGGCCGCGGCCGAACGGCGTGTTCACGACCAGGTCGACCTCGGCGTCCCGGATCAGGTCGACGACCGAGCGTCCACCCTCGGAGACCTTGGAGACTCTCGAGACGGCGATCCCGGCGCGTTCGAGCACCGCGGCCGTGCCCCTCGTCGCCAGCAGGCGGAACCCCAGATCTGCCAGGCGCTTGGCCGGATACAGGATCGACCGCTTGTCCCGGTTGGCGACCGAAAGGAAGATCGTGCCCTCGCCGGGAAGCGAGGCGCCGCTCGCGACCAGGGCCTTGGCCAGCGCGCGTCCCGGGTCGGCGTCGATCCCCATGACCTCCCCCGTCGACCGCATCTCGGGCCCGAGCAGCGTGTCCGCCCCGGGGAAGCGTCCGAACGGAAGCACGGCCGCCTTCACGGCCGTGTGCGGCAGCCGCAGGTAGTGCCGGGGCTCGGCCGGCACGAGCCCCTCATCCCGGAGCTCGGCCAGGGTCCGACCCAGCATCACGGACGTCGCCACCTTGGCGAGCGGTACCCCGGTGACCTTGGACACGAACGGCACGGTACGCGACGCACGCGGGTTCGCCTCGAGGACCCAGATCCGCTCGTCCTTGCTCGCGAGCTGCAGGTTGATCAGGCCGCGCACGTCCAGCCGCAGGGCGAGGTTCCGCGTGATGCGCTCGACGTCGTCCAGCTCGTCGTCGGACAGCGTCGCCGGGGGGATCTGGCACGAGGAGTCGCCGGAGTGGATCCCCGCCTCCTCGATGTGCTCCATCACAGCGCCGATGAACACGTCCGTGCCATCGCTCACCGCGTCGACGTCGATCTCGATCGCGCCCTCGAGGAACCGGTCGATCAGGACCGGGTGATCGGGGCCGGCGGCGGCGGCGCGGGCGACGAATCGCTCGAGCTCGTCGTCGCCGTCGACGATCTCCATCGCGCGCCCCCCGAGCACGTAGGACGGTCGAACGACGACCGGGTACCCGATCCGCGCCGCGATCGTTCGGGCATGCTCGAGGTCGTTCGCCTCGCCGTGCTCGGGCGCGGCGATGTCGAGCTCGTGGAGGAGGCCGGCGAACTTCCCGCGATCCTCGGCCAGGTCGATCGAGGACGCCGGAGTCCCGAGGACCGGGAACCCGGCGGCCTCAAGCTCCTTCGCCATCCGCAGCGGCGTCTGCCCACCGAACTGACAGATCACGCCGATCGGCCGTTCGGCCTCGCACACCGCCAGGACGTCCTCGGTCGACAGCGGTTCGAAGTACAGGCGGGCGCTCGTGTCGTAGTCGGTCGAGACCGTCTCGGGGTTCGAGTTGATCATCACGGCCTCGAACCCCGCGTCCCCGAGCGCGAAGGCCGCGTGGACGCAGGCGTAGTCGAACTCGATCCCCTGCCCGATCCGGTTGGGGCCGGCCCCGAGGATCACCACGCGCTGCCGCGCGGCCGGTCGGACCTCGTCCCGCTCCTCGTAGGCGGAGTAGTGGTACGGGGTGCCGGCGGGGAACTCGCCGGCGCAGGTATCGACCGTCTTGAAGACGGGCCGGACGCCGAGGGTCATCCGGCGACTCCGGACCTCGTGCTCGGCCGAGGAGGTGAGACGCGCGATCCGCCGGTCGGACAGCCCGATCCGCTTGGCACGCTCGAGCTCGGGGGCCGCGACCGTCCCGAGCCCGCGTCCGTTCAGCGCCGCGACCTGCTCGGCCACCTGCGCGATCTGGTCGACGAACCACCGATCGATCCCGCTCGCCACCGCGACCTCCTCGACCGAGCTTCCCCCACGCAGGGCCGCCTCGACGAGGTGCAGCCGGTGCTCGCTCGGCACGGCGAGCGCTCGAAGGAGCCCGCGGCCGACACCGGCACCCGGTCCGCCCAGATCGACATCGGGACGTTCGAGCGAGCGCCAGGCCTTGCCCAACGCCTCCTTGAACGTCCGGCCGATCGCCATCACCTCGCCCACCGACTTCATCGTGGAGGTGAGCTCCGGGTCCGCCCCGGGGAACTTCTCGAACGCGAACCTGGGCACCTTCACGACGACGTAGTCGAGCGTCGGCTCGAACGCCGCCAGGGTCACGCCGGTGATGTCGTTGGGGATCTCGTCGAGCGTGTACCCCACGGCGAGGAGCGCGGCGATCTTGGCGATCGGGAAGCCCGTCGCCTTCGAGGCCAGCGCGGACGAACGCGAGACGCGCGGGTTCATCTCGATCAGCACCTGACGACCGGTTCGCGGGTCGACCGCGAACTGGATGTTCGACCCGCCGGTCTCGACCCCCACCGCGCGGATGCACGCGAGCGCGGCGTCACGCATCCGCTGGTACTCGCGGTCGGACAGCGTCATCACCGGCGCGACCGTGATCGAGTCGCCGGTGTGCACGCCCATCGGGTCGACGTTCTCGATCGAGCAGA
>DAIOFZ010000052.1:0-13690 GCA_036745475.1 Actinomycetota bacterium | reverse complement strand
CGAACGCCGGACCACGACGAACGGCGGCTCCAGGTCGTCCAGCGTCCAGTCCTGGCGGCCCGCCTCGAGCAGCGGCACCGGGTCGGAGACCCGGGGCATCCCCTTGCTCGTCCCGTCGATCCGGATGTCGCGGAGGAGCCCGGGAGCGGGGGCGCTCATCGCGCGAAGCGCGGAAGGTGCTCGCGGCTCGCGTCGAGGATCGCATCGAGCAGACCGGTGGCTGAGTCGGCGTCGGGTCCAAGCGGGTTCGCGAGAAGCGCCCTGAGCGCGAGCGATCGGTCACCGGTCACCGCTGCCTCGATCGTCAACCGCTCGTACGCCTTCGCGTGCTGGACGAGCGCGAGCATGTCCGGATCGAGCGGCGCGACGCGGATCGGGTGCGCGCCCTCGGCGTCGATCCTCGCGGCGACCTCCACGACGTCGTCGTCGTCGAGGTTCGGGATCGCTCCGCCGTTGCGGACGTTCACGACCTGCGCGTCGCCGGTCCCGGACGCGAGCGACGCGACGAGCTGGGCCGCCGCTTCGCTGTAGAAGGCCCCACCACGGCGTTCGAGGAGCCGGGGCTTCTCCGCGAGGCCGGGGTCGCGATACAGCTCGAGGAGGTCGTCCTCTATCCGCATCACCTCCTCGGCGCGCGTCGTCCCTCCGGCCTGATGCTCGAGCATCTCCCGGGTGCGGTAGTAGTAGCGGAGGTAGTAGGAGGGGACGGCACCGAGCGCTCGCAACAGCTCGGGAGGGATCTCCGCCTCCGCGCTCAACCCCTCGAGGTCGGTCCGGAGGAGCTCGGGCAGGCGGTCGACCCCGTCCACCCTCACCGCCCGAACCCAGGACAGATGGTTCAGGCCGACGTGTTCCAGCTCCACCCGCTCGGGGTCGACACCGAAGCGCTCGGCGAAACGGCGCTGGAACCCGATCGCCACGTTGCACAGGCCGATCGCGCGCACATCACGATCGAGCAGCGCCTGCGTCACCAGGCCGGTTGGGTTCGTGAAGTCGATGAACCAGCATCCGGGCGTGCCCCGGCGCGCGGCGAGCTCGGCGAGGTCGAGCACGACCGGAACGGTCCGAAGAGCCTTCGCGAAGCCGCCCGCGCCGGTGGTCTCCTGCCCGATGCACCCGAAGCGCGGCGGGATCGTCTCGTCGAGCAGGCGAGCCGCCTGGCCGCCGACGCGGAGCTGCACGATCACGAACGCGGCGCCGTCGATCGCCTCGTCGCGATCCTCGGTCATGACCGTGCGGCCCCCGAACCCCGCCCGGTCGAGCATCCGGCGCGCGAGGCCGCCCACGACCTCCAGCCGCGAGGGATCGACGTCCAACAGCGCGAGCTCGTCGACGGGGAACCGGTCGGCCCGCCGGATGAAGCCCTCGACCAGTTCTGGCGTGTAGGTGCTCCCGGCCCCGACGATCGCCACCTTCACACCCATCGTTCGGCATCGTACACTCCGGTCGATGAAATGGTTAGGAAAGTTTCCTGACTCATTCGTCGACGGTGCCGATCCGGCTGCCGGCGTGGTGGCTCGCGATCGCGCGGGGGCGCCTCCTCGGTGCGTCCACCGGGTCTGCGAAGGGGACGATCCGTGAACAACGCCCCACGGGTCGCGCTGACGTTCGACGCCGAGCATCCCGATCGACCATCGGCCGCGCCGGGCGGCACCGAGCGCATCCTGGCTGCACTCGGTAGATCGCAGGCCCGGGCGACGTTCTTCGTGCAGGCCCGGTGGGCGATGGCGAACCCGAGCCTCGTCCGCCGGATCGCCGATGAGGGACACCTGATCGGCAACCATTCCACGTACCACGCTCGCATGACGCTGCTGTCGGACGATGGTCTGCGCGCCGACGTCCGGCAGGCGGGCGAGACGATCGCCGAGCTCGCGGGCGTCGACCCGAGGCCGTGGTTCCGCTGCCCCTTCGGTGACGGGCACGAGGACGATCGGGTGTTGCGCGCGCTCGAGGAGCTCGGCTACCGGAACGTGCACTGGCACGTCGAAACCGAGGACTGGGAACCCTGGCGGACCGCGGACGAGATCGGCAGCGACACGGTGTCCGGCGCGATGCAGCATGGTGACGGCGCGGTGATCCTCCTGCACACGTGGCCGCTCGCGACGGCCGACGCCGTCCCGGTCGCGCTCGCGGGTTTCGAGCGAGCAGGTATGCGCTTGGCGGCGATCGACGAGCTGGAGGCGCTCCCATGAGCCGGGCGGCCGTGGTCGCGGTCGACGGGGGTGGCTCGAAGGTGGACGCCGTCGTGGTCACCCGGGACGGCGCGCTGCTCGGCACCGCCAGGGTGGGGCCGTCCGACGGCGCTCGCGCGAAGGGTGAGCTCGCACCCGTCGTGTCGGCCGTCGAGGCGGCCTCTCGGAGCGCGGGCGCCGATCCGGGGCAGCCCGTCGCCCCCCTCGGCGTCTTCTGCCTCGCCGGTGCGGACCTGCCATCGGACGAACGCTCGATCCTGCGGCGGGTCCAACAACACGGCTGGACCGGCGAGACGGTGGTGCGCAACGACACGTTCGCCGTCCTGCGCGCGGGGACGGACCGGACATGGGGTATCGGGGTCGTCTGCGGCTTCGGCACCAACTGCTCGGCCGTCGCGCCGGACGGCAGGACGTACCGCTTCCCCGCGCTCGGCTGGATCGCCGGCGACTGGGGCGGCGGCTCCGACATCGGCGAGGCGGCCCTGTGGCACGCGGTCAGGTCCGAGGACGGACGGGGGGGCCGCACGGCCCTGGCGTCCGGCGTGGCCGTCCACTTCGGGTTCCGGCGACCCCGGCAGGTGATGCAGGCGATGTACTTCGGCCGGCTGGCCGAGAGCCGCGTCGCCGAGCTGCCGCCGCTCGCGCTCGCCGCGGCGGCCGATGGGGATGCGATCGCGACGTCGATCGTCGACCGCCAGGCGGACGAGATCGTCGCGATGGCGGGGACGGCCATCCGCCGGCTCCGGATGACCAAGCTCGACGTCCATGTCGTCCTGGGTGGCGGGATCTTCCGCAATCGGTTCGGCCCGTTCTTCGACCGGATCGACGACGGGATCCGGGAGATCGCACCCAGCGCGTCGCTGAACGTCCTCGAGGCGCCCCCCGTCCTGGGCGCGGCCCTCCTGGGGCTCGACCGCCTGGGGGCGAACGGCCGAGCGAAGGCGCGCCTGCAGGCTGCCTTGACCGACGCTTCCCTCGACCACAGACTCGAACGCGGGAAGCGGGGGTAGCCATGGCGAGGATCGTGCTCGACGGGGTCACGAAGGTGTTCGGCGCCGACGTCGTGGCCGTCGACGACGTGTCGCTCGAGATCGGGGACGGCGAGTTCATGGTCCTCGTCGGTCCGTCGGGGTGCGGCAAGTCCACAATCCTGCGCATCCTCGCGGGTCTCGAGGAGGTGACGGCCGGCGAGGTGCTCATCGACGATCGACAGGTCACGGACCTTCCCCCCAAGGCCCGCGACATCGCGATGGTGTTCCAGAACTACGCGCTGTATCCGCACATGACCGTCGAGCAGAACATCGGGTTCGGTCTCAAGCTGCGGAAGACGCCGGCGAACGAACGCGAGCGTCGCGTGGAGGACGTAGCCCGGATCCTCGGTCTCGACGGCCTGCTGCAACGCAAGCCCGCCGAGCTCTCCGGGGGTCAGCGTCAGCGCGTCGCGATGGGCCGCGCGATGGTTCGGGAACCGGTGGCGTTCCTGATGGACGAACCGTTGTCGAACCTCGACGCCAAGCTCCGGGTCCAGATGCGCGGACAGTTCGCCAAGCTGCACGAACGTCTCCGAACGACCACGGTGTACGTGACGCACGATCAGGTGGAGGCGATGACGCTCGGGGAACGTGTCGCCGTCCTGCGCGACGGCGTGCTGCAGCAGGTCGACACCCCGCAACGTCTGTACCAGCACCCCGCGAACCTGTTCGTCGCCGCGTTCATCGGCTCGCCCCCCATGAACCTGGTGGGCGCGGCGGTTGGCGACGGCGTCGTCAGGTTCGCCGGGTTCGAGATCCCGATCCCCCGGGACCTGGATCTGACCCGCATCGAGGGTCGGGACGTGATCCTCGGGATCCGGCCGGCGGACCTCGAGGACGCGGCCGTCTGGTCCGGGTCGAGCCTCCCGACCATCACAGTGATGGCGGACGTCACCGAGGATCTCGGGTCGGAGGTCAACGTCCTTTTCGCGGTCGACGCGCCCCCGGTGGAGACCGACGAGACGCTCGCCGCATCGGAACAGGAGGCCGAGGACGAGATCCCGCTCCTCGCCGAGGAGCGCGCCGTCTTCTGCGCACGCGTGGATCCTCGGACCTCGTGCGGTCCCGGCGCGCCGATCCGCCTGTCGATCGACCCTCGCAGGTTCCACTTCTTCGACCCGCACACGGGCCTCGCGCTCTCCACGGCCCCGGTCTCGGCAACGGCCGTAGACTCGAGGTCATGAGATCGCTCGAAGGGCTGTCCGATGGCTTCCTCGGCGAGATCGCCGGTCAGCCCGACGCGATGCGGCGGGCGGCCGCGGCGCTGGTGGACCAGCGCGACGAGCTCGAACGGATCCGGGAGGCGAGCCAGGCGGCCCGGACGATCGTGTTCACCGGCATGGGCGGCTCCTACGACGCCTGCTACCCGGCCGTGAACGACCTGGCCGCCCGCGGGGTCGCGGCGCTGCTGGTCGACGCCGCGGAGGTGCTGCACTTCCGCCGGCCGATCCTGAACGCGAGGACCCTCGCCGTCGTCGTCAGCCAGTCCGGGGAGAGCGCCGAGATCGTGCGCCTCGTGAACGAGCTCGCCAAGCAGCGCACCCGGCCCTTCGTCATCGCGCTCACCAACGGCACCAACAACGACCTCGCGCGCCGGGCGGACATCGAGCTCGACACGTGGGCCGGCCCCGAGTCGGGGCCCTCGTCGATGACCTTCGCGGCCTCCATGACCACGCTCTCGGGGCTCGCGCGCCTGCTGGCCGGCGACAGCGTCGACACCGCGGTCGATCGAACCCGGACGGCGGCGGAGGGTGCGGCGCGATCCGCCGAGCGACTCCTCGACGACCCCGAGGCCCTCGCGATCGAGCTCGAGACGTGGCACGGCGGTCGGGACGTGATCGTGCTGCTCGGCCGTGGCCCGGCCCGAGCCGCGACCGAGCTCGGCGCGCTCGTGCTCAAGGAGTCCGGCGTGATGGCCGAGTCGGTCGAGGCCGGACTGTTCCGCCACGGGCCGCTCGAGCTCGCCGGACCGGGCATGAGCGCGATCGTGATGGCTACCGAACCCGAGACCCGGCGCCTCGACCTCGGCCTCGCGGCCGATCTGGTCGAGGCCGGCGCCGCCGTCATGGTGGTCACGCCGGACGGCGAGGCGCCCAAGGGCGCCCGCGCGGTCGCGACCGGCTACCTGGACCGGGCCCTGATGTCGGCCGTGGGAGTGATCCCGACGCAGCTGCTGGCGTGGCGGCTCGCCGGCGCGCGCGGTCGAACGCCGGGGGCGTACCTGCGCGCCTCGAAGGTCACCACCCGGGAATAGTCCCGGTCAGCCGGCGCTCGCGGAACTCGGCTCGGCGAGCGGCAGCCACGCGCTCACCGTGGTCCCGCCGCCGGGTTCGCTCCGGACCTCGCACCCCCCGCCCGCGAGCTCGGCGCGTTCGATCATCGTCGGCAGCCCGATGTGGCCGGGTTCGGGGGACTGGATCACGCCGACGTCGAACCCGAGCCCGTCGTCGGTGATCATCAGCCGCACGCCGCCGTCGAGGGTGCCGATCGACACGTGGATCCGGGTCGCCGAGGCGTGCTTGCGGGCGTTCGCGATCGCCTCCTGCGCGATCCGGAACAGGGTCGCTCGCAGGTCGGGTGGCGGCTCGAACGGCAGCGCGTCCTCGATCTCGGGCACGGGGTCCTCGTCGCCCAGGCAGGCGCGCAGGGCCGGGACGAAGCCCTCGAGATCGAGCGTGGGCGGCCGCAGTTTGAACAGCAGGCGACGGAGCCTCTCGACCGATGAGCGAATCACGTCGCGCAGCTCCTCGGCCTCCTGCCGGAGCTCGGGATCCTGGATCTGGTGGGCGAGCGCCTGCGCGCGGATGTCGGCGGCGCTCATCACCTGGATCGGATCGTCGTGGATGTCGGACGCGATCCGCCTGCGCTCCTCCTCCCGTGCGTCCTCGAGCCGCAGGAGCAGCTGTCGGCGGTCCTCCATCGTTCGCCGCAGGACGTCCAGGCTGCTGCGGAGCCGGCCCTCGACGCGCTTGGTCCTCGTGATATCGGTCATGACGCCACGCCAGAAGGGCGGGTCGTGCTCCGCGCCACGGACCAGGACGGCCTCGTCGCGGATCCAGACCTCCCGCCCGTCGGCGGCGAGCAACCGGTACTCCGTCCGGAACGGACCGCCGGTCCGCAGGGACTCGCGATGCTCCTCCAGCACACGTTCGCGGTCGTCCTGGTGGATCCGATCGACCCACAGGGCCGGGTCGTCGCGCCACTGCTCGACGGTGAAACCGAGGAGCGGTTCGATCTGCGGGCTCGTGTAGAGGGTCGACGAGCGGTCGTCGTTGGCGTCCACGTACAGCACCGCCGGGATCCCCTCGACGAGGTGCCGGTACGTAAGGACGGAGACTCCGCTCACAGCTTGTACCCGAATCGGCGCAGGAGCTCCTTGCGTTCGGCCTCGTCGGCGTCGGTCTCCACCCCGACCGGGGATGAGCCGTCGATCACGCCGAGCACGCCGCGGCCCTGCTCGGTCTCGCCCACCACCACCTCCAGCGGGTTCGCCGTCGCGCAGAAGACGCGACAGACCTCCGGGACCGTCTTGACCGCGTTCAGGACGTGGACGGGGAACCCCTCGCGCAGCGCGACCACGAACACGTGTCCGGCGCCGATCACCCGCGCGTTCCGGACGGCCACGTCGACGAGCTCGTCGTCGTTGCCGCTGCGGCGCACGAGCCGGGGCCCGCTCGCCTCGTTGAACGCGATGCCGAACCTCAGGCCTGGGACGTTCACGCAGGCCTCGTGCAGGTCCTCGACCGTCTTGATGAAGTGGGACTGCCCGACGATGACGTTCAGGTCGTCGGGCTTGTCGAACGCGACGGCCGTGATGTCCACCGGCGAACCCTCCTCGTGGGCGACCTCGAGGGGAGTGGGTGCTCAGATCCCCTCGAGCCTGGAGAGTAGCCCGGCGAGCAGCGAGATTCGAGGAACCACGCTCGAAAGGTCGAGCCACTCCTTCGGGCCGTGGTCGTCGCCGCCGATCGGGCCGAGCCCGTCGAGCGAGGGCACGCCCGCACCGGAGGTCGTGTTCGCGTCCGACGCGCCGCCGGTCGCCGCGTCCCTGAGCCCGAACCCGAGCTCGCCCGCCACATCGATCGCGAGCGCCGCGAGCTTGGCGCCGCCCTCCCTCTTCTCCATGGGACGGTGCCATCCGTTGCCGATCGTCGTCACGCTCACGTCGGGGACCGTGTGCTCGTTCGCGATCGCCTCGACGGCCGCCCCGGCCTCCGCGAACGTGGCCTCCTCGGGGGATCGGACGTCGACCTCGAGCACGCACCGTTCGGCGACGACGTTCGGGCGAGTGCCGCCGTGCACGACGCCCACGTTCACGGTCACGCCAGGCCAGCGGCCGTTGAGTGCCTGCAGCGCCACCGTCTTGTGGGCGGCCTCCAGGATCGCGCTGCGGCCGCGTTCGGGTTCGACGCCCGCATGCGCGGCGCGCCCCTCGATCTCGAGCCGGACGTCGAGCACGCCCTTGCGCGAGGAGACGACGTCGCCGTTCTCGCGGGCACCCTCGAGGACCAGGGCCGCGTCGGCCCGTCCGGCCTCATCGAGGATCATCTCGCGCGACCAGGGAGACCCGATCTCCTCGTCCGGGTTGCAGATGTAGGTGATCGTGCCGAACCCGTCGAACCCGGCCGCCTGCAGGACCTCGACCGCGAAGAAGCCGGTCAACAGGCCGCCCTTCATGTCGGTCACGCCCGGCCCGAACGCGCGGCCGCCCTCGATGCGGAAGGGACGTTCGGCGACCGTCCCGGGGTCGAACACGGTGTCGGTGTGGCCGATCATCAGGACCCGGGCGCGGCCGCGTCCCTCGAGCCGTCCGATCACGAGGTCGCCGAGACGCTCCTGGTCGCCGGTGGGTTCGTGCTGCATCCGCCGGACGGCCCACCCGCCGCGCTCGAACCTCTTCTGGCACAGGTCGGCGATCGCATTCACGCCCTCGGGTGTGTAGGAGCCGCAATCGACGTTCACCATCTCGCGGAGCGCGTCGACGAAGTCCTCGTACCGCTTCTCGGCGATATCTCGTAGAGCGGACGCTTCCATCCGCAGCGCACCTCCGTCCGAGTGTCGAGGGGGCGCCATCCTATCGTTCGGTCCTCGCACGAGTAGCATCCGCGGATGACTCGACGCGGCGACCTGAACGGGTGGTGGTGGTTCGGCATCGCCGTCGTGGGGTTCTTCTGGCGGATCCTGTTCCGGCTCCGCGTCGAGGGTGCCGACCGGGTCCCGTCCGCGGGTCCCGCGATCGTGGCCGGTAACCACATCTCAGCGCTCGACGGCGTCGTGCTGGCCCTGACCACGAGCTCGCGCAGCCGGCGCATGACCCGGTTCCTGGTCGCGGCGGAGTTCTTCCGCAAGCTCCGGTTCGGCTGGGCCCTGCGCCTGTACCGGCAGATCCCGCTGCGCCGCGGTGAGCGCGACCAGGGCGCCCTCGACGTCGCGATCGAGACGATCCGCGGCGGCGCGCTGGCCGGCATCTTCCCGGAGGGAACGGTCAACCCGGAGCCGGAGGCCGGGCTGATGCGGGGTCGCAAGGGTGCGGCTCGGATCGCCCTGGCAACGGAGGCACCCGTGGTTCCCGTCGGTATCTGGGGGACGCAGGAACGATGGCCAAAAACGGGTCTGCACTTCCGGCGTCCGTGGCGACCGGTCGTCGCGATCTCGTACGGCGAACCGATCCCGCCGAAGGGCGACCCGGATTCGGTGGCGGACGTACAGGCCTTCACGGACGTCATGATCGACGCGCTCGCCGCGCAGGCGGAACGAGCGAAGGAGCTCGCCGAGACCTGAGCGCGTTCAGCCGATGTGATCGGTGAACCACGCGGCCGCGAGCTCGGCCACGCGCTCGAGCGCTCCCGGCTCCTCGAACAGGTGGGTGGCCCCGGGGACGATCTCGAGCCGCGTCTCGCATCGCAGGCGACCCTCCGTCCGCCGGTTGAGCTCGAGCACCTGGGGATCCGCGCCCCCGACGATCAGCAACGTCGGCGCCGTCACGGCCTCGAGCGCGCCCCCCGCGAGATCGGGCCGGCCGCCTCGCGAGACGACGCTCGCGACGTCCGACGCGAGACGGGCGGCCGCCACGAGCGCGGCCGCCGCCCCGGTGCTCGCCCCGAAGAAGGCCATCGGCAGGTGGCCGGCGTCGGGCTGATGCCGCAGCCAGCCGACCGCCCCCTCGAGTCGCCGCGCGAGCAGCTCGATGTCGAAGACCCTGTCGCGATCCCCCCCCTCGTCGTCGGTCAACAGGTCGAACAACAGGGTCCCGAGACCCTCGGTCTGCAGGCGCTCCGCGACGCGCGCGTTGCGAGGCGATCGCCGGCTCGAGCCGCTGCCGTGTGCGAACACCACGACGCCGATCGCTGGTTCGGGGATCGCGAGTTCGCCGGGCAGGGTCAGCCCGTCGGCCTCGACGGTGACGGTTCGGGGACGGACGTCCTCCATCAGCCGAGAAGCGGGAGGGCCGGCCCGCCGTGCGGGCCGGCCCTCCCGGCGCCCCTCGCCCTCGTCCGCGCGATCGGCGTCACATCGCCGCGACGGCGGAGATCAGGTTCGAATCGCGGAGCTTGCGCAGCGCCTCGCGCTCGATCAGTCGAACGCGCTCGCCCGAGAGACCGAGTACCTTGCCCGTCTCCCGCAGCGACAGCGGCTGCCCGTTCTCCAGGCCGTACCGCAGCGCCACGACGTGCCGCTCGCGCTCGTCGAGCACGCGATCGACGGCCGTCCCGATCTCCTCGCGGAGCAGGGCGTCCTCGACCTCGTTGAACGCGGCGTCCGAGTCGACCTCCTCGATCAGGTCGCCGAGCTCGGTGTCCTCGCCCACGGGCGACTGCAGCGACAACGGCTCGCGGCGTCCCATCTCGGTCAGGTCGTCGATCTCGTCGACCGTCGTGTCGAGCGCCTTCGCGAGCTCGTCGCGGCTGGGCTCACGGCCCATCGTCTGGGCGAACTGGAACCGCGTCCGGTTCAGCTTTCGCAGGCGATCGTGGATGTGCACCGGCAGCCGGATCGACCGGGAGCGATCGGCGATCGCCCTCGTGATCCCCTGACGGATCCACCACGTCGCGTACGTGGAGAACTTGAAGCCGCGGCGCCAGTCGAACAGCTCGACGGCACGCATCAGCCCGATGTTGCCTTCCTGGATCAGATCGAGCAGCGGCAGCCCCTGGCCCTGGTACTTGCGGGCGACCGAGACGACCAGCCGGAGGTTGGCCATGATGAAGCGCTGCCGGGCGGCCTCCGCCTTCCGGACCTCTTGGCGAGCCTTCATGATCGAACGCTCGGACCGAAGACGGCCGGCCCGCAGGCGCTCCTCCCCCTCCTTGCCATGCTCGATCAGGATGGCGAGCTCGACCTCCTCCTCCTTGGTGAGGAGTGGCTCGCGCGCCGCCGCCTCCAGGTACAGCCGGAGGTCGTCGGCGTCATCCGTGCCGAGCGGACGTGCAGGTTCTGGCATGAACTCACTCTCCTCCTCGAAGCCACCGTACGGAGCGTGCTTCGCCCCTGGAGGTCTTCGGGACCGATCTCAGGTCGATAGGGCCCCGGGCATACGAACACCGGCCTCCCCGGGCCACCGGGGACCATGCTAGCCCCACCCCCGGGCCCTGTAAAGCCGACGCCTATGTAGACCTCATGGAGCTACCCAGTATTCCCCGATCCGTGCCTGTCGAAGCGGCGGGAAGGGAAACGCCACCGGACATTCACATGGCGGCCTCGGCCGGGATGCGCCCCGGCCACCCGACTCGGGTTCGATGTGCCCGTCTCGGGCGAGAAGGAGGCGGCATGGATCGCGACACGCTGCAGGACGACCTGGACCTGATCCTCGAGCGGAGTCGAGACGACGAGCTCCCCGGCGAGTGGGACTGGGAGCCTCCCCTCGGGACGGGCACCCCGGTCGCGATCTCGGCTGCGGAGCTGAGGGAGTCCGAGGAGACCGACACCGAGGCGTCGAGCGATGCAGCGGGCCCCTCGCTCGACGGGCCAGACGACGAAGCAGACGACGAAGCGGGGGGCGACGCCGACAACGACGACGAAACAGGACGACTGAGCGCTCCCCCGGGCAGGAGGGGGCGGACCCGGGCCGCCCCCTCCGAGGCCCTTGTCAGGCGGCGCGGACGGACAGAACGGGCGCCAGGTCGCGGGCCACCACCCGCCAGGTCGCACCGGCATCCGAGGACCCGAACACGTCGCCCGACGTCGCGCCGAACCACAGACCCAGCGGGCTCTCGTCGTCGCGGGCGAACGCCTGACGAAGGATCGTGAGGTACGCATCGTCCTGCGGGAGCCCTTCGGTCCGACCGATCCACGTCGCGCCGGCGTCGCGGGTCTCGAACACCCGAAGCCGCCCCTGCGCCGAGACGCGGTCGAGGTCGGAGTTGAGCGGGATCACATAGACCGCCTCGGGGTCGTTCGGATCGATGACCATCGGGAACCCGAAATCGCTCGGCAGACCCCTGGCGATGTTGGTCCACGAGCGCGCGGCATCATCGGAGCGGTAGACGCCGCCGTGGAACTGCATGAAGAGACGTTCTGGTCGCAGCGGCGATCGGTGCATGTTGTGGACGCAACGGGCGAGCGGCTCCGTGGAGCGCGCCTCCTCCGGCAGGTACCGGGGGACGATACCCGTGTTGCCGATCTCCCAGGACGCTCCCCCGTCTTCGGTGACCCACACGCCGACCGATGAGATACCGACCGCGAGGCGATCGGGTTCCCCGAGCCACGGACAGATCGAGTGCAGGCAGAGGCCGCCGGCTCCCGGCCCCCAGTCCGGCCGGCTCGGCTGATCCCAGAGCGGCCGGTTGAGCTCCCACGTCATCCCGTCGTCGCGGCTCTCGAACAGCGCGGCGGGGTCGACCCCGGCGTACAGGACGCCCTGCCGCTCACCCGGTGTGATCACCCACGTGCGGACAAGGGTCGAGTCCGTCTCCTCGGGGAACCGAGGACCCTCCGCCTGCTCCCAGGCCCCGGTCGGGTCGTCCGCCAGATAGACCCGGGGGCCGAACTGCCCGTGCGTGACGCTCGCGAAATATCGGCCCGTCCGAGGATCGCGGATCGCGAACTCGACCGAGCTGCCCGGGAACGCCCGAGCCACGACGTCCATCTCGCCCTCGCGATCGCCGCGCAGTACGAACAGACCCTTCCTCGTCCCGACCAGGAGCTCCGTCGAGGCTCCGCCGGAGACGGCACCGACCACATCGAGGCGTTCCTCGCTCGCGACGCGGGCGTCGGCGTCGACCCGTTCGCCCCCGAGGAACACGGCGACGTGCTGACGGACCTGCCCTCGGTCGTCGAGGATCCAGCCGTCGAGCCTCGGGTGCGACCGTTCGAGCTCGCGCAGAGCATCGACCACGGTGCCGCCCTCGACGGTCACCTCGCGACGGCCCTCGGCCAGCTCGCGGAGCGGCGACCGTAGTCGGACGATCGGCATGCCCCCGAGTGTAGAGAATGGCGTCCGGAGGTCGCCGAACGCCGATGCAGATCGAGCTGCCGCCCAGCCGATTCGCGGACCTGGGCGGCCCCGTGCACTACGTCGAGTGGGAAGGGCCGCCCGGGCGCACGTTCGTGCTCGTCCACGGCCTGGGCGGTTCCCTGCTGTCGTGGCTGGCGGTGGCGCCGGGTCTCGCGAGGCACGGGCGCGTGCTGGCGATGGACCTGCCGGGCTTCGGCCGGACCGAGCGCAACGGTCGCCGCAGCCGCGTCAGCGACTTCCGGCGCATCGTGTCGAGGTTCGTGGACGAGGTCGCGGGCGGAGGACCCGTCGTGCTCGTCGGGAACTCGATGGGCGGCGGGATCTCGATGCTCGAGGCCGCGCTCGAGCCCGCGGCGATCGAGGCGCTCGTCTTGTCGAACTCGGTCTTCCCGTGGAAGCGCGGCTCCTCGCTGCCGGCACCGATCGTGCTGGTCGGCTTCGCCCTGTACGAGCTCCCCAGGATCGGGGAGTGGGTGTCCCGGCAACGCATCACGCGCCTGGAGGCCCAGCGCGCGGTCGAGCTGGGCTTGCGCATCATCGCCGCCGACCCCTCGACGGTCCCCGACGAGCTCGTCCGCCTCCACGTGGAGCAGCTCCTCCGCCACCAGCAGGATCCCGACGCGGGGCCGGCGTTCCTCGAGGCCGCCCGGTCGCTGCTGGCGCTCGGCCGCCGGCGGGACGTCGTTCGGTGGATCGTCGGGTCGGTGAAGGCCCCGGTGCTCGTCGTCCACGGGCGCGAGGACCGCCTCGTCCCGCTCGGGTTCGCGATGGGAGCGCTCGAGCT
The DNA here is from genome assembly GCA_036745475.1 of Actinomycetota bacterium. GTDB lineage: Bacteria > Actinomycetota > UBA4738 > UBA4738 > HRBIN12 > DASSJM01. Next base: position 229 of record DAIOFZ010000052.1, on the reverse strand, counting down.
CCGGCCCGACTGGGACATGCGGTTGATCCCGAAGGCGGGCCACGTGCCGCAGATGGAGGCGCCCGAGCGCTGGCTGGCCGCCGTCGAACCCTGGCTCGACGGATTGGGCTAGAGGCCGGCGGCCTTCGAGAGCTCGGCGAGCGACTCCTCGAGCCCGAACGCGAGCCGCTGCACGTCCGGCATGCCGTCGTAGTCGCCGGTCAGGCCGAACGCCATCGTCCCGCCGATC
>DAIOFZ010000051.1:0-14457 GCA_036745475.1 Actinomycetota bacterium | reverse complement strand
CAGCGCCCACTGGGCCAGCTCGAGGCGTCCATCCTCGAGCGCCACCGTGCTGGCAGCCTCCGCACCCATCGACACCACCAGACCGAACCCGATCAGGAGCAGCAGCCAGCCGCACGCGTTGCCCGGCAACCGCGCGGCGATCAGCCCCCCGACCACCGCGTAGCACGACATGGCAACGAGGGCGAGCACGTTCGAGACCGGGTCCCCGCCGATCGCGCCGTCGACCGTGAGCAGCGCGGCCGTCGCCACCACGAGGAGCAGGGTCGGCACGGTCGAGACGAGTGCGATCGCGCCCGCTCTGTGCCTCACGCCTGCGTCTCCCTCCCCGCCGCGATCCGGGTCCCGGCGGCGGCTCATGCTGTCACCTTCCAGCCCGCCGGTCATCAGGGAAAACCCTGCTCGAAGACGCGGGCTGTCATCGATGTCCCGCTTGCTCGCCGTGGCTACGTTCGTCTCGTCCACGACCGAAAGGAGATCGCGATGCGACGCGCACGAACATCGAGTGGCTCTCCGGTCGCACTCGTCGCAGCCCTGCTCCTTGTCCTGGTGCTCGCGGTTCCCGCGACCGCGCACGGCGAGGTGGCCGCTCGGGATGCAGCGCCGGCGACGGGAGGCGTGTACCTGGCGCTCGGCGACTCACTCGCGGCGAGCTTCCAGCCCAAGGGCGACCAGCACAGCGGCTACGCCGAGCAGGTGTTCCAACTCGAGCAGGCGGCGAACCCAGATCTGACGCTGGCCAAGCTCGGCTGTCCCGGCGAGCGCACGAACACGATCGATCGCCCGCGACGTCTGTGTCACTACGCGATGGGCACGCAGCTCGATCAGGCAGTCGCCGTGCTGAAGGACCAGGACGTGGCGTTCGTCACGCTCCAGATCGGATCCAACGATCTGTTCTCGTGCTTCCGGTTCGGACAGGGCCTCTTCGACCAGACGTGCGTCAACGAGCGTCTGCCGAAGGTGGCGGATCGCCTCGCCTCGATCGTCGAGACGCTCCGGTCGGCCGATCCGGACGTGCCGATCGTCGGCATGACGTATCTCAACCCGCTGCTTGCGCTCTGGACGGCGCCTGGATTCCCCGAGAACCTCGTCGTCCAGGACGCCGACGTGTGGCACGCGATCAACGATGCGCTCGCCCAGACCTACGCGGGGCTCGGCGTGCCCGTCGCCGATGTCGAAGCGGCGTTCTCAACGTCAGACTTCGACACCGTCGTCCACACGCGCGGCTTCGGCGACCTTCCGCTGAACGTTGCGCGGGTGTGCCAGTGGTCCTACGTGTGCGCGACTAAAGGGGACGACTCGCACCCGAATACGATCGGGTACGCCGCGATCGCTCGTGCGGTGGAGACGGCGCTCGCGACGATCTAGTCGGCGAGCGCGCGGGCGAGCTCCTCGAGGCTTTCGAGGTTGTGCCCCGGCAGGAACTCGTCGATCGAGGGCAGCGCCGCCGCCATCCCGCGCGCGAGCGGCTCGTAGTGCGGGCTCCCCTTGAGCGGGTTCACCCAGACGATCTTGTGGACCAGACGGCGGAGCCTGGCCATCTGGTCTCGGAGCAGGTCGGGCTCGCCGCGCTCGAGCCCGTCCGAGCAGATCACGGCGACCGATCCGCGGATCGACGCGCGCTGGCTCCAGCCGTCCACGAGCTCCTTGAGCGACGCGCCGATCCTCGTCCCGCCCTCCCAGTCCTCGACCAGATGGCCGATCTCGCGAAGGGCGCGGTCGGGATCCTTCGTGCGGAGCGTCCGCGTCACGCGGGTCAGCCGGGTCCCGAAGCAGAAGACCTCGACGCGCCGGCCGGCGGCCATCGCGGCGAACGCGAACTGCATCAGCGCACGCGAGTAGGGGGCCATCGAGCCAGAGATGTCGAGGATCAGCACGAGCGGACGGGTCCGGCGCCCACGAGCTCGCCACGCGCGCTCGAAGGGCTCGCCCTGGGTGCGGAGCGAGCGGCGCAGCGTCCGGCGCACGTCGAACCGCGCGCCGGACGGCGCGGCCCGGTAGCGGCGCGTGTGTTGCGTCGGCAGCTGGAGCACGAGCTTGCGGATCAGGTGCGACACGCGCAGGCGCTCCTCCTCCGTGAGGTCGCCGAACGACTTCTCCCGAAGCATCTCGGCGGCGCTCGCCACGATCCGGATCGACGCCTCGCCGTCGGTGAGCGCGTCCTTCTCGAGCTCGTGCCATTCCCGCGCGATCACGCGATCGTCGAGCGCGTCGCCCTCGACCTCGCGTTCGTCCTCGACGATGCCGTCGACGTCCCTCGGCGAGCCGGGCATCGGGAGCTCGAGACGGAACCCGGTCCCGAACCACGCGGCGAACGCCTCGTCGAAGGCCTCGACGTCCTCCGGGCGCGAGATGAGCGAGGACCGGCCGGCCCAGTACAGGTCGGCGCGTTCGAACAACCCGAGGGCCCCGGCGGCCCGGCAGAACGTGACGATGCGCCCGGTGCCGACGGCCAGGCCGCGGTGCCGCAGGTCGCGTCCGAACCCGATCAGGCGCTCGAGCGCGCCGGGGTCAGGAGCGTTCGCGCCCATCGACGACCTCGCCGAGGCGGTCGACCGCGAGCTGCTGATCGTCGTGGTCCTTCAGCACGGCGCCGAGCGTCGCCGCCGCGATCTCCTCGTCCAGGTGCTCGGCGCCGAGGAACGAGACCGCGTTCGCCCAGTCGATCGTCTCGGCCACGCCGGGACGCTTGGCGATGTCGAACCCGCGCAGCCGGCTCACGGCGGACGCGACGTCGCGCGCCAGGGCCTCGGGGACTCCGGCTGCGCGAGCGCGGATGATCTCGATCTCGCGGTCGAGCGCCGGGTGATCGATCCAGTGGTACAGGCACCGGCGCTTGAGCGCGTCGTGGAGCTCGCGCGTGCGGTTCGAGGTCACGATCACGACCGGTGGCTCCTCGGCGGCCACGCGGCCGATCTCGGGGATCGTGACCGCGAACTCGGACAGGACCTCGAGCAGGAACGCCTCGAACTCGTCGTCGGCGCGGTCGAGCTCGTCGACGAGCAGGACGGCCTTCGAGCCGGCGCGGATCGCCGCGAGGAGCGGGCGCTCGACCAGGTACTCGGGGCCGAACAGGTCCTCGACGTTGGCCTCGGCGGTCACGTCCTGCATCGCGCGGACCGCGATTAACTGCTTGGAGTAGTTCCATTCGTACAGCGCCTGGCTGGCGTCGATGCCCTCGTAGCACTGCAGCCGGATCAGCTCGCGATCCAGCAGCGACGCGAGCACCTTGGCGACCTCGGTCTTGCCCACGCCGGCCTCGCCCTCGAGCAGGAGCGGCTTGTCGAGCGAGACGGCGAGGAAGATCGCCGTCGACAGCCCCCTGTCGGCCAGGTAGTGCTCGCGCGCCAGCCCCTCCTGGAGCGACTCGACGAGGCTGAACTTCATCCGACCCATCGTGCCCGAAAGCCTACCGGCCGCTCGGCCCAGCGAAGGTCCGGAGGCCTAGGCTTCGGGCGCGGTCGGGGGCGGGGCGGCGAGCACCGGGGCTCGGATCCCGCGTTCGCTCAGTCGCTGGGTGATGCGAGCGCGCATCAGGCGTTCCACGTCGACCTTCTTGGACGGACGCGTGTCGGCCACCGCGCGGATCACGACCCCCGTGTCACTCGTGGTCTCGACACCGAGCACCCCGGCACCGTCCATCGACCACTCCTTCATCTGCGGGTCGTCGCGAAGCTCGTCGAAGAGCTCGTCGAGGATCGCCCGAACCTCCTCGGGGTCCTGCCCGTAGGCGATGCGGGTGTCGACGATCGCGCGCGCCCAACCGCGGGACTTGTTGCTGACGACCTGGATGTTGCCGTTCGGGACGATGTGCAACGTCCCGTCGTACGCGCGGACGGCGGTGGCGCGAAGCGTGAACCACTCGACCCGGCCGTTCACCGGGCCGGCCGTGGTCAGGAACTCGACGGTGTTCCCGACCCCGAACTGGTTCTCGAGGAGGATGAAGAAGCCCGTCAGCGTGTCCTTGACGATGCTCTGCGCGCCGAACCCCAGCGCGACGCCGGCGATCCCGGCGCTGGCGAAGAACGGTCCGAGCGGGACGTCCAGGCTCTCCAGCACGATCAGCACCGCGATCGTCCAGACGATCGCGAGGGCCGTGGCGGACAGGGCGCCGGTCAGCGTGGCGACCCGCTGGAGGTTGAGCTCCTGGGTGAGGTTCGGGGTCCCCTCGAGCTTGCGACGGAATCGGGCGACAGCGATCTTGATCGCGATCGTGATGATGAGGGCGGTCGCAAGCGTCACGAGGACGGGAAGGCCCCAGTCCTCGAACCACGACTGGTCCACGCCGGTCTGTCCGAGCATGCCCTCCATCTAGGCAGACCAGGGCGCGAGCGTCAAAGATGGCTCCCGACCTGCGCCGCTATCGCGCCTGCGCCTCCTCGAGCGCTCGGCGCACCAACACCTTCACGAGCTCCTGCCGGTACTCGGCGCTCGCGAACGCGTCGGTCGGCGGGCTCGTGCCCTCGGCGGCTCGCCGCGACGCCGCGGCGGGATCGGCGCCTCCTCCAAGCTCCTCCTCCACGCCCGCCGCACGCAGTGGTCGGTCAGACATGTTCGTGAGGGCGACCGCGGGCCCGGCGCCGTTCTGCGCGAGCGCCGCGACACCGACGAGCGCCCAGTCCTGCGCTCGGCGGTGGAACTTCAGGTAGCTCCAGCCGCGACCGGCGGTCTTCGGGACGCGGATCTCGGTCAGCACCTCGTCGGTCGCCAGATCGGGTTCGAACAGGCCCTTGAAGAAGTCGCTCGCACCCACGCTCCGAACGCCCCCGGGCCCCCGCACCTCCATCTCGGCCCCGAGCGCGACCAGGACCGTCGGCATGTCCGAGGCCGGATCGGCGTGCGCCACCGAACCACCGATCGTCCCGACGTGGCGGACCTGCGGGTCGCCGATCTCACCCGCCGCGTACGACACGATGGGACACAGCTCCTGCAGGACCTCGCTGTTCGCCACGTCGTGATGCCGCGTGAGCGCCCCGATCGCGACCCGATCTCCGTCCTCCTTCACGTACTTCAGGTCCCTCAGCCGCGAGATGTCCACGAGCAGCGACGGCCTCGCCAGACGCAGCTTCATCAGGGGCAGGAGCGAGTGACCGCCGGCAAGCAGCTTCGCCTCCGGTCCGTCGGACAGCGCTTGGATCGCCTCGTCGACCGTGTCCACGCGCCGGTACTCGAAGGGCGCCGGGATCATGTCGCACCCCCCTTCGCGTCGCGGATCGCCTTCCACACGCGCTCGGGCGTCGCCGGCTTTCCGATCTCGGTCACGCCGAGGTGCGACACCGCGTCCACGATCGCGTTGATCACCGCGGGTGGGGCCGCGATCGTGCCGGCCTCGCCGATCCCCTTGACGCCGAGAGGGTTCGTCGGCGAGGGCGTCTCGGTCCGATCGAGCTCGAACCCGGGCATCTCCGCCGCCGAGGGGACGAGGTACTGGGTCAGCGTCCCCGTGATCAGGTTGCCGGCCTCGTCGTACAGGACCTCCTCGTACAGCGCCTCGCCGATCCCGAACGCCACCCCGCCGTGCACTTGCCCGTCGACGATCATCGGGTTGATCACGACCCCGCAGTCGTCGACCGCCACGTAGCGAAGCAGCTGGGTCGCGCCCGTCTCGGTGTCGACCTCGGCGATGCAGACGTGGGTGCCGAACGGCCAGGTGAAGTTCTTGGGGTCCCATGTCGCGACCGCGGTGAGGTCGGGCTCGTATCCGTCGGGGAGGTCGTGCGCGGTCCACGCGGACACGGCCAGCTCGGGGATCGTTCGGACCTTGTCGGGGGCGCCCTGCACACGGAACGCTCCGTCTCTGAACTCGAGGTCGTCCTCGGCCACCTCGAGCTCGTGCGCCGCCAGCGTCCGAGCCTTGTCCTTGATCTTCTGCAACGCGACGTGGAGCGCCGCGCCGCCGATCGAGATCGAGCGCGAGCCGTAGGTGTCCATGCCGAGCGGGGAGATCGACGTGTCGCCGTGCAGGACCTCCACGTCGTCGGGGTGCACCCCCAGCTCGTCGGCAGCGATCTGTGACCAGGTGGTGTCGTGGCCCTGGCCGTGGGGCGAGGTGCCGATGGTGAGCGTGACCTTGCCGCTCGGCTGACATCGCACCTGCGCCGCGTCCCAGCCGCCCGCGGCGTACCGGAGCGCACCCAGGATGTTCGACGGCGCCAGCCCGGACATCTCGATGTAGCTGGAGAGCCCGATCCCAATCTGCTTCACCTCCCCGCTGTCGCGGCGAGCGGCCTGCTCCTTCCGGTACTGCTCGTAGTCCGCGATCTCGAGCGCGCGTTCGAACGCCGGAAGGTAGTCCGCCGAATCGACCAGCAAGCCCATCACCGACGGCTTCGCCTCCGCGTGGCTCGGCGCGAAGCTGATCCGCCGGATCTCGGCCGGGTCCTTGCCGACGTGCCGCGCCAAGGTGTCCACCGCCCGTTCGACGACGTAGGTCGCCTCCGGCCGCCCGGCTCCCCGGACGGCGTCGGTGGGTGCCATGTTCGTCATGATGCCCGTGAACTCGTACCAGTAGCCCTGCGTGTCGTAGGGGCCCATGTACACCCAGCCCCCGAGCTCGGGGATCCCCGGCGTGAGGAGCTGGAAGTACGCGCCCATGTCGCACAGCTCCTTCACCCGGAACCCGAGGATCTTCCCCTCCTCCGTCGCGGCGACCTCGACGTCGTGGATCACCCCGCGTCCGTGGACGGTGACGGCGTAGTTCTCCGAGCGGTCCTCGATCCACTTGACCGGGCGGCCGGTTCTGCGCGCGAGCACGAGGCAGAGCGCCTCCTCCGCGTAGACGTTCAGCTTGGCGCCGAACGCCCCACCCACGTCGGGGGCGACGATCCGGAGCTTGTGCTCGGGGATCCCGGTCGTGCCCGACAACGTGAACCGCGCGATGTGCGGGATCTGCGTCGACGTCCACAATGTGAACTCGCCCATCGCCGGCGCCACCGACGCGAGCGCACCGCGCGGCTCGATCGGGCTCGGCGTGATCCTCGGCGCCTCGAACCGGAGCCGCAGCTGCACGGACGCGCTGTCGAACACGCCCTGGTCGCCGCCGCCGCCGTGGCTCCAGTGCACCACGGCGTTGGTCCCGAGCTCGTCGTGCACGAGCGGGGAGCCGTCCTTCATCCCCTCCTCGACGTCGAGGACGGGATCGAGCTGCTCGTACTCGACCTCGACGACCTCGGCCGCATCGGCCGCCTGCCCGCGCGACTCGGCGACGACGACGGCGACGCCGTCGCCCTGGAACCGAGCCTTGTCCTTCGTGAGCGGCCAGTGATCAGAGGTCTTGATGTCCTCGGTGATCGGCCAGACCATCGGGAGCGGGCCGGCCCACTCGCCGGCCAGGTCGGCACCGCTCCAGGCGCCGACCACGCCCGACATCTCGAGCGCCTTCGAGACGTCGACGTTCACGATGCGGGCATGGGCGAACGGGCTGCGCACGACCGCCAGATGGAGCATGCCGGGGAGCGTCAGGTTGTCGACGAAGCTTCCCTGCCCCGTGATGAGCGACGCGTCTTCCTTGCGCAGGACCGACGTTCCGACGAACTTCTCGGTGATCGCCATCTGGACCCCCTCAGGCCTTCGCGCCGGACATCTGACCGGCGGCGTCGAGGATCGACCTCACGATGTTCTGGTAGCCCGTGCAGCGGCAGAGGTTCCCCTCGAGGGATTCGCGCACCTGTTCGTCGGTGGGGTTCGGGTTCTCCTTCAGGTAGCCGGCCGCGGCCATGATCATGCCCGGCGTGCAGTAGCCGCACTGGAGGCCGTGGTTGCGATGGAACGCCTCCTGGATCGGATGCATCTGCCCGTCGGTCGCCATCCCCTCGATCGTCGTGACCTCCCTGCCGTCGACCTGCACCGCGAGCAGGTTGCACGACTTGACGGACTCGCCGTCCACCAGGACGGTGCACGAGCCGCACGACGTGGTATCGCATCCGACGTTGGTCCCGGTGAGCCCGAGGGTCTCACGGAGGAAGTACACGAGGAGCGTGCGCGGCTCGACGTCCGCCTGGCGCGCGACCCCGTTGACGGTGATCGACACGTTGGCCACGGGTCCCCCTTTCCAACGCGTGAACTCCGATCGTAAGCCGACGCGTTCGGTCGCGCGAGTCCGTGTCGGAGCAACTAGGGCTCGCGCCAGGCCCCCGGTTCGGCTTCGCTCGCCTCCTCGGCCGAGCAGTCGGTCCCGGTGCCGTACACGGTCCCGAACGAGCCGCCGGCACCTGCGGCGATGCGGATCCAGAAGCACTCCCCGGTCTCGGCCCGGGCCGAACCCGTCCAGGCCGACCCGGTCGCGAGCACGCTGACCACCTCGGGATCGTTCGAGCTCTGGTCCGGGTCGATCAGCAGGAGGTCGTCGACCCCGCCCTCGACCGCCAGGGCCTGGCGATCGGCGTCCGCGAGCGAGCCCAGGTTGGCCAGATCCTCCGCGGCCTCGGCCGCCCTTCGAAGGTTCGCCTGGGCGTAGGCGACCGCGCCCGTCCGCGCGACCGGCCGGAACTCCAACACCAGCACGACCAGCAGGATCCCGCCGGCGACGAGCGGGGCGACGACCTTCCAGAAGCCTCGGTTCGAGCCGGACACGGCCGGACCTTACCCGGGGCGTTCGCGCATTGACTTGACCGCTCCCGAGGCCCGGAGGGATAGTCGGATGACCGGTCGTTGCGACGGTTCCGGGAGGAGCCTCGAGATTCGCGGCGAGCGTTCGAGTATCTGAGGCTGACGCGACGCCGTCAGGTGATCGCGACGACGCACGGAGGAGGGAACATCGATGGATGAGGCGACGACCGGCGACAGGACGCTGTCGGACGAAGACATCCTGACCGTGGCACCGTCGGCGAGCTCGGCCGAGACCGAGCGGCCGAGGAAGGACGACACCGACTCGCAGGACGCGGACGGCCGCGACGGCGACGCGACGGACCAGGAGGACGGCGACGCGAAGGACCAGCAGGACGCGGACGGCACCGATACGCAGGACTCGGACGCGACCGACTCGAAGGACTCGGACGGGACCGACGCGGCGTCGTGACCTCGGTCGCCGAGCTCGAGCGGACCAGCGGCTCGCGACCACCGCTCGCGCGATGCATCGGTGACGCCGATGGCTTCCTGCGAGGCACATGGGGCCGGCGCCCCACGATCCACGAGGGCGAGGATCCGCTCGGGTTCGCCGACCTGCTGACGCTGGACGACGTCGACCGGATCCTGTCGACCACCTCGCTCCGAACTCCCGCGTTCCGTCTGGTCGAGGCGGGCGAGCAGATCCCCGAGACGGCGTACACGCGCTCGGGCACGACGGGTTCGAAGCCGGTCGCGGGCATGGCCGACCCCGCCCGCGTCTTCGAACTGTTCCGGAACGGGGCCACGATCGTGTTCCAGGGCCTGCACCGCTATCACGAGCCCGTCACCCGCTTCTGCCGCGAGCTCGAGGTCGAGCTCGGCCACCCGTGCCAGGTCAACGCGTACGTGACGCCGGCGGGCGCGCAGGGCCTCGAGCTCCACGACGACCCGCACGACGTGTTCGTGCTCCAGGCGTTCGGCCGCAAGTCGTGGGAGATCCACGCCGCACCCGACGAGGACGAGCGCGAACCGCTCCGCGCCGAGATCGGCCCCGGCGACTGCATCTACATGCCGACCGGGACCCCGCACGCGGCGTCGACCCAGCGGTCGCTGTCCGGGCACCTCACCGTGGGCGTCCACGTGGTGTCGTGGCGCGAACTCGTGCACGCCGCGCTCGAGCGCGTCGCCGCGGACCCGTCGCTGGACGAACCGATCCCGCCGGGGTGGCCGGCCGACCTCAACGGGCTCGAACGCGCCCTCCGTGCACGGCTCCTGACGGCGGGGGCCTCACTCGACACGCTGGAGGCGCGCGAGATCGTCGACGCGCGCTTCGAACGCTTCCTGTCGACCCGGCTGCCGGTGATCCGTGGCGCGCTCGTCGACCAGGGGGCGCTCGACCGGATCGCGGACGGGTCGCGGCTCGCCCGCCGGGGCGGTTCGATCTGCGTGACGCGCATCCGCGGTAACCGGCTCGTGGTGCTGCTCGGCGATCGCCGTCTGGAGATGCCGGCCTGGCTCGGGCCGGCGATGCGCCGGGTCGCGGCGACACCGTCGTTCGTGGTCGGGGATCTCGCGGACGTCCTCCCCGACCCCGGGGCCCGAGCGGTGCTCGCGCGCCGGCTCGTGCGAGAGGGACTGCTCCGCCCTCTACCCTGAGCAGTGTGCTGACGCGGTCCGAACGATGCTCGCAGGCGAGCGAGGCCCGCGACGAGCCGATGGCGGGCACCGCGTCGACGGTCCGCTCCTGGCTCCTGCTCGAGGATCCCGGACCGTGGGGGCGCGACGCGCTGCGCGACGCGCGCTTGCCCGAACGCGTGGGGATCGAGCTCGAGCGCCGCTGCCGCGCCGCGGGCGTCCGCCCGCTCCTGATCCGCCGCGCGTCGACAAACGCCTCGGCCGCTGCCTCGTCCTCTGCCTCGTCCCCTGCCTCGTCCTTTGGCGGCCTGGCGTGCTTCGCGATCCGTTCGGGACCCGAGCCCCCGTGGATCGAGCGCACCCGTCTCGCGAGGGTCGCGGACATCCTCGACCTCGATCTGCCCGCGCTCGGTCGAGGGGTCCGGCCCGGGTTCGAGCCGGTCGACGGACCGCTGTTCCTCGTGTGCACGCATGGGCGTCGCGACGTCTGCTGCGCCGAGCGCGGCCGTCCCCTCGCCCGGTCGCTCTCCGGCGCCGCCCCCGGTGCGACGTGGGAGAGCAGCCACGTCGGCGGCGACCGCTTCGCCGGCAACGTCGTCGCGTTCCCGCACGGCCTCTACCTCGGGCGCGTGCGGCCCGACGAGGCCGCCGAGGTGGCCCGCGCGTACGCGGACGGCAAGGTCTCCCTGCGGCACCTGCGCGGACGGTCGTGCTATCCGATGCCCGTCCAGGCGGCCGAGCATGCGCTCCGCACGCGCGAGGGGTTCGACGGCGTCGACGACCTCGGGCTCGAACGCACCGAGCGGCTCCGAGACGTGTCGACCTCCACCTTCCGAACACCGATCGGGCGATTCTCTGTCTCCGTCGCGATCGAGGAGTCCGCCCCCAGCTTTCTCACGTGCCACAGCCACTCCGCCGAACGCGCCCGCGCGTACCGGACGATCGCCATCGTGCGCCGGCCCGACGTCGGCGGGGACGCCTCCTGACGACGGCCCGCGACGAACGACGCGCGACGACGTCGAACCGCGCCCCGGGCGTACCATCGGAGCCATGAGCGAGCTCACCGACGTCCTGTCGGCGATCGAGTCGCTCTCGGCGCGCGGCAGCAGGCTCGCGCTCGCGACGATCGTGGCCGTGAGCGGTTCGACCTACCGTCGCCCGGGCGCGCGGCTGCTCGTCCCGGAGGAGGGCGAGTTCGTCGGGAACATCTCGGGCGGTTGCCTGGAGAACGACGTCGCCGACGTCGCGAAGGTCGTGATGACCGAGGGGATCGCGCGCATCGTGTCGTTCGACCTCACCGCGGACGACGACGCCGTGTGGGGCTGGGGGCTCGGGTGCAACGGCGCGTTCGAGCTGTTCGTCGAGCCCGCGGACAAGGCCGCCGAGGTCGCCGGCGCGCTGCGGATGGCCCTGGAGGAGGAGCGACCGATCTCGATGGTGACGGTGCTCGATGCCGACGTCCCCGGGGTGGAGCAGGGCAACCGGATGCTCGTGAAGCCGGACGGCGTCGCCGAACGATCGCTCGGCGACACCACGCTCGACCGAGCCGCGCGCGCCGCCGCACTCGAGCAGCTCGAGACCGAACGCAGCGAGGTGCGCACGCTCTCCGGCTCGAGCGGCCGGGCGCGCACCTTCGTCGAAGTGCTCGAGCCGCCGCTGCGGCTGCTGATCTGCGGGGCCGGCCACGATGCCGCGCCGCTGGTCGAGGCGGCGGCGGACCTGGGATGGAACCCGATCGTCGTCGACGACCGGCCGGAGTTCCTGCACCGCGAGCGCTTCCCCAAGGCCGCGGAGTTCGTGCTCGTCGAGCGTCCGGACAAGGTCGCCGAGGTCGCCCCGGTCGACGCGCGCACGAACGTCGTGGTGATGACCCACAACTTCCTGCGCGACAAGGACTACGTCCGCTCGCTGCTCGCCTCGCCGGCGCGCTTCGTGGCGATGCTTGGCCCCGCGGTGCGGACCGAGCGCCTGCTGACCGAGCTCCGCGACGAGGGCGTCGGCATCTCGGAGGCCGACCGTGCGCGGATCCGGGCTCCCGCCGGGCTCGACCTCGGCGCCGAGGGCGCGGAGGAGATCGCCGCCGCGATCGTCGCCGAGATCGTTGCGGTGAAGCGGGGGCGCGGCGCCGGGTTCCTCAGGGACCGCCGGGGGCCGATCCACGAGCGGCACGCACACGCACGACCGGCATCCTAATACCAGTCCGCGGGCGGGCCCTTGTACTCCTGGATGGTGTTGCCACCGTCCACTACCAGCGCCTGCCCGGTGACGTAACTCGCGCCCTCCGACGCCAGGAACGCGATCGCCTCCGCCACCTCCTCCGGTCGGCCGCTTCGGCCCACCGGAGAGTTGCGGCCCGCGATCGCCTCCTCCGGCTCCTGCGCGCGCGTCTGGATCCATCCGGGCTGGACCGAATTGCACGTAAGGCCGCTCCTGGCGGTCTCGATCGCCACCGAACGCATGAGGCCGTCCATCGCTGCCTTGCCCGCGCCGTAGCCCGCGGCCGCCGGGTTCGTGACGACCGGTCCGGTGACCGAACTCACCATCACGATCCTTCCGTAGCCACGTTCGATCATGCCCGGGAGAGCCGCTCGCGTGACGAAGACGGCCGTCCAAAGGTTCAGCCCGAGGTGTTGCCCGAACGCGGATGAGGGGAGGTCCACGAACCGGACCCACACGCCCTCCCGACCGCTTTGAGCCATCCCCGCGTTGTTGACCAGAACGTCGAGCCGCCCGAAGCGCGTTTCGACGGCCCGGACCAGCCCGCGGGCCTGCTGCTCGTCGGTCAGGTCGGCGGTGAATCCGGCCGCCTCAATCCCCTCGTCCTGCAGTTGTTCGGCGCGATCGACGATGCGGTCGGTCGTCGCCGTGACCGCCACCCGGGCTCCACCCGAGCCCAACAACTGAGCCGTCGCGAACCCGATCCCATGGGGACTCCCGGCGCCGGTGACCAGGGCCACACGTTCGTCGAAACGACCCATGCGCGGCCGACGTTACCAGCGAGCGACGTCGGGCTCGGATAGGCTCGCGGGACGGCCAGGAGCATCGATGGAGATCGAGAACGAGTTCGACGTCCCGGCGCCCGTGGACCATGTCTGGACGTACCTCCTCGACGTGGAGCGCGTGGCGCCGTGCATGCCCGGCGCCGAGCTCACGGAGGTCGTCGACGACCACACCTGGAAGGGCAAGGTCAACATGAAGCTCGGGCCGGTCTCGCTCGCGTTCGCCGGGACGGTCACGATGCAGGAGCGAGACGACCAGGCCAAGCGCATCGTGCTGGCCGCCAAGGGGATGGAGCAAAGGGGGAAGGGGGCCGCCAACGCCTCGGTGACGAGCTGGCTCGAGCAGGGCGACGGCGACGGCGTGACCAACGTGAAGATGCGCGCCGACATCCATCTGACCGGCACCGTGGCGCAGCTGAGCCGAGGGCTGCTGCCCGAGGTCAGCCGGAAGCTCACTCAGCAGTTCGCCGACTGCCTCCTCCAGGGCATGCGCGCGGCAGAGGTGCGGGCGACCGAGTCCGCCGACATCGCGGCCGCGGTGACCGGCCCGGTCGAACCGTCCGCGCGGCCCAAGCCGATCGAAGGGGTCCGCCTCGGACTCGCCGCGATCTGGGCATCGATCAAGGGTTTCTTCCGGCGACTGTTCGGCAAGCGCGAGGCGTGATCTCCGCCCTCGTGCTGGCCGCCGGCGAGGGCAGGCGGTTCGGGGGCACCAAGCAGCTCGAGATCCTCCGCGGCAGGCCGCTCGTCCAGTACGCGGTCGATGCGGCGTCAGCGGCGGCCGGCGTCGGCGAGATCGTCGTCGTCCTCGGCCACGAGGCGATCCGGGTGCGCGACGCGCTCGACCTGCCCGAACGAGCGCGGGTCGTCGTGAACGAGCGCTACGCGGACGGTCAGTCGACCTCGCTCGCCGTCGGACTCCGGGCGCTCGACCCCGCGAGCGAGGCCGCGATCGTCCTGCTCGCGGATCAGCCGGGGATCGCAGCGCGCCACGTCCGGGCGCTGGTGACCGCGTTCGAGGCGGACGCGCCCGAGATCCTGCGGATCCGGTTCCGGGACGGGCCGGGCCCGGCGATCCTCGCGCGCTCGGTCTGGGACGAGGCGATGCGCCTGACCGGCGACGTCGGCGCGCGCGCGCTCCTCGAGTCCGAGCCCGGACGCGCCCGCTGGCTCGACGTCGAGGAGGACGCCCCACCCGACGTCGATCGCCCGGCCGACCTCGAACGCGCCTGAAGGGTGAACGAAGTGAGGCGCCCCGGCCGCCTTTGCGGCCGGGGCGCCT